>JBOHRW010000001.1:0-8332 GCA_050732935.1 Gemmatimonadota bacterium
GCCGGGGACGGCAGGGACAGCGGGACGGCCCCCCATGGCCAGGAGCGCCCGCCGGAACCGCAGCGTCGCCCCCTCGACCTGGAGGGCATCCCGGCTCACGAAACGACCCTCGCCCAGAAATACGTCCACCCCCAGGTCGCGGAACCGCCGGGCCGAGTCGTGGACGGCCAGAGCGGCCCGGATCCGCCGCATTCGCTCCAGCACCGCCGCGAAGTCGACCTCGACGTCTACGACCGTGACGCCGTAGCGTGCGGCCCGACGGGCTTCGGCCGCGCGACGGGCCGAGGCCAGGAGCGCCTTCGAGGGAACGCACCCATGGTTGAGGCAGTCTCCCCCCATGAGCCCGCGCTCGACCAAGGCCACGCGCGCGCCGAGACCGGCCGCTCCGGCCGCTGCGACGAGACCCGCCGTTCCCGCGCCCAGGACCACCAGGTCGTAGCGCTCCGCTGGCCGCGGGTTCTCCCAGCCGGGGGGGCGGACCAGCGATTCCAGTTGCAGGTCGTTCGGATCGCGGAGCTCTCCCATGCCCGCTCCGTCCCCCCGGGGCTCACGCATCGTCCGGCTCCTTCCCCGTCCGCTCCTCCAGGATCGCCGTGGCCCGGCGGGTCACGATCCACGTCACCACCGCGGTGGCCACGAGCCCGACCGCAAACGCCATCCACTCGAGCTCGCTCCGCTCCCGTCCCCCTGCACCGATCGAGGCCACCGCCTGCGCGGTCGAGCCGAGATAGACGTACAGCAGCGTACCCGGCAGCATCCCGATCCAGGACCCGAGCACGTAATCCCGGAGCCGGACACCCGTCAGGCCGAAGGCGTAGTTCAGGAAGTTGTACGGAAACAGGGGCGAGAGGCGGGTCAGGAGCACGATTCCGAGCCCTCCCGTCTCGACCGCCCGGTCTACGGCCCTGAAGCGGGGCCGCCCGGCGATCCAGCGCCGCACGCGCTCACGGGCCAGCGTGCGGCCCACCAGGAAGGCCGCGACGGCACCCAGCGTGCTGCCGATCCATACGGTGACAAGGCCCCAGCCGACCCCCAGCAGGAACCCCGTGCCGAGCGTGATCAGGGAGCCCGGCACGGCGAAGACCGCGGCCGGGATCCAGAGCGCGGCCAGGATCACGCCGGCCCAGGGTCCGAAGCGCTCGACCCGCG
Organism: Gemmatimonadota bacterium; assembly: GCA_050732935.1. Taxonomy (GTDB): domain Bacteria; phylum Gemmatimonadota; class Gemmatimonadetes; order JACCXV01; family JAHWKZ01; genus DASRVA01. Next base: position 1,150 of record JBOHRW010000001.1, read on the forward strand.
CGAGGAGCGCCAGCGTCCACTCCCCCAGCGGGAGGAGAAAGAGGAGCGTTGCCACGGCGACCGCGAGCAGCGCTATCGGCAGGGCGCGGGGGCGGCTCCAGCGGCTCACCGGGACCTCCAACGATCGAATCGAGCGCGTCATTCCCGCAAGCGAACCTGCTTCTCCGCGACATCGGCGACAAGCACGCGACGGTCCGGTTGGCGGACTCGGGAGCCGCCGCTACTGTAATCGCCTCCCACGAATCGTCTCTCACCTACCCGACGGAGGTCCGATGACCCGATCGACGATGCTCGTGCTGCTCCTCTCCCCCTGGCTCGGCGCCGCATGCGCATCGGCGACCGGAAAGACCGGCGCCGCGGCCGGCGAGCGCGATTCGCTGGAGACCCGCCGCGCCCTGGCCGGCATGGCTCACGGCGCCTGGGAGTCGACCTATGTCCCGCTGCCCTCGCGGCCGACGCTGATCCGGGACGCCACGATCATGACCGCCGACGGCCAGGAAATCGAGGGCGGCGACCTGCTCATGGAGAACGGGAGGATCGCCGCCATCGGATCTGACGTGGCGGCTCCCGCGGGGGCCACCGTGGTGGACGCGAACGGACGATTCGTGACCCCGGGCATCATCGACACGCACTCCCACCTCGGCGTCTACCCGTCGCCGGGCGTCCAGGCCCACTCCGAGGGCAACGAGGCCACCGATCCCACCACCGCCCAGGTGTGGGCGATCCACTCAGTCTGGCCCCAGGATCCAGGCTTCACCCGCGCCCTGGCGGGCGGCGTCACGACCCTCCAGGTCCTGCCCGGAAGCGCCAACCTGATCGGCGGCCGCGGCGTCACGCTCAAGAACATTCCCGGTCGGTCCGCCCAGGACATGATGTTCCCGGACGCTCCGATGGCGCTCAAGATGGCCTGCGGCGAGAATCCGAAGCGGGTCTACGATGAGCAGGGGCCCTCCACCCGGATGGGCAACTGGGCCGGCTACCGCGAGGCCTTCATCGAGGCCCAGACGTACCGAGAGAAGTGGGACGAGTGGGTGGAGAATGGCGGCGAGAAGCCTGACCGCGACCTGGCCGACGAGACGCTGGCCGAGGTGCTGCGCGGCAACATCCTGATCCAGAACCACTGCTACCGCGCCGACGACATGGTCAACATGCTGAACGTCGCGAAGGAGTTCGGCTTCGAGGTGAGGTCCTTCCATCATGCGGTCGAGGCCTACAAGGTCCGCGACTACCTGGCTCGTGACTCGGTGGCGGCGTCCATGTGGACCGACTGGTGGGGCTTCAAGATGGAGGCGTTCGACATGGTCCCCCAGAACATCGCGCTCGTCTCCGAGGCGGGCGCCCGGGCGATCCTCCACACCGACGACGCGATGGGGATCCAGATCATGAACCAGAACGCGGCACGGGCGATGGCGTTCGGCCGGGCCGCCGGGCTCGACGTGACGCGCGACGAGGCGCTCCGGTGGATCACCGCCAATCCCGCCTGGGCGCTCGGCCTCGAGGATCGGATCGGAACCCTGGAGATCGGCAGGAACGCCGACGTCGTGGTCTGGTCGGGGGACCCGTTCAGCGTCTACACACATGCCGATCTGGTCTACATCGACGGCGCCTTGGTGTATGACCGCTCGCGCGAGGAGATGCAGCCGACGACCGACTTCGAGCTCGGGATCCTGCCTCCCCGACCCGCCAGTCCCGCGCCCGGGGAAGGAGGTGGACGATGAGCCGCCGCGCGTCTTTCGCGCTCCTCGCCGCCGTCCTCCTGGCCGCGCCGACGGTAGCCGCGAGACCGGCCGCGGCGCAGGAGATCGCCATCGTCGGGGGGACCGTCCACCCCGTCTCCGGCCCGCCGATCCAAGGCGCCACGGTGCTCATCCGGGACGGCCGGATCGCCGCGGTGGGAACGGATGTCGAGGTCCCGGCCTCCGCCCAGATCATCGACGCCACGGGCACGGTCGTGACGCCCGGCCTCTTCGACCCCTGGTCCTCGATCGGCCTGGTGGAGGTGGATCAGGTGCGCTCGACGAACGACGACCGTCTGGCGGACGACGAGGACATCGTGACGGCGGCCTTCGATCCGCTCTACGGCTTGAACCCCCGCTCGACCCTCATCCCGTGGGCCCGCCTCGGCGGGGTCACGACCGTGGCCACCGGGCCGCGCGGAGGGCTGATCGCCGGTCAGGCCTCGGTGATCGATCTCGCGGGAACCTCGGCGGCCGAGATGATCGGCGAGCCCAAGGTCGCGATGGTCGCCACCTTCGGCGAGACGGGAGCCGCCCGGGCCGGCGGCGCCCGCGGCGGGGCCGCCCTGCGCCTCCAGGAGGTCCTGGAAGACGCCCGTTTCTGGGCCGCGCACCGCGCCGCCTATGACAGCGGCGACTCGCGGGAGCTCTCCGAGTCGCGCCTCGACTTCGCCGCGCTCCAGCCTGTCCTCGAGGGGCGCATGCCGCTCCTCGTCGAGGTCCATCGGGCAAGCGACATCGTGGCCGTGCTCGCGCTCGCCCGCGAGTACGGGTTTCGTCCTGTCATCGTGGGCGGCAGCGAGGCCTGGATGGTGGCCGGAGAGCTGGCGGCCGCCGAGGTGCCGGTGATCCTCAAGCCTTTGACGAGCCTCCCCTCCTCCTTCGAGCGTCTGGGAGCCCGCTTCGACAACGCGGCCCGGCTCGCCGAAGCGGGGGTCGCCATCGCCTTCAGCTCGTTCGAGAACCACCGCGCGCCGACGATCGCCCAGGAGGCCGGCAACGCGGTCCGCTTCGGCCTCTCGCCGGCCGTCGCCCTTCGCGCGATCACCCTCACGCCGGCCGAGATCTACGGGGTCGCCGATCGCTACGGCTCACTCGAGCCCGGCAAGGTGGCCGACGTGGTGGTGTGGTCGGGAGATCCGCTGGAGGTCACCACGCTCCCCGAGACGGTCATTCTCCGGGGCCGGATCGTGCCGGATCGCTCGCGGCAACGCGAGCTCCTCGAGCGCTATCGGTCGCTGGACGGCGAGCGTCCCCCGGCCTGGCGCGCGGAGTGAGCCTGCCGGTCCCTGTCCGCGAGGGTGCTCCAACGTCCGGCTCCGATGCGTCTCGGGCGGATCGACCGGCTTGAGGATAATTTACATTGGCATTCATATCTGAATCTCATCGTTGATTTCGCGGCGGGCACGAGAATTGCTCTCGTCCCGGATGCGATGTCCGGGTCCGAACGCACCACGCTCCGCGACCTCGAAGCGGTCGCCCGCTCCGTGGCCGACGTCATCCTCACGGTCGACGAGGATGGCTGCATCGTCTATGCCGGTCCCGCCACACGGTCCGTCCTGGGCTATTCTCCCGAACACCTGATCGGGGCACCCATGGTCACGATCATCCCCGAGGAGTTCCGGGAGCGGCACGTCACCGGCTTTGCCCACTACCTCGCGACCAGTGAGCGAAGCATGAACTGGGACGCAATGGAGCTTTCCGTGCTCCGCGCCGACGGATCCGCGATGCCGGCGGAGATCTCCTTCGGAGAGTTCGTGGCCGAGGGCCGCCGGTTCTTCACCGGCGTCATCCGCGACATCAGCCGCCGGAAGAGTCGAACGGAGTCGCTCGAGATCTCGGCGCGCGCCTACCGGCAGCTCTTCGAGCACAATGTGGCCGGTGTCTATCGCGTCGGGCTCGACGGGGTGATCCGCGACGTCAACACCGCGATGGCCCGGATGCTCGGATACGAGCGCGACGAGCTGCTCCACTTCTCGGCCGGCGACGTCTATCCCGATCCGCGGGACCGCGAGGAATGGGTCCGCATGGTCACCGAGAAGGGAATGCTCACCAATCATGTTCTCCGCTTGCGGCACAGGGACGGCCATATCATCTGGACCCTCGAGAACGCGTCCCTGGTCGACGATCCGGAGACCGGCGAACCCAGCATCGTGGGAACCGCGATCGACATCTCGGAGCGCAAACGACTCGAGGAGGACCTCGTGCGGATGGCCTTCCGCGATCCCCTGACCGGTCTGGCCAATCGACGGATGCTCCAGGAAATGACGGGCAAGTCCATACTGCGCGCGAAGCGTGAGGAGGGCGGGATGGCCATGATATGCCTGGATCTCGTCCGCTTCAAACGCATCAACGACGCCTTCGGCCACGCGACGGGGGATCGCGTACTGATCGAGCTCGCCGAACGGCTGAGGTCGCGGGTCCGGGCTTCGGACACCGTGGCGCGGGTGGGCGGCGACGAGTTCGCGGTCCTGCTCGTCAACGTGCCGCGGCAGGAGGACGCGCTCGCGGCAGCGCGCGGTCTGAAGGAGTGCCTGACGCCCCCGTTCGTGGTCGCGAACGAGGCGTTCCACCTCGATTGCCGGATCGGGATCGCCTTGTGTCCGGAGCACGGCGAACGCTTCGACGAGCTGCTCTCGCTGGCCGATCTGGCGATGTACCAGTCGGTGACCGAAGAGAGCGGCATCGCCATGTACAGACCCGTCGCCCGGAGCACCCTCCGGGAGGCCCTATGGCTGGAGGAGCAGCTCCGCGGATCGCTCGAGCGCCAGGAGTTGGAGCTGCACTATCAGCCCATCCACCGGCTCCCCGAGCGCGTCCCGGTGGCGTATGAGGCCCTCCTGCGCTGGCGTCATCCCGAGCGCGGTCTTCTCGAAGCCGCCGAGTTCATCGCCATCGCCGAGCAGTCGGGGATGCTGCGCCGGCTGGACCGCTGGGTGATCCGGGGCGCCGTCCGCCAGTCCCGGATCTGGCGGGACGCTGCCAGGCACGAGTGGGTATCGGTGAACGTCTCGCCGGCGACCCTCGAGGACCCCCTGCTAGCGTCCTTCGTGGAGGGCGTGCTGGCCGAGGAGGGGATCACCGGCGAAGGCCTGGCGGTCGAGATCACCGAGCGCGCCACGACCCGTGATCCGGAGGGTTCCGCCCGTACGCTACTCAAGCTCCGCGATCTGGGTCTGAAGATCGTGATCGACGACTTCGGTCGCGGTCATTCGGCACTCGCCTACCTCGTCCACTTCCCGGTCGACTTTCTCAAGGTGGACCGGTGCTTCATCACCGGGCTCGGACACGACGAGTCCCAGGCGCGGCTCGTCGAGGGCTTGATCGGCCTCTGCCAGGGCCTCGAGCTCCCGCTCATCGCCGAGGGCGTCGAGCGGACCGATCAGCTCGCCTGGCTGGAGTCCCGGGGGTGCCGGCTCGCCCAGGGAAACCATCTGGGCCGACCCGTGGCGGCGGAGAACCTACCTTCGTCCGCGGGGCGTACCGTCAGCGGCGGCTGAAGCGCGTTACTGGGGCTGTCCCCCCCCGCCGTTGCCTCTCTCGCCCTCCGACCCTCCGCTCGTGAGAGCAATACCGGTGGCGCTTCCCAGCGCCACGAGACCGCCCACGGCGGCCGCGGTCCTGATCCCGTCGAGGCGCTTCGCCTCCAGCGAGGCCAGCTCTCCGCGTCCGATCATGACCGAGTGACCCCGCGGCAGGAACTCGCCCGAGGGACCCGTCATCAGGAATGCGGACAGACCCAGCGAGTCCCCGCGCCACCCGATCACCTCACCCTCGACGACCTGAATGGCGTTGGGCGAGATATCCGCGAGGCGGAAGGCCCGTGGCTCGGTGAGACGGGCTCGGATGTAAGTCGTCCGATCGAGATCCTGACCGGTCTCGACGGGCACGAACTTGTGACAACCGGCGATCAGCAGGCTGGCGAGGGCGACACCGATCGCCGGCTTCACGGGGAACCCACCGTCAGCTGGTTGAGCCGCAGCTCCCAGTCCACGCGGTCGTTGGGGTAGATCGAGAACGGGCGCGACACCATTTCCTGGCCGCTGCTGTTCTCGGCGAGGAGGGCGAACGAGCCCGCGTAGGACGATTCCCGGATCTGGAAGGTGCGGGTCTGCCCGGGACCGACGGAACCCAGGATTTCACGCGTTCCGTCGGGTCGAAAGAGCCGGACGGTCAGCTCCTGCCGCGGCAGGAGGTCGTTTTCCACGCGAACCTCGACCGCGGGAAGCGCCCCTTCGTTCTCGCCGGCTCCGGGGCCGGTCGCGCACCCTGCCAGGAGCAGGCACGCGACCGGCAGGAGCCGGCTGGAGTCACGCCACACTGTGCGGCTCCCTACGGACAGGGGGCCGGGTCGTTGGCGTTCCGCGCCGGCTGCGCGCTCGCCGACGGGATGTTGGAGTTCGTCTCGGCCTCGTCGTCCGAGTAGAAGAGCCGCCCCGGCAGAGGCTGACCCTGGAACGTCTGGATGGCCGGGAGACACGTCCGCTTGTACGTGTTCCATGGTTCGTAGCTCAGGAACAGCGCCATGTACTTCTGGGCGACGATCTCCTCCAGCGTGATCGCCGTCGGGCGCGGCAGGGTAACACCCCAGAACGCCTCAGAGCACGCGATTCCCTGCTCCACCCACCCGGCCGCGCCCGCCGCGTCCCCGAGCTGGAAAGCCGCCTCGGCGGCCAGGAACGCGTTCTCCTCGCACGTCAGGAGGGGGAAGTTGAGATCCGGGGCTCCGGGCGATCCGGCGGCCTCGTTCAGCCCCGAAGCGTCGCCGCTGCCCCCGATCGGCGCACCCACGATCTCACCCTCTGAAGTCGGGGCGAAGTAGACCTCGAGACGCGGATCGTTCCGCGCCTTAAGGAGCTCGACCAGGAACTCCCCCGCTGAGATGTACCCCGACCGGTCGCGCTGGAACATGAACCATGGGTTCTGTTCCGTGGAGATGCTGCTGTGGACGGCGAGCCAGTTCCCCACCGGACTCTGGATGCCCAGCTGTGCTTCGCTCAGGACCTGGCCGTAACGTCCGGGATCGACCTCCGCCAGATGGCTCAGGAGTCGAGCCTTGAGCGTATGGGCAACGGCGAGCCACTTGGCGGCATCGCCGCCAAACGAGAGATCCACGCCGCCCACCGGGATCGGCCCGGCCGGGCTCTGCAGGTTGGCGATCGCCTCGTCCAGGAGGCTCAGGAGCGATGCGTAGACATCGAGCTGGTTGTCCAGCTGGGGTTCGCTGATCTCCGGATTCGCCGCCTGGGAGTAGGGGATGTCGCCCCACACGCTGGCCGCGATCCCGAACAGCATCGCCTGGTGGATCTTGACGATCCCGGCATAGTTGGGGTGCGTCTGGAGCCGCTCGCTTTCCAGGATCCGCCTCAGATCGATCAGCCCCCCGCCGATGTACAGGCCGTTGAACTCGCTGTCGGCGGCCTCCTCGTCGAAGACATACTGCCCGA
>JBOHRW010000002.1:0-44730 GCA_050732935.1 Gemmatimonadota bacterium
GTGCCACCCGTCGTCACCGAGAATCGTCCTTATGAACGCCTGGCGATTCGCCTCCTTGTCCTCCGCCGCGCTGAAGAAGGGTACATCATGGCCCTGCTTCAGGAGCTTGATCCGGAGCTCGGTGACCCTGCGCGCCAGCTCGGCAGGCTCGTACGTCCAGGCAACGGCAAAGACGTAGTGCCGGGTTCCCTGGGGCCCGAACGTGAAATCGCCGGACTCGTCAGCGACGATGTGTAGGGTTGCCACGAATCGGGTCCGAGGGGGGAGGGTAGAAATGCGACCTCCCCGCCTAGTCTTGCGACAGACCCCCTTGGGATCATTTCAGCGGGGAGGTACCTTTGATCCATGGCCACCGCGAAAGAAACAGGACCCCGCGGTGCAAAAGATTTCGCGTGAAGTATAGGGCCGCCTCCACCGTCGGCGCAATACCCGGGCCGGCGACCTGCACAAGCCGACTCTGATGGGTTGTCTCCTCTGGCCCCCACCGAGGCCCCCCGGAAGGCCCGAAATCGCCCCTCCCTGGTAGCGATCCGGTAACTCCCCTCCGACCGAGCGGCCAGAGCGGCCCGCCGGCGCGCTCAGGCGGTTCCTGACGGGCGATCGCCCCCGGGTCGGACCCCAAAGCCCAGGCCCTCCGAGATCGGGCCTCCTGGACGCGATATGGACGCGACAGCCACATCTCGGCCCCGTGCCAGCCACGTTCAGCAACGTCGTAAGCTGTTGTCGTGCAACGTGGTGGGCGCAGGAGGATTCGAACCTCCGACCCCCTGCTTGTAAGGCAGGTGCTCTGAACCGCTGAGCTATGCGCCCATCATGTTGTGCGGCTGGGATTTACGCCATTCTATCCGACCAGCCGTTTTGTCGAAGTGCACGAGGAGTGCACGGGCGGAAGCTGTCGGGCCATAAGGTACTCATGAGAACTTAACGCTCCCCCTACACGAGGCCAAAAGGCCAGGGTGGCGGCCAGCAATGTGAGCGAAAAAGCGGGCCATAGATCGGGCGGTCGTGTCAAAGAAAGCACGGTCGCCAATCCGACTGTGCCGGTCAGCAGTAGCGCTCCGTGCTTACCGCTTAATAACGCGGCTTCAGAACAGCTAACGAATCTTGCTCCACCCGCCAAAAAAAGCGGCGCCCGACTTTCGCCGGACACCGCTTCCCCTCCGGAATGTCCGGAGGATTCTGACCCGCCGCCAAACTTTAGAACAGGATCGAGACCCCGCCGGTAACTTCGAAGTTGTGGGTCTCGTTGTCGAAATCCTCATCCAGGAAGATCACGTTGTCGCGGATCTCGACGCGGTAGCCGATGTACGGCGGCGCCCGCTCGGCGTCGTGGAAGAGCAGGCCGATCGCCAGGGGCACCACGGTGTTCGTCTCCTCGTCGAACTCAAAGTCCCCCTCCTCGACCTCGTCCTCGAAGGTTGTGGTGATCGCGCCCACGCCGGCCGCCAGGAACATGTTCCCCATCGCCGCGTGGAGGGGGAGCGTGAGATGAACCTCCGCCGAGTACATGGTGAAGTTCACGCCGTTGCCGTTGATGAGATCGACGTTGCCGCCGACCCCCCAGCCGTTCGAGGCGCTGACGACCGCCCGGCCGCCTACCATCAGCTCGTGACCGCCCGTGTGATCCCTCAGGTTCAGCGAGCCGATGTGCCCATTGACCTCGAGGAAGGGCACATCGCGCCCGACCCCGACCTGGGCCCATGCCGGTACGGCCGCGAGGAGCAGCGTAACGAAAAACCCAGACAGGAGCGTCTTCATCATCGAAGCACCTTTCTCGAAGAAGTGCCGTCGGGCAGCGGGCGGGCGGATGACCGCGTCCCGGCCAGCAGACCCACCTGAAATCCGTCTCTCGCTCCCGCAAAGTATATACCAGCCGGTACGCGAGGTGCGCGGGCCCGGGCGCCGGTCACGACAAGCACCAGCGATGACTACATTCGATTACTAAAAGTGACTTGGATTCGATGATTTTCCGACCCGACGCAGCTCGACGCGGGCCGTCCGGTCTTGCAAACTGAGCCGACGTTCGGGACGGAAAACCAGGTCATCGACAGAACTGGCCTTGGCCATTTGCAACGTCCCACTACTTCTTGATGATTCCGATCGGCAGGAGGACGCAATACCCCAGAACCAGCAGGACGGGGGCGAGGTTCATGCTCCCCTGCGCGAGCAGGATGTAGCCCAGCCCGATCGAGCCGGCCGCCGCGCCCAGGAGGTAGGCGTTGGCGCGCGAGAACGATAGGGTCGGGACCGTCGGCTTCGCATAAGGACGCCGGCCCGCCTTCTCGGGCCCTCGGCGCTTCGCGGTGCGGGTCTTTTCGGCCATGAAGCGCGGGAACTTAGAGGCGCCCGCCGATCCGGTCAATGACGGAATTGCCGCATCCCGGTGAAGATCATGGGGATGCCGGCCTGGTCGGCGGCGGCGACGACCTCCGCATCGCGGACCGACCCGCCAGGCTGGATGATCGCCGCGATGCCGGCCGCGACTCCCGCCAGGACGCCGTCGGGGAACGGGAAGAAGCCGTCCGAGGCGAGCACGGCGCCCGCCGGGTCGTGGCCCAGTTCGCGGGCGGCGCGGACCGCGAGCTCGACCGCGCCGACCCGGTTCGTCTGTCCGCCGCCGACACCGATCGTCGCCCGGTCCCGGGCGAGCACGATCGCGTTCGACGCCACCGCGCGGCCGATCGTCCACGCGAACGCCAGATCGGCGCGCTGACCCGCCGTCGGCTGTTTCCGGGTGGGAACCTCGAGCGCGTCGATCCCGCCCTCGGGGAAGATCTCCAGGTTGGCACCCTGGATGAGGATTCCGCCGCCCACCCGCCGCACCTCGAACGCGTCGCGGTCGGGACCGGGGACCGGTCCCGCCAGGAGGCGCAGGTTCTTCTTCGCGGCCAGGACCTCCCGGGCCTCGGGCTCGAATGCCGGCGCCCAGACCACTTCCAGGAAGTGCTCCGCCAGCCGCTCGGCCAGCACGCCGTCGACGGGGCGGTTCAGGGCCACGATCCCCCCGAACGCCGACACCGGGTCGGCCGCAAGCGCGCGCGTGTACGCCTCCAGCGCCGTGTCCGAGCTGGCCGCCCCGCACGGGATCGTGTGCTTGACGATCGCGCAATGAGCGGCCCGGGGGTCGAGAAGGTGCAGGTCACGGACGACCCGGCGCGCCGCTTCGGCATCGATGTAGTTGTTGTACGAGAGATCCTTGCCCTGGAGGACGTCCACGGCGGTCAGGTCCCACGGCCGCGGGATCCGGTCCCGGTACAGGGCCGCCGCCTGGTGCGGGTTCTCGCCGTAGCGCAGCCCGCCGACGAGATCGAGACCGATCGCCCAGCGCTCGGGCCACCCCTCCTCGTCCTCCGAGAGCCAGGCCGCGATCCGGGCGTCGTACCAGGCCGTCAGCCGGAAGGCGGCGGTGGCGAGCCGGCGGCGGGTCGACCCGGTCAGCTCTCCGGCCCGCCGCGACAGCTCGCCGACGAGCGCGCCGTATTCGGACGGGTCGGTGACCACCGCCACGTCGCGCCAGTTCTTGGCTGCCGCGCGGATCAGCGCCACCCCCCCGATGTCGATCAGCTCGGTGCGAGCCTCAGGGTCGGCGGCGCCGAGCGTCTCGGCGTCGGTGAACGGATAGAGGTTCACCACCACGAGGTCGATCGGCTGGATGCCGCGCTCCGTGAGCGCGTCCTGGTCCTCAGACCGGTCGCGCCGCGCGAGGATCGCCCCGTGTACGGTCGGATGGAGCGTCTTGACCCGCCCGCCGAGGAACTCGGGGGCGCCGGTGATCTCCTCGACGGTCGTGACTTCGAGGCCGGCCTCCTCGAGCTGACGGGCGGTGCCGCCGCTCGCCACCAGCTCGACCCCGTGCCCGGCGAGGGCGCCGGCCAGCTCGAGAAGGCCGTCCTTCTTCCACACCGAGAGAAGCGCCCGACGGATCCGGATGGGACGCTCATCCTCGATCCACGCCCGTCCGCCCTCGGTGCGGATCCGCCCCTCGGCCGCGGCCGCCACGACCTCGGGCAGGAGATCGTGCTCGACGGCCAGCACCCGCTGCGCCAGCGTCTCCGGCGTATCGTCGGGCTCGACGGAGACGCGCCGCTGCGCGACGACGGGTCCGTGATCGTACTCCTCGTCCACGATGTGGACGGTGGCTCCCGATTCTCTCGCTCCCGATTCCAGCACCGCCCGATGGACGCGCTCGCCGTACATGCCGGGACCGCCGAAGCGCGGCAGCAGGGCCGGATGGATGTTGAGGATCCGGCCGGGGTAGGCCCCCACGACCTCGGCAGGGAGCTTCCGCAGGTAGCCCGCCAGGACCACCCAGTCGATCGCCCGTTCCCCGAGGAGGTCCAGAAGGGCCTGCGGGTCGTCCGGGGGCACGACCTCGGCGAGCACTCCCCGGTCGCGGGCCCGATCGAGCGCCTCCGCGGGACGATCGGCGACCACCAGGGCGATCTCGGCGGTCGGATGTCCGGCCAGCTTGTCGAACAGGGATACCAGGTTGGAGCCGCGGCCGGAGGCCAGGACAGCGATGCGGGTCATCGGTTCCTCGAGGCAGGATGGGTCAAAGGGCTCGTGGGCGCTGGTCGCACTTGTGCTTTCCACGGCAGGATGTTAGTCGAATAATGGTTTCCGCGGCGTCCTCCGCGGAATAGCCAAACGGGTCGTCCTTCCTGTCCAACCCCCAGCGCGGAGCTTCCCATGTGGAAGGAGTTCAAGGAATTCGCCTTGAAGGGCAGCATGCTGGACATGGCGATCGGCATCATCATCGGCGCCGCCTTCTCACCGATCGTCAAGTCGCTGGTGGACGACGTTATCATGCCCCCGATCGGCCTGCTTCTCGGAGACGTCGACTTCACGAACCTGTTCGCGGTCCTCGAGGAAGGGAGCCCAGCGGGCCCGTACGCGAGCCTCGAGGCGGCCAAGGCCGCGGGCGCCGTCAGCCTGAACTACGGCGTCTTCATCACCACGATCATCACGTTTCTGATCATCGCGTTCGCGATCTTCCTGATGATCAAGATGATCAACCGCTGGCGGGCCGAGGAGCCGGAAGAGACGAACACGCGCGAGTGCCCGCAGTGCCTGTCGTCGATCCCGATCGCCGCGCAGCGCTGCTCGCACTGCACGATGGAGGTGGCCCCGGCAACGTAGAGGGCTCTGCATCGGGTCCTATCGTCGGGGTCCCTCTCGGTCGGTCAGATCCTCGCGGGCGGGGGCCCGGTTGCCACCGGGCCCCGACCACCAGGGCAACCAGCCAAGGGCCACCAGGCGCGCCGAGACGTCGCTCTTCTCGGGCCGGATCGTGACCGTCTCGAGCGCCTCGGTCAGCGGGTCGATCTGGTCTTCCAGCGTCTCGACCTCGGCCTCGATCTCCGCATCCAGCTCGGCGAGCTCCTCGCGGATCTTCGCCACGTTCTCCTCCGCCCGCCCCACGTCCCCCGCTTGTTCCAGCGACCGGCCGACTCCGCGCGCCGCGGTAGTGGCGCGTCCCAAGCCGCGACGGCCGAAGAGGGTTCCGAGCACCGTGGCTCCGATCGAGACCGCGGTCTGGAGCCTCGCCTGCCGGGCCTGGTCCTCCTCGCGCGCGACTGCCTGCTCGGCCTTGCGGATGCGCTCCTCGAGGCGAGCCGCCTTTCCGCCGTACTTCTCTTCGAGCTTCGCCCGCTCGGCATCGCGACGCTCGCGCGCGAGCTGCTGCAGGCGGATCCTGAACGCGCGCTCGTCCTCCCCCGGCCGCGAGACCTCTTCCAGGGACGGACTCTTCCAGATCGTCAGCGACTGGGTGCGCGCGACCCAGTCCACGAACTCCCGCTTCCACTTCGCATAGCTCTTCTTTTCGAGGGCCGCCGGAGGCAGTGCCCCGAAGGTGGCTCCCCGCTCGGGGTCCTTGGCGAGCTCCTCCGCTCCGATCGCCAGAACCCGGGCGGATTCCCAGGCCACCGGGATCGCCTCCACGGTGATCGGCGCAACCGCAGCGATCTCGCGCGATGGCGTCTCCGTCAATGCACGGTCGTCGAGTCGATAGGTGCCCATGGCGAGAAGCGATGGCTCGTAGTGAAGGCGGTGCTCCGCGGGAGGGACTGTCAGGGCGGGTACGAAGAGCTCGGGGATCCCGGGCGGGACGAGCGGGCGCCCGGACACGGTCCCGGCCGACGCCGGCGCGCGCTCGACGGGAGCCGCGGCGGCCGGTTGCTCCTTCGGCGTCGAGGCCTCGCCGGAGGTCACCTGCTCACCGGGCGTCAACCGCCGGATCTCGGCGCGCGTCAGCGGCCCCCTCAGGTACGACATCGCCCAGCGTGTCTCGAAGACCACCGGGCCCGACTCGTGGACGTCGTGCATGAGGAAGATCCGCTTGCCGAGGCCCGCCAGGACCTCACCCATCCGCGCCCGGTCGAAGACCGCGCCGGTCCCCCCCGTCGCACCCTCGAGACCCTCCAGGACGCGCTCCTTGTCGCGCTCCGTCTGGAGGCGTCCCAGGAACCACGTCCCCGTGTTGGCGAGGCCCTTGTAGTCGAGGTCGACGGGGTTCTGGGTCGCGAGCACGACGCCGAGGCCGTAGGCCCGCGCCTGCTTGAGGAGCGTCAGGAGAGGGCGCTTGGAGGGTGGCTCCGCGACCGGCGGGAAGAAGCCGAAGATCTCGTCCATGTAGACGATCGCTCGCAGGCTGGTCGTACCGGACTGACTGCGCATCCACCCCACTACCTCGTTGAGGAGAAGGGCCACGATGAACATCCGCTCGGCATCCGAGAGGTGCGCGATCGAGATGATCGACAACCGTGGCTTCCCCTGCGCCGTGTGGAGGAGCCGGCCGACGTCGAGCGGATCGCCGGCCAGCCACGTGGCGAAGCCGGGCGAGGCGAGCAGGTTGTTGATCCGGAGCGCCAGCTCGTAGCGCTCCTTCGACGGATAGAAGGCCTCCACGTCCATCACGCCCACGCGCTTCACCGGGGGCTCCTGGATCGCGCGGATCAAGCCCGCCAGGTCGAGATCGCGCCCGGCCCGCCAGGCGTCGTTCAGGATCGTCGAGAGCAGGATGTGCTCGCGGCTCTGCAGGGGATCGGCTTCGATTCCGAGGAGGCCGAGCAGACCGGTCACGGTCGTCCCGATCCGGATGCCAAGGAGCTCCGCGTCGTCGCGCAGGGCCGCCGGTGGCGCGGAGAGCGAGCGCAGGATCGAAAGCGGCCGCCCGGCCGTGCTTCCCGGGGTATAGATGGCGAAGTCGGCCGCCCCTCTCAGGCGCCGGATCCGATCTTCGTCCTGTCCCCAGGCGGCGAGCCCTTCCCGCCATAGCTCGGCTTCGGCCGCAGCGTGCTCGTCGGGCGAGATTCCCTTCCGCCGCGCCCCGTCCTCCTCGATCCATGGCCGGAAGTCTTCGGGCCGCAGGTCGGGGAAGGTGAGCAGGAGGTTGCCCAGGTCACCCTTCGGGTCGATGGCGATCGCCGGCACGCCATCCAGCAGGGCCTCTTCGAGAAGATCGATGCAGAGCCCCGTCTTTCCGCTCCCCGTCATCCCTACGCAGACGGCATGGGTGACGAGGTCGCGGGAGTCGTAGAGAAGGGGCTGCTCGGTCGTCTTCCCAGCCTCCAGGTCGTGCACGCGACCCAGATAGAAGACGCCCAGCTTCTCGAAATCCACAGGCTCCACTCAAGCTCCCATGTGAGAACTCCCTCGGATGGCGAGCGTAACGTATCCGTGGCTTCCAGGGCCGACAACGCGAGACATCCTCGGGGGAACCGCGGCCACACCCACCACTCGAAGCGCCTGGGGACGCAAACGAGAGGAGGCAATTCGCGCGTCGACGGCTCCCCGGGCAGATCTCGTGCATCGAGGAGTCAAGGACCGACTCCCTCGACCAGGACAAAGACCCGGGGAGATCCATAACCCCTTGCAGCCCAGCCGGCTACGCGTGCTGGACGGGTACCCGCTCTTGCCTCGGGTCGCCTCGCGAACCACCCGTGTGGAAGAAGCTTTCCGTTGGGAAGGGAAGACCGGGGCACCGGTATCGAACAACACCTTCCGTGCATGGCCTCCTGGCACCTCGATTGCAAAGGTTGGCGGGCGTCAATGGGCGTCCCGATTCCCCCGCCGCGGGACGGCCGAAAAACCCGGAGAGTCAAGATGCGAATGCGTCCGCAGCGCCCGACCCACTCGATTCTCGTGTTCGTCCTGGCCTTCGGGATCGCTGCGTGTCAGAGCGACAGCCCTCCCACGGCCCCGGTTCCGAACGAGCCCATCGTCCAGACCGATCCCGAGATCCCGGGCGGCGACGGCTCGCAGGCGGGCGATCACCAGGAGGATCCAGCTCCGCTCTCGCCGAACGATGACCAGCCCCCTGCGGATGGGGATACCGGAGACGAAGGGTCCGGCACCTCCGAGGAGGAGCCCGTGCCGGAGCCCGGCGACGAACCGGAAGACCCGGAAACAACCGACGAAACGGATCCCAGCGGAGAGCCGACCGCGCCGGCGGACCCGACCGAGCCGGCCAACCCGACTGAGCCGGCGGACCCGGCGGACCCGACCGAGCCGACCGCGCCGGCGGACCCGGCCGGCGATGCGCCGAACGATCCGACCTCCGATCCGGACTCCGTCGCGACGGCTCCGCCGGACTCGACGAGCAACGACGACCCGCTGACCGCCCTGACCGACGAGCTGAACCGCGAGCTCGCGCGGCTGAACTCCCTCGTCCCCGAGATGCTCGATCTCTACCTGGACCTCCTCACCAACTTGACCCTGACGCTGCTTCAGGACACCGGCGAGCTGCTCGCGTGCACCCCGCTGCCCTTCGCCTTCGATGCCGACATCATCGGTCCCGCGGGCGGGACGCTCGTGGTAGGCCCCCACACGGTATCGATACCCGCAGGCGCCCTCGACCACCCGGTCGTCATCGTGGCCCAGTCGATTCCCAGCCTGAACGTCGAGATCGGGCTCATCCCGCACGGGCTGTCGTTCGAGAAACCGGTCGCCCTGACCCTGTCCTACGGCCATTGCGACGGGGGTCTCCTCGGCCAATCGGCTTACCGGATCGTCTACATCGACCCGAGCGGCCAGCTCCACGACGTGCCCTCGTCGGATGACAAGGCCCGGAAGCGGGTCACGGGCTGGCTCGACCACTTCTCGCGCTACGCCATCGCCCGATGAGCCTGTCGGCCCAGCCTCGGCTTTCCCTGGACCGATCCATACCTGCCCCTCGGTCGTCATCCGAAGCCGAGCACCAGCTCAGGCAGACACGGGTCCAGGAGCGCCGGGGGCGTGTGGAGGATGCCATTCGTGGCTACCGCTGGGCCATCCACCTGGCCGAACGGGATGACGAACCAGAGATCGTCGCCGAAGCCCTCCGCAGACTGAGCGTGATCCATCACATGCGAGGGGAGATCGCCGCCGCGCGCGAGGAAGGCGCGCGCAGCCTCGAGATAGCGCAGGCGCAGGGCAACGGCCGACTGGCCGCATCCGCCCTCAACACGCTCGCCAGCTATGACCTCGAGCGTGGCGATCACGAATCGGCCGAGGCTTCGTTCCGCCGCGCGCTGTGGCTCGCGGCCGGTGATCCCCGAATCTCCGCTCAGATCGAGCAGAACCTCGGGATTCTCGCCAACATTCGCGGTCGAATCGAGGACGCGCTCGAGCACTACGGCCGCTCGTTGACCGGGTTCCGGAAGGCCGGCGATCCCCGCGGCTGCGCGATCGCCTACCATAACCTGGGCATGATCAGCTCCGACCGCGGGCGATGGGACGACGCCGATCGCTACTACCGCCGAACGCTGGCCCTGGCCAGCGAGCTGGGGGATGTCTATCTGCAGGGGCTCGCGCTTCTCAATCGAGCCGAGGTGCACATCACGCGCTGCAGGTTCACCCATGCCCGGGATTGTGTGACAAAGGCCCTCGAAATCTTCCGCCAGACGCGTGACACTGCCGGGCAGGCGGCAGCCAACCGCTTTCTCGGAGTGATCTATCGCGAGACACAGGCCATCGTGTTGGCCGAGGCCCGTCTGAATCTCGCGATCGACCTTTCGCGCCGGGCGGATTCGCCGCTGGAGGAAGCCGAGTCCCTACGCGAGCTCGCGTTGGTCTATCGGTCGCTCGGCCGGAATCGGGATGCGCTGACCTCGCTCAACGCATCGCACCGACTCTTCCACGAACTCCAAGCCAGTCTCGATCAAAGCGATGTCCTCACTCGCGTCGGCCGGCTGGAGGACACCTTTCTGGCCATCGTGCGCTCCTGGGGCGAGTCGATCGAGTCCAAGGACGCCTATACGCACGGCCATTGCAGCCGCGTGGCCTCATACGCCGAGACGGTGACGGAGGCTCTCCGCCTGGAGGTCGGAGCACGGACCGCGATCCAGGTGGGAGCCTACCTTCACGACCTGGGGAAGGTCCGGGTGCCGGCCGAGATCCTGAACAAGGACGGCCGCTTGACGAACGACGAGTTCGATGTCGTTCGGATGCACCCGATCTGGGGGGTCGAGCTGCTCGAGCCGACCGAGTTCCCGTGGGACATCAAGCCCATCATTCGGTGGCATCACGAGCGCTTCGGCGGAGGTGGCTATCCCGACCAGCTCTCTGGAGACGACATCCCGGTCGCCGCGCAGATCATCTGTATCGTCGACGTGTTCGATGCCCTGACCACGCAGAGGAGCTACCGCGCGGCTATGACCCGTGACGCCGCGCTGGACGTTATCCGGCGTGACCGAGGCTGGTGGCGCTACGACGTCTTCGACGCTTTCATGACCGCCATCCGGACCTCCGCGATCGGATGATCGACGGAAGCCCCCGGTCCGGCACAGGACCAGGGGCTTCTGCGTTCGAGAACAAGCCGCTCCCCCGCCTCGAGGCCGGCTACGAGATCGGCTCCTCCGGCAGCTCGACGGTGAACGTCCAGAGGCCCGAGTTGTAATCGGTGGCGTACAGCATCTCGCCGGTCGGCTGCCAGCCGTTGGTGAACATCGGGAACACCCCCCACACCATCGGCGCATACGGCAGCTTGGCCTCCTCGGGGCCGGCCGCCGGCAGGAAGTAGGCGATCTCGCGGCCCTGACGGTAGAGGTTGCCGCGCAGCTCGCCGGTCACGTCGAGCACCCGGATCCCGCCCTGGTAGTAGCCGGCATAGAGGATCCCCGCCGCTGGGTCGACCCAGAAGTTGTGGACCCCCGCCTCCGGCACCTCGTACCGGCCGACATACCGGGGGTGCGAGAGGTCGGACACGTCGATGACGTGGATGGGACCCCGCGGGTCCACGCCCAGCCCCTCGATCTGGGCCACCGTGCCCTGGAGCGAGAAGTCCTCGTCGCCGACGAACACGTAGTCGCCGTAGCGCAGCGCCGAGTGGGTCGGGCCGCCGGGATAGAAGATCCGCGACACCAGCACCGGCGCTTCGGGTGTCCCCCCCTGGCCCGCCCCGCCCACGTCGAGGATCACCAGGCCGTCCCTCAGGTACGACAGAAACGCCACCCCCTCCTGGACCCACACGTCGTGCAGCGCCCGGCCCTCGACCGGCAGCCCCCACCGGCCCACCTCTGCCGGCTGCGACGGGTCCGACAGGTCGAGGATGTGCAAGTCGCCCGTCCCGTCGTTGACGCAGTACACCAACGAGCCCACCCAGAACACGTTGTGGACCCCCGATGTCAACGTCTCCGTGTACTCGCTGACCAGCTCCGGATGCGCCGGATCGGCCAGACTGAACACCAGGATCCCGTTGCGACGGTCGACCGCACCCTCCCGGGTCGCCACCAGCCACTGGCCGTCCGCCGACACCTTCACGTCGTTCACCACCCGCGCGTCGAACAGCTGCGTGTCGGCCAGCACCGGCGTCGCCGGATCCGACACGTCGTACGTCCGCACCTGGTTGGCCTGGTGCGTCCCGATATAGACGTACTGGTTCTGCGGCCACAGGTCCGAGCTGTACGTCGACAGGTTCAGGCCGTGGCCGTTCATGTGGATCCGACCCGACACGTTCCGCGCCTCGGCCGTCACCGTCGCCGTCGCCACCGACTCCCCCAGCTTGGCCAGCACCGTGTACGTCCCCGGGCGCTCGGCCACGAACGCCCCGTCGGGGTACACCTCGGCCCCGCGCTCGGCCACCGCCCACACCGGATGCGCCGCCGCCACCGACGTCCCCAGCTGCACCACGTCCCCCGTCCGCACCGCACCCGCGGGCGCCCCGGTGATCGACAATGACCCCGACGCCGCCACCACCTCGATCCGGTACGCCTCGCTTGCCTCGTCCGCCGACACCGTCACCGTCGCCTGGCCCGGCGCTACCGCCACCAGCGCCCCGCCGTCCACCGCCACCACACTCGGCGCGCTCGAGGTGATCTCCACCGCCGGCTCCAGCTCCCAGCGATGGATCGAGTTCAGCGCGTCGATCTCCAGCCGCACACGGCTCCCCACCGCCAGACGCGACGGCACATCCGTATAGACCGACAACGACGCGATCACCGGCGCTTCCACCGTCACCGTCGTCAACGCCATCGCCTGGCCACCCACCAGCGCCACCACCTGACGCTCGCCGGCCTCGAAGCCGGTGAACTCGCCCTCCGCCGTCATCTGCGTGCGGCTTCCCCCCGCGAACCATTCGACCTCGGGGTCGGGCAGCTCGCTTCCCGACTCGTCGAACACCCGGGCCACGAAACGTCGCGGCTCGCCAGGGTCGAGGATCGCCTCCGAGGGCACGATATCGACCCGGGAGATCCCGGGCGCCGAGGCCAGGACACCGGGATCGGGAACGACGTCGGCCTCCCGACCCGCGGGCGTCAGCGTTATCGGGACCAGGTCCCGCTCGCCGTCCGAGACGAGAAACATGTAGCCTGCGAAGGCGTCCCCCTCGCGGATCCCGAGGAACCGCGCCGTCCCCCCGGGAACGTCCAGCGTCATGTCGATCCGATCGTCGGTGAGCCGGCTCTCGATGACCGTCACCATGCCCCCTTCGGGGGTCACCAACCGGTCGCCCTCGATTCGGAAGGGGAGCAGCGGGGCGTTGACGCCGGGCCCGAGAATCGCGTAGGCCGTGTACCCCTCCGGAATGTCCGGCGACTGGGCGGTCAGGACATTCGCGGAGAGCGACAGAAGCAGCGGCAGGATGAGGAACCACAGACGCCGGCGGGACATGGGCACTCCTGGGACAGGGGTGGAGGATGAGCGGAACGTCGATCTATTCTACGAGATATCATGGACAGCGAGTTTCACCGGGCCCGTCCCGCCGCCCTCCGGGCCCGGGATCGGGGAGCCGGGTTCGTGGTGCTGTCCCTTCACTGGAGCGCCAACATGGTAGAGCGACGGGCGAAGCGCTGACGATCGCGATGGGATCCGCCACACCTGAACCCTGAACCGAGGGAGATGAAACCGTGGAGATCTATCTGGTCCAGCACGGCGAGGCCAAGTCTGAAGAGGAGGACAACCACAGACCGCTGACCGACGTGGGCATGTCCGAGGTCGCGGCCGTGGCGGTGGCCCTGAAGCGTCATGACCTGCGCGTCTCGGCCATCTGGCATTCGGGGAAGCTCCGGGCCAAACAGACGGCGGTCGAATACGCGGAGGCTCTGGAGCCCGGTGACGGGGTCCATGAGAAGGCTGGGCTCGGTCCCCAGGATGATCCCCAGCGGATGGCGGAAGCCCTCGTCGGCCTCGACGTCCCGACGATGGTCGTCGGTCATCTCCCTCACCTGTCGCGCCTCGTTTCCCTGCTGACGGTCGACGATCCGGACCGGGAGATCGTCCGGTTCCGCCAGGGTGGAGTGCTCTGCCTCGCGCGCACCGAAGGGGGATGGCGGATCGCCTGGTACCTGACGCCCGAGCTCGCGGAGGTCGTGACCGCCTGATCGATGGGGTTCTTCCGCGCCCTTTTCGAACTCTTCCTTTCGCCGTTCGGGCTACCGGTCCTGGCGGCGCTCGACGCTTCGATGGTGTTCTTCCTTCCGCTGGCCGTGGACATGGCGGTCGTGTATCTGGCCGCCGGCGATCCGGAGCTCTTCTGGATCTTCCCCCTTCTGGCGACGCTCGGATCGTGCGCGGGAGCCTCGGTCACCTACCGCCTGGGACGCGCCCTGGGCGACGAGGGGATCGAGAGAGTGATCTCCGAGCGCCGGTTCGAGCGCGTCCGGGAGGCCGTGCGGGAGCGTGGCGCGGTGGCTCTGGCGCTGACCGCGCTCATCCCACCCCCGTTCCCCTTCACCGCATTTATCCTGGCCTCGGGAGCCCTCGAGGTGAGCTTCGCGCGATTCCTGGCCGTCCTGGCCGCGATGCGGCTGCTCCGATTCGGAGCCGAGGCCGCGCTGGCGGCCCGCTACGGCGACGCAATCCTGGCCGTCATGCGATCCGATGGGTTCCGGATCGTGATCGTCGGCATGGCAGTTCTGGCCGTGGCGGGCACGGTGTGGTCGGCCTGGCGCCTGTGGCGCCGATCCGCATAAGCTCCGTCCCGGCCGAGCGGGCCGACGAGCGAGCCGGGTTTGACCGGCGCCGGCGGGCCGGAGTATTCTCGTGAGAGGGGTGTGTCGCCTCGGCATGGTGACCTCCCCGCGACGCGCTGCCGCATTCCAGGAGGCCAGCATGGCGACCTACGAGTACCAGTGCGACGACTGCAAGAAGACGTTCGCGGTCCGCGAGCGGATCTCGGAGCACGGAGAGAAGCGGCGTAGACGACGCGCGTGCCCGAAGTGCCACGGGCGCCATACGCATCAGCTCTTCTCCGTGTTCTTCGCCAAGACGAGCTCCAAGGCTTGAGCCGCGTCGCGACGGGCCGGTGACGGAAGGGGGCACGGCTCTCGAGCGGACGGCCCTCCGTCCCGAGGCCCTCTACGCCACCCCCAACCGGCTGGCGCCCTTCTATGCCCACTTCCGGGTCGAGGAGCGCCTCCTCCTGTCGGGCCACTCCCACCAGGCGTGGCCCGACTGCGGCTTCGAAGGCCAGCGACAGGCGTGGCTCGATGCCGCGGAGCTGGTGGACGAGAAGTGGGGGCGGGCATTCGCCCGCGCCGAGCGCGTTCGGGCGGGATACGCCCGGTTGCTGGGAGACCGGGACGGCGTAATCGCGCTCGCCGAGAGCACCCACCACCTGGTCGTCGCCTGGCTCTCCGCGCTTCCTCTCCGCGAACGGCCCCGGCTGGTCACGACGGACGGGGAGTTCCACTCGCTGCGTCGCCAGCTCGATCGGCTGGCCGAGGCAAGCCTCGAAGTGGTGCGAGTCCCGGCCCATCCCGCCGCCACCGTAGGCGAGCGTGTGGCGCAGGCGGTCGACGCCCGCACGTCCGCCGTCATGGTCTCGTCCGTATTCTACGCCACCGCCCACATCGCCGGCGGCCTGGAAGAGGTCGCGCACGCGTGCCGTCGTGAGGGGGCCGAGCTCCTGATCGACGGCTATCATTCCCTGAACGTGGTCCCGTTCTCGATGGAAGGATTCGAGGACGCCTACGTCACGGGCGGCGGGTACAAGTACTGCCAGCTCGGGGAAGGAAACGCGTTTCTGCGCCTCCCCGCGGACTGCCGGCTTCGTCCTGTCGTCACGGGATGGTTCAGCGAGTTCGCGGCCCTGACCGACGCACCAAAGAAAGGCGTGGCCTACGGGGAAGGGCCGGCCCGGTTCGCCGGCGCCACCTACGATCCCACCAGCCACTACCGGGCCAGCGAGGTCATCGACTTCTTCGAGGAGATGGGCCTGGCCCCCGGCTTTCTGCGCGAGGTGAGCCGGCACCAGGTCGGGCTCCTGGCGAGCGCGTTCGACAATCTGGACCTGAACCCCGCGATCGTGGATCGCGACCGCTCGGTTCCGCTGGAAGAGACCGGTGGCTTCCTAGCCCTACGGTCGCTCCGCGCGGGCGACCTCCACCGCGGCCTTCGCGAGCGTGGCGTCTTCACCGATTTCCGGGGCGAGACCTTGCGGATGGGGCCGGCGCCTTATCTCGCGGACCGGCAGATCCGGGATGCCGTCGAAGCGCTCGGCGAGACTGCCCGATCGCTGGCTTACGACTGACGGGCCAGCGCCTCCCCGGCTCTCTCCCGCAGGAAGCCCCGATCCACCTTCCCGAGATGCGTTCGCGGAAGCGACTCGACGAGCGTCACCTCGCGGGGCGCCTTGTTGGGCTCGAGCCGCTCGCGGACGAAGGCCTTGAGCTCCTCGTCGAGCCCGGCCGCCGGGCGCTCGGCGACGACGAACGCGCACGGCTTGGTGAGCCCGGCGGCGTCGGCGGCGCCGACCACCGCCACCTCGCGGACGGCCGGGTGCTGGAGAAGGCAGTTCTCGACCTCCTTCGGCGAGAGCCACTTCCCGGAGACCTTCAGCATGTCGTCCCCGCGCCCGCAGTAGGCGTAGTAGCCATCGGTGTCGCGGACCACCATGTCGCCGGTGACGTACCACTCGCCCTGGAAGGCCTCCTGGGTCTGTTCCATGCGCTGCCAGTAGGCGATCGCCCTCGAGGCGCCGCGCACGCGGAGCCAGCCCACCTCCCCGTCGGGGAGCGATGCCCCGTGGTCGTCGCAGACCCGGAGCTCGAAGCCGGGAACGGCCTCCCCGAGCGTTCCCCGCCGCACGCGCCCGGGGCGATTCGAGAGGAAGATGTGCCACATCTCGGCCGTCCCCAGCCCGTCTAGGAGGTCCACGCCAAACGCCTCGTCCCAGCGCCGGTGAAGCTCGACCGGGAGCGCCTCTCCGGCGCAGGTCGCCAGCCTCAGGCACGAGAGGTCCTGCTCAGCGGCGCGCGGATGGTCGACCATGAGATGGACCATCTTGGGCACGTTGATCAGGATCGTCGGTCGGAAGCGGGCGATCTTCTCGAACACGACGTCGGCCGTGGCCGGCTCGGGAGAGAGGACCGCCGACGCTCCGACCGAGAACGGAAACAGCAGGTTGGAGCCCATCGCGTAGCCGAAGTAGAGCTTGGGGACCGAGATCGTTACGTCGTCCTCGGCGATCCCGAGGACCCCTTTGGCGTAGCACTCGGTCGAGTTCGCGTACGAGGCGTGCGGCTGGACGACTGCCTTCGGATGACCGGTCGTCCCGCCCGAGAAGAGCCAGATCGCCGGATCGTCGCGGTGGGTCGGGAAGTTCTCGAGCGTCGTCGGCGCCGCCGCGAGCTCCGCTTCGAGCGCCGGGTCGCCCGCTTCCAGCAGCCGCTCCAGATGCCGGGAATCCTCGACAACCTCGCGGAAGGTCCCGGCCGCTTCCCGATCCACCACGGCGGCCACCGCGCGAGTGTAGTCGAGGAAGTAGCGGATCGCGTCCGACCCCTGGCCCGGGTTGACCATGACCACGACGGCGCCAATCTTGAGCGTCCCAAACAGGGCGGCGACGAACTCCGGCCCGTCGGAGAGCGCGAGGAGGACCCGCTGCTCGGGCTTCACCCCCGTGCTCCGGAGCAGATGACCGAACCGATTGGCCATCGCCTGCACCTCGGCGTACGTATGCTCGCCGCCGTCCGTGCGCAGGGCGATCCGCTCGCCGCGACCTTCACGGATCCGGTCGTCGAGGAAGTAATCGGAGATGTTGAACGATTCGGGCGGCATGAACGACACGGTCGGGCATGATACCCGCGCGGCAGAGCGCGGGGCAACCGGGTCGCGGTGACCGTGGAGCTGGGTCCCCTGACGTGGGTGGAGGCGGAGCGCCGGCTCCCGGGCGCGATCGCGATCCTGCCCGTGGGCGCCGTGGAGGCCCATGGCCCGCACCTGCCGCTAACAACCGACGTTGTGATCGCCCAGGCGATGGCGCGAAGAGGGGCGGAGATCCTCGAGGGGCGCGGTCACCCGGCGGCCATCCTGCCTTCGCTCGCCTACACCCCGGCCGGATTCGCCGCCGGGTTCGCCGGGACGATCTCGATCCGCCCGGATACCCTGACCGCCCTGGTCCTGGACATCGCGCGGAGCCTGGACGGCCAGGGTGCCCGGGCGCTGGCGATCGCCAACGCCCACCTCGACCCGGCCCATCTCGAAGCGCTGCGGACAGCGGTCGCGCGGGGCCGCGAAGCGGACCTCGCCCCGATCGTCTTCCCCGACCTGACCCGCCGGCCGTGGGGGGCACGGCTGACCGAGGAGTTCCGCTCGGGCGCCTGCCACGCCGGGCGGTTCGAGGGCTCGGTCATCCTCGCCGAGCGATCCGAGCTCGTGCGCGAGGACGTCCGGGCCGGCCTCGCCCCCAACCCGGCCTCGCTTTCGGACGCCATCCGCGGCGGCAAGACCACCTTCCAGGAGGCGGGAGGCCCACGCGCCTACTTCGGCGACCCCGCCGCCGCCACCGCCGGGGAGGGTCAAGAGACGGTGGACACGCTGGGTGCCATCCTGGCCGACGCCGTCGTCGAGGCGCTCGGATGACGGGCCTTCTACGATGAGCCGACCCTTGGCGGAACGCGGAGCGGTGGTGACGGGTGGCGGCCGGGGGATCGGCGCGGTCACGGCGCGGCTTCTGGCCGAGGCCGGCGCGCGCGTCCTGGTGGCCGCCCGCTCGGCCGATCAGGTCGACCGGGTCGCGGACGATCTCCGCGACGCCGGTCACGAGGCGTGGTCGCACGCCTGCGACATCACTCGCGAGGAAGAGGTGGAGGGTCTGGTCGCCACCGCCCAGGAGCGGCTCGGAGCCGTCGACGTCCTGGTCCAGAGCGCGGGGATGGCGTTCTCCGCGCCACTTCACCGGATGACGCTCGAGAAGTGGGAGGAGATCTTCCGCGTCAACGTCACCGGGACCTTCCTCTGCACGCGCGCCTTCCTTCCCGGCATGATCGACCGTGGATGGGGGCGCGTCATCCACGTGGCCTCGGTGGCCGGGCTCGCGGGCGCGAAGTACATCTCGGCCTACTCGGCCTCGAAGCACGCGGTGGTGGGTTTCACGCGCTCGATCGCGGCCGAGGCAGCCGGGACCGGGGTGACGGTGAACGCGATCTGCCCCGGCTACGTGGACACCGCGATGACCCGGCAGTCGGTGGACCGGATCGTCGAGAAAGCGGGGCTCTCCGAAGAAGAGGCCCTGGCCTCGATCCTGGCCACCAATCCCCAGCGCCGGCTGATCGAGCCGGACGAGGTGGCGGACGCGGTTCTCTGGCTCTGCGGCGAGAGCGCGCGGGGCGTCAACGGCCAAGCGATCGCGATCGACGGCGGAGCGCACCTCTCGTGAGGGACGCTCCGGCCGGTCCCGGGACTTGGATCCTCGATTGGAGGGCGGCATGACCTATCGCATCGTGAACCCCGAGGCGCTCGGCCAGCCACGCGGCTGGAACCACGGCATGCTGTCCGAGAGTGGCGGCAGGGTCCTCTTCGTGGCCGGCCAGACGGCGGCCGATTCCAGCGGCCGCATCGAGGAGGATTTCGTCGTCCAGTTCCGGGTGGCGCTCGAGCGGGTGGTGGCCGTCGTCCGGGAGGCGGGCGGAGGGCCTGCCCACATCGGCCGCATGACCATCTACGTCTCCAACATGGACACCTACCTCGAAAGCCTAACGCCGCTCGGCGAAGCGTATCGCGAGGTCATGGGATCGCACTACCCGGCCATGGCGCTGGTGGAGATCTCGCGCCTCGTCGAGCCCGACACGATGGTGGAGATCGAGGCGACGGCGGTGCTGCCGGATGCCTGACGGGTCCGGATCGGAGCCGGGAAGGCGCGCCCGATGATGCACGCGACCGACACCCGGGCACCACGATGATCGAACCGCGCAGCTTCCGCTACGAGCTCGACCCCGTGACCAGCGTCGTCACGATCACGCTCGACCGCCCCGAGCGGCTGAACGCCCTCACCTTCGAGGTTTACGCCGAGCTCCGGGACGCCTTCCTGGCGCTGAACGCGGAGCCCGAGGTGCGCGCGGTGGTGATCACCGGCTCGGGGCGGGCCTTCTGCTCGGGAGGAGACGTCGAGGACATCATCGGCCCGCTCCTCGAGCGCGACGACGACGGCCTCTACGAGTTCACCCGCATGACCTGCGACCTGATCCTGGCGATCCGCCGCTGCCGCCGGCCCGTCGTGGCCGCGCTGAACGGCACCGTGGCCGGAGCCGGCGCGG
This sequence comes from Gemmatimonadota bacterium, assembly GCA_050732935.1. Lineage (GTDB taxonomy): Bacteria > Gemmatimonadota > Gemmatimonadetes > JACCXV01 > JAHWKZ01 > DASRVA01. The sequence continues at coordinate 19,956 of JBOHRW010000002.1, forward strand.
TGATCGCCGCCGCGTGCGACATCCGGATCGCCGCCGAGTCGGGGAAGATCGCCTTCCTGTTCACCAGAGTCGGCCTCTCGGGGGCCGACATGGGAGCGGCCTGGCTGCTTCCCCGGATCGTCGGTCTCGGCCGCGCGACCGAGATCCTCATGACGGGTGACTTCCTGGAAGCCGAGGAGGCCGGGCGGATCGGCCTCTACAACCGCGTCGTGCCGGACGATCGGGTTCTCCCGGAGGCGCACGAGCTGGCCGCTCGCCTGGCGCGGGGTCCATCCGGGGCCCTGGCGGTTACCAAGCGCGCCCTCGACGACGAGGCCACGATGGGGCTCGAGGAGGCGCTCGAGGCCGAGGCGCGCGCCCAGGCGGCCTGCATGCAGGACCCGAACTTCCGCGAGGCCTGGGATGCCTGGCGGGAGAAGCGGCCCCCCGCGTTCGGATAGCCCTCCCGGCTATTCCTCGCAGACCACAGCGGTGCCGCTCGCGCTCACCATGAGCATGCTGCCGGACTGGCCGATGGTCTCGTAGTCCAGATCCACGCCGATGACCGCGTTGGCGCCCATCGTCTGCGCCTTTTCGAGCATCTCCTGCAACGCGATGTCCTTGGCGCGCTGCAGCTCGCTCTCGTACGCCGCCGCGCGACCGCCAATGATGTCCCGGATGCCCGCGAAGAGATCACGAAAGATGTTCGCGCCGAGGATCGCCTCGCCGCTCACGATCCCCAGATAGTTCGTGATCGGCTTGCCGTCGAGTGGTGGTCGTCGAGACGAGCATGGAATCTCCTTCCTGTCAAAGTTCCATCCCACGTGTTCCGCCGAGTGCGGACGACGGGTGGCGTGCGCCGGCAAGCATAGCCGACCCCCTCGCCTGCGGATAGGTTGACGGTCGTTTCCGACCACGAGTGGAAGTCTCTTCCCCGAGCCGAGGCCTTTGATCCACGTCCCGACGATCCGCGCCTTCCTGGACGAGCGCCACCTCGACCTGGCGGTCCGGATCGACGACTTCACGCGGGAGTCGCTGGCTCCCTTGCCCGAGCCGGCCGACGATGCCGCGGCCCGCGTTCAAGCCCGCGAGGTCCTCGCTCTCCTCGGCGAAGCGGACTGGTACGCACCGATTCTTGCCCAGGATCTTCGCGCGCTGTGCCTGATCCGCGAGTCGGTCGCGGCCGCCTCCCCGCTGGCCGACGCCGTCTACGCGCTCCAGGCGCTCGGCTCGACGCCGATCCTCCTAGCGGGCTCCGAGGACCTCCGCGAGGGCTGGCTCCCCGCCGTGGCGCGCGGCGAGGCGATGGCGGCGTTCGCGATGACCGAGCCCGAAGCAGGAAGCGATGTCGCTTCCATGAAGACGACCGCACGCCGGGACGGCGACGGCTGGGTCCTGGACGGTGTCAAGACGTTCATCTCGAACGCGGGGATCGCCGACTTCTACACGGTCTTCGCCTCGACCAACCCCGAGCGCGGCCACAAGGGGATCTCGTGCTTCATCGTCCCGGGTGACGCCGACGGGCTGGTCTTCGAAGGGCCCCAGGTCCTGAGCGCGCCGCATCCCCTGGGAACGATCCGCTTCGACGCCTGCCGGGTTCCGGCCGGCTCGATCGTCGGTGAGGAGGGCGAGGGCTTCAAGCTCGGCCTCGCCACCCTCGACCGCCTCCGGGCGACGGTCGCGGCGGCCGCCTGCGGGATGGCGGGCCGCGCGCTCGACGAAGCCCTCGACCACGCCCGCGAGCGAAAGCAATTCGGGAAGCCGCTCGCCGAGTTCCAGCTCGTCCAGCAGAAGCTGGCCCGTATGGCGACCGACCTGGCCGCGGCCAGGCTTTTGACCTACCGCGCGGCGTGGGAGAAGGACGGCGGCGCCGAGCGGGTGACCGTGGAGGCGGCCATGGCCAAGGCATTCGCCACGGAAGCCGCGCAGCGGATCATCGACGACGCGGTCCAGATCCTGGGCGGCCGCGGCGTCCTCGCCGAGCATCCCGTCGATCGGCTCTATCGTTCCATCCGCGCGCTCCGGATCTACGAGGGTACGACCGAGATCCAGCACCTGGTGATCGCCGGGAGGCTGATCGAGGCGGAGAGGGATTGACAGGCTACCGGCCTGACCTCAGCTCAGCGGCGAGTGAGCCGCTTCAGGGTTCCAAAGTCGCCCAGCCACGCTCGTATGCGGTCGAGACGTTGTGCCGGGTCAGTGACTTTCGCAACGGGACGGGCGTGCCTTGATCAAACAACACGCGCACCAAGGGCTAACGGCTCCAGAGCGGCTTGATTGGGTTGGCACCTGTCGAAGCCCTTAGCTTGGCGCGACTATCCGGGTGATGGGAGATTCTGTCACCGGAACAGCTCTCAAGGAGATCTGTAGGGGATGGACACATCGTGAAGATCGCCATCGTCGGCGGCGGGCCGGCCGGTCTCTACCTCGCCATCCTCCTCGGAAAGTCCGACGCCTCCCACGAGGTCACGGTCCTCGAACGAAACCGTCCCGACGACACCTACGGCTTCGGCGTCGTGTTCTCCGACGCCACGCTCGAGAACCTGGCTGCCGCCGACCCCGAGACGTTCGCGGCGATCGAGCGCGCTTTCTTCCACTGGGACGACATCGATGTCCACTACAAGGGCGAGGTGCTCTCGTCGACCGGTCACGGCTTTAGCGGGCTCGCGCGCCGGACGCTCCTCGAGATTCTCACCGATCGCTGCCAGGCGCTGGGAGTGGAGCCGCGCTTCGAGTCCGAGATCGACGACCCCGGGCGGCTCACGGACGCCGACCTGGTGGTAGGCGCGGACGGCGTCAACAGCACGGTCCGCGAGCGTTGGCGTGAGACGTTCAAGCCCACCATCGACTTGCGCCCCAACAAGTTCGTCTGGCTGGGGACGACGCATCCCTTCCCGGCCTTCAAGTTTTACTTCAAGCACGATGTCAATGGCCTATGGCGCGTACACGCTTACAGATACTCCGAAGATCGCTCCACCTTCATCGTGGAGACCACCGACCAGACCCTCGCCCGAAGCGGGCTCGAGGACAGGCCGGAGGCCGACACCCTGGCCTTCTGCGAGGAGCTCTTCGCGGAGGAGCTCGACGGCCATCGGCTGATCGCCAACCGCTCAGTCTGGCGCAGCTTCCCCACCGTGAGGTGCGGGTCATGGAGCCACGGGAACATCGTCCTGATCGGAGACGCCGCGCACACGGCCCACTTCTCGGTCGGGTCGGGGACCAAGCTGGCGATGGAGGATGCGATCGCGCTGGTCGCCGCGCTCCAGCCCCATGCCGAAGTCCCAGCCGCGCTGGCCGCCTACGAGGAGGAGCGCCGCCCGCTGGTCGAGAGCCTCCAGCGAGCCGCCCGGGCGAGCCTCATGTGGTTCGAGGGGACCGAGCGCTACATGGAGACCGAGCCAATCCAGTTCGCGTTCAACCTCCTCACCCGCTCGCTCCGCATCACCCACGAGGACATGAAGACGCGCGATCCCGTCTTCACCGCACGCGTGGACGGCTGGTTCGCGGAGCGGGCGGCCGAGCAGAGCGGTGTCGACATCCCGCTCGATCCGCCCCCTCCACCTCTCTTCACGCCCTACCGGATCGGCGACCTGCTCCTTCAGAATCGCGTCGTCGTCTCGGCGATGTGCCAGTACTCCGCCGACGAAGGCACGCCCGACGACTGGCACTTCGTCCACCTGGGAAGCCGGGCCGTCGGCGGGGCCGGGCTGGTCATGGCCGAGATGACCGACGTTTCCGCCGAGGGTCGGATCTCGCCGGGCTGCGCGGGACTCTACCTGCCCGATCACGTGGAAGGGTGGCGGCGGATCGTCGACTTCGTCCACGAGTACTCCTGGGCCGCGATCGGGATCCAGCTCGGCCACGCCGGCCGGAAGGGCTCGACCCGCCTGGCCTGGGATGGGATGGACGAACCGCTCCCGGAGGGCAACTGGGAGATCGTCGCTCCCTCCCCCATCCCGTACTATCCCCACAGCCAGGTGCCGCGTCCGATGACCCGCGACGACATGGATCAGGTGGTCGCCGACTACGTGCGCGCGGCCCGGATGGCGGACCAGGCGGGATTCGATCTCCTCGAGATCCACATGGCCCACGGGTATCTGCTGGCCTCGTTCATCTCGCCGGCCACCAACCAGCGCACGGACGAGTACGGCGGCCTGCTCGAGAACCGTCTCCGGTTCCCACTGGAGGTGCTGGACACCGTGCGTGATGCCTGGGCCCAGAAGCCGCTGTCGGTGCGGATCTCGGCCGTGGACTGGATCCCCGGCGGCCAGACGATCGAGGAATCGGTCGAGGTGGCTCGCGTCCTCGAGCATCACGGCGTCGACATCGTCGACGTCTCGGCGGGGCAGACCGTCCCGCACGCGAAGCCGGAGTACGGCCGCCAGTTCCAGACCCCGTTCAGCGATCGCATCCGGCACGAGGTGGGAATCCCCACGATGGCGGTCGGCAACATCTCCTCGTACATGGACGTAAACACGATCCTGGCCGCCGGGCGGGCCGATCTGTGCGCGATGGCCAGGGCCCACCTGTGGGACCCGTACTGGACGCGCAACGCCGCCTGGCGGCTGGGCCACGGGCTTCCGTGGCCGGCTCCCTACTCCACGCTCGACCGCTACACGCCGCGCTTCGAGTAAGCTCTCGTAAGGCTCCTGACAGCCGAAACATCCAGGGATCGGTTATCGTCGTTGACAGATATTCGAAGCGAACATTTTGCCAGAAGGAGCAGCCATGCCACATGAGAAGCATGAAGAACATGACGAATACCGCGCCGAGAAGCGGATGAAGACCGCCCGCCGGAACGTCGTCAGCGCCGTGTTCCACGACGCCGAGGATGCCGAGGACGCCTACGCGAAGACGATCGAGCGGGGCTATCCCAAGGAGGACGTGATGGTGCTCATGTCGGACCAGGCCCGCGACGAGTACTTCCCCAGCGAGCGCGTGGAGGTCGAGAAGGAAGGGAAGGCCATGGAAGGCGCTGGCGTAGGCGGCGCTCTCGGCACCGCCGTCGGCGCCATCGCGGGGGCGATCGTCGCGCTGGGGACCGCCATCGCGATCCCGGGCCTCGGGCTCGTCGTGGCGGGGCCGCTCCTCTTCGGCCTCGCGGGAGCGGGAGCCGGCGGGCTGACAGGCGGCCTCATCGGCGGTCTGGTGGGCGCCGGGATGACAAAGGAGCGAGCCACCGTCTACAAGACCGCGATCGAGGAAGGCGGCGTCGTGCTGGCCGTCGAGCCCGAGAGCGAAGCCGACGCCGAGTGGCTCGCCGAGACGTGGGACGATTGCGGCGGGGACGAGATCTACCGCGGGTAGGACGCGCGAGCCTGCCAGACGCCCGGGTCGCTTTCGCCTCCAGACGAGCGCGACCCGGGTCCCACCCGTCGCCCTGACACGCCATAAACTGCGGAGTATACTACTGCCCTCGTGCATCCTCGTTCGTCGATCGGCTGCATCCCGAGAGACGCTGGCGTAACGATCCATCAGGCAGGAGTCTTTTTCCGTATGACGCTCTACATGGATGTCCACCGAGACCTGGGTGCCACCCCCGAGGAGATCGAGAAGGCCCACCTCAGCGATCTAGAAGCCCAGGGAAAGCATGGCGTCAAGTATCTCAAGTACTGGGTCAATCCGGATTCGAAGACCGTCTGCTGCCTGGTCGAGGGCCCGAGCAAGGAGGCCTGTGTAGCGGTTCATCGGGAGGCCCACGGGCTCGAACCCGACCAGATCATCGAGGTCGAGTCCAACCTGGTCGAGGCGTTTCTCGGCGGCCAGTCCCAAACCCAAATCGGCACCGCGCTGTGGAATAAGGGAGGTCTCGACCCCGGCTACCGGATCATCCTCTTCACCGACCTCGCCGGATCCACCGAGCTGACCCAGGACCTGGGAGACGAGGCGGCCATGGGCGTGCTCCGCGTTCACGACATCATCGTCCGGCGCGAGATCGCCGCGCGAGGAGGTCGCGAGGTCAAGCACACCGGCGACGGGATCATGGCCTCCTTCGGGTCTCCCTCGGGGGCGATCGAGGCGTCGATGGCCATCCAACGGGCGCTGGCTGCCCACAACCAGCACGATGCGGCGCATCCCGTCAAGGTGCGGATCGGCATCAGCGCCGGCGAGCCCGTCGAGGAGAACCACGACTTCTTCGGCGCGGCGGTGCAGCTGGCCCGACGCGCCTGCGACCATGCCGATCCCGAGCGGATCCTGGTCCCCTCGGTCGTCCGGGATCTGTGCATCGGGAAGGCCTTCAAGTTCGTGGATCTGGGGGAGGTCCCCCTCAAGGGCTTCCCGGAAGCCATCAGGCTGTTCGACGTCGCCTGGAGCTAGTGGTGGATTGGGCGACTGCCCGAGTTCGCAGGACGAGGAAGGCGCGGGAATCGTAAGGAGGCGACATGAGCTCGACAACGCATGAGGCGGCTCGGCGCGAGCTCGGTCCATCGTTCGGGGGAGCCATCATCGCCTCCGAGGATCCCGAGTATCAGGAAGCCAGAACAGTCTACAACGCCATGATCGATCGCCGGCCCTCCCTGATCGCCCGCCCCTCGAACACCGATGACGTCGCCCGCGCCGTGAGGTTCGCTGCCGAGCACGATCTCCCACTGGCCGTTCGGGGGGGAGGCCACAGCGGCCCCGGGTTCGGCGTCGTGGATGACGGCGTGGTCATCGATCTCTCCCTGCTCAAGACCATCGAGATAGATGCAGGCGCCCGCACGGCGCTTGTGGGGGGCGGCTGCACCTGGGGGGAGGTGGACGCGGCGACCCACGAGCACGGCCTGGCCACGGTGAGCGGCATCATCTCCACCACCGGCGTTGGTGGCCTCACGCTCGGGGGCGGGCACGGCTACCTGACCCGCAAGCATGGGCTGACGATCGACAACCTTCTGGCCGCCGAGGTCGTGCTGGCCAACGGTGAGATCGTAACCGCCAACGATGTCGAGAACCCCGACCTGTTCTGGGCGATCCGTGGCGGTGGTGGCAACTTCGGTATCGTCACATCGTTCCTGTTCCGGCTGCATCCGGTCGGAACCATCGTGGGCGGTGTGGTGTTGTGGCCGATCGAGTCCGTGGCCGGGGTCATGCGCTGGTATCGGGAGTTCCTTCCGAACGCCCCGCGCGAGCTCAACGGCTGGCTGGGCCTCCACACTGTGCCCCCCGCGCCGCCGTTCCCCGAGGAGTTGCACTTTCGCAAGGTTGCTTTCTCCAGCTGGTGTTACGCAGGCCCGCCCGACAAGGCCAGGGAAGCCTTCGCTCCCATTCAGGAATTCGGGCCGCCCATCCTCTACGGCGTGCAGGAGATGCCGTACCCCGACCTTCAGCGGGCATTCGACGAGATGTACTGCCCGGGCCTCCAGTGGTACTGGCGCCACGACTTCGTGCGCGAGCTCTCCGACGAGGCGATCGAGCGCCATGTCGAATTCGGCGGGCGGCGTCCCACGCTCCACTCGACCATGCACCTTTATCCGGTGGACGGCGCGGTACACGACATTGGCGCCACCGACACGGCCTTCAGCCATCGCGACGTTCTCTGGTCCCAGGTCATCGTCGGGGTCGATCCGGACCCGGCCAGGGCCGACGAGCTGCGATCCTTCGCTGTCGACTACTGGGAGGCGCTGCATCCCTACTCGGCAGGCGGAGCCTACGTGAACATGACGATGGAAGAGGCCCCCGAGCGGGTGCGCGCGAGCTACGGTGAGAATTACGAGCGGCTGGCCCGCATCAAGGCGCAGGTCGACCCGGGCAATCTGTTTCGTGCCAATCAGAACATCTTGCCCGCGGAGTAACCAGCCATCCGATCATCGCTGGCACCCTATTTCACCACCATGATTTCTCGAGCCGGGAGACAAGCATGCCGGAATCACAGTTCAGAACGACGGACGAAGATATGATCACGGTCGGAAGTGACGCCATCGGGGACCTCGGCGAACGGCTTCAGGGAGAGGTCATGACCCCGGAGCATCCGGACTACGACGAGGCGCGCGCAGCCTGGAACGGGATGATCGACCGGCATCCCGCTCTCATCGCCCGCTGCAAAGGGGCCGATGACGTCGCGACGGCCATCCGGTTCGCGCGCGAAAACGGGCTCGAGGTCGCCGTCCGCGGAGGCGGCCACCACATCGCCGGCGACTGCGTCTGCGAGGGGGGCTTCATGATCGACCTCTCGCCGATGAAGACCGTCAACGTCCAGCCCGATGAACGGACGGCCCGGGTCGGCCCCGGCGCCACCCTGGCCGACATGGACGGCGCGACCCAGGCGCACGGCCTGGCCACGCCGCTCGGCATCAACTCGACCACCGGGATCGCCGGTCTCACCCTGGGCGGTGGCTTCGGCTGGCTGTCCAGGGTGCACGGGCTCACGGTCGACAACCTGGCGTCCGCCGACGTGGTCACCGCCGACGGCGAGCGGCTCCAGGCGAGCGAGGAGGAGAACCCCGATCTCTTCTGGGGCCTGAGGGGGGGCGGTGGGAACTTCGGCGTCGCGACGTCGTTCGAGTATCGACTCCACGACGTCGGGCCAGAGATCCTCTCGGGTCTCATCGTCCATCCGTTCGACGGCGCACGCAGCGTGCTCGATCGCTACCGTGAGTTCACCGCGGATGCTCCGGATGCCGTTAATCCGTGGTTCGTCGTGCGAAAGGCGCCGCCACTCCCCTTCCTTCCGGAAGACGTCCACGGACAGCTGATCCTGATCCTGCCGGTCTTCGTGGCTGGCGACATGGAGGCGGGAAAGGAGCTCGTCGCGCCTCTCCGCGCGGTCGGCAAGCCGATCGCCGATGTGATCGGACCCCATCCCTACGCCGGCTGGCAGCAGGCCTTCGACCCCCTGCTCACCCCAGGCGCCCGGAACTACTGGAAATCGCACAACTTCGCCACGCTCGAGGACGGCGCGCTCGACGCGATCCTCGATTACGCGGAGCGTCTCCCCAGCGACCAATCTGAGATCTTCGTCGGGCGGCTGGGCGGAGCCGCCAACCGTAAGCCCGCCGACGCGACCGCCTACCCCCACCGGGACGCGGAGTACGTCATGAACGTGCACACGCGATGGGAGGACGCAGGCGACGACGACCGCTGCGTCGCCTGGGCGCGCGAGTTCTTCGGCGTCATGACGCCTTACGCGACGGGTGGGGTGTACGTGAACTTCATGCCCGCGGACGAGACCGAACGCGTCAAGGCCGCCTTCGGCCCCAACTACGACCGGCTGGCCCGACTCAAGAAGCGCTACGACCCCGACAACTTCTTCCACCTGAACCAGAACATCGCGCCGGCCTGATGGCGGAAATGGACGTCGGCTAGCTCCGCACGGCGTCCAGGCCGACGACCGGCTCGTCTCCCACGACCTCGGCGCTGTGCACCGCGCCGGCCGGCACGCGCAGGCAATCGCCAGCCTCCAAGACGACCTCGCCCTCCGCCGTCCTCATCCGGAATCGGCCGGATGAGACCGCGTCGATCTTCTCGACCGAGTGGGTGTGGTCGGAAAAGGTGGTGCCGGGCGGATAGACGTAACGGGACACGCGGTATCCCCGGTCTTCCAGCTTCCGCTCGAGGGCCGATTCCGAGAACGGACCGTCCCTCTCCTCGTCCCAGCGCTCGACGTCCACAGGCCCCCCTTCCGCAGGATCTTACGGACCGACCACGATCTCCGTCCGGGCGTACAGGTACCGCCCGTTGAAGCCGAACGGCGAGGCCGACGGGAAGTTGAAGATTCCGAAGCTGTTGTCGAAGATGGCCCGCTCGGGGAACTCGTCGAAGAGGTTCCGCGCCCCGACCGCCAGCTGAAACCGGTCGCTGAACCGGTAGCCGGCTTCCACGTCGACCAGCGTCTTCGAGTCGTAGTCCTGGACACAGTCCTCACCGCAGATCCCTAGCAGGACCGACGTGAACGGTCCCCACAGCGAGGCCTGCCCGAGGAAACTCCAGCGGTCGTCGGACCACCGGCTCTCGAACGTGCTCCGCCACTTCGGCCGTCCGCGCTCCAACTCGATCAGTCCTCCTTCGAGGAAGGGGCTGAAGAGCTCGGCCCCCGTTCCCTCGAGCTCCGGCGGGGTCCGGGTCGCGGTCACCTCGTTCTCGGTCCAATTGTAGACCGCCGCGAGGTCGAGCGTTCCGGCCCCCGCGGGCACGACGTACCGGGCCGTCAGGTCGACCCCGAGCGTTTCCGAGTTGAGGCCGTTGGTGAAGAAGCGCGCTGCCTGTACCCCCGGTACGCCGGCGTCCTCGAGGATTTCCTCGATCGCCTCACCGCTCACCTCGCTGGTCAGGATGATACGGTCGTCGATCGTGATGAAGAAGACGTCGGCGGTGAACGTGAGACGCTCCGCGGGCGTCACCGCAAAGCCGCCGCTGACGTTCACCGACGTCTCCTCGTCGAGCTGTTCCGCGCCCAGGGCGACGGCGGCCGTGTGTTCGACCGGGAAGATCCCAGCCTCGAAGGGGACTGGCTCGCCGCCCTCCCCGAGCATGAAGTTGGTCACCGTGCTCTGGTAGAAGCTCTGGGACAGGGCCGGCGCCCGGAACCCCGAGCTGACTGCGCCCCGCAGGACGAACTGCTCGGCCGGCTGGAAGCGCAGAGCGAGCTTCCCGGTCAGCTTCTCGCCGAAGTCGCTGTACGACTCGAAGCGCGCCGCCACGTTGGCGAGAAGCTCGCGCGTGAGGTTTCCTTCCAAGTCCGCATAGGCCCCGAAGTTGCCACGCGCTTCGTCCACCGAAACCTGAAAGCCCGAGAAGACCTGAGAGCCCGGAGGCGCCGCTTCGCCGTTCCGGTTCGGATGCCCGCCCTGGATGAACGACGCCGGCTCGCCCGGTTCGATCTGGTAGTTCTCCCAGCGGTAGGCTGTTCCCACCGCGACGTTGAGCGGAGAGGCGAGGAACCCCATATCGAACGCGCGCGCCAGGTCGATCCCCGCGACGACCTCGTTGAGGCTGAGCTCACCGGCGAAGAAGCCGGTCTGGTTCGGGATGCCCGGGTCGTCGGCGTTGCCGAGGATCCCGTCCAGGCCGGGAGCGCAGGGCGTGTCCAGGCAGGGGCCGAGCGAAACGTTCAGCGTGTTGGCGAGGTTGTATTCGAACGCGTTGTGGCCCCAGGCAAGGCCGGCGTCCCAGCCCCACCCTCCGGCCAGCCCGCGGATCCCGCCCACCGCCGAGGCGTCGGTGACGTTGGCATCGAACGTCGGGAGGAACCCGAGCGGGTAGATCTCCGGCCAGTTCCGGTCGCTGATCCCCTGCCGGCGGAAACCCTGACCGTCCCCCTCCCGGAAGCTGTAGCCGCCGAACGCGTACAGCTCGGCGCGCTCGTCGGCGGCGAGTGGCACATCGAGGTTCGCGAACGTGAGGATGTCCTCCTGGTTCCCGTCGCCCCAGTGGTGGTTGGGCTGGGGCACCGGGTTCCGCTTGTCGATCACGTTCCCCTCGTCATCCACCACGTCGGCGTCCCCCTCGACGATCTGATCCTCGGGGTCCGCCCCGGCCCGGTTGGTCGCGCTCCGATCGCGCCACTCGGCGAACAGGCTCAGCGAACCCTCACCCAGGGGCAGCCCGATGCCGCCGCTGATATCCCGGATCGTCCCGTCCTCGTCGAACTCCCCCGGGAAGTAGCGGCCAGTCGTCGCACCCAGCGTGAGGGGAAAAACTCCGTCCTTCACGACCAGGTTGACCACACCGGCGATCGCGTCCGAACCGTATTGCGCTGCGGCGCCGTCCCGCAGGACCTCGATCCGGTCGATCATACTGGCGGGCAGGGCGTTCAGATCCACCCCGCTGGCCCCCGCTCCCATCCCGGCCCCGAAGATGTGGACCAGGGCCGTCCGGTGACGCCGCTTGCCGTTCACGAGCACCAGCGTGTGGTCCGGCGAGAGACCGCGGAGCGTGAACGGTCGCACGATATCGGTGGCGTCGGTCACGCTCTGGCGAGGAAAGTTCACGGACGGCGAGAGCTCGGCGAGGATCGCGCTTGTCTCGGGTGTCCCCTGGGACAGGACATCCTCGGCGGTGAAGACGTCTACCGGGACGGCGAGCTCGTCGGCCGCCGTGTGACCCGCCCGCGAGCCGATGAAGACCTCCAGGGTCTCGACCATGATCGCCACGGTGTCGAGCGCAAAGTCCTGACTCACGGTGGCGTTCGCGGAAACCGTCACCGGCTCCAACCGTTCCACATGGCCCAGGGTCTGCACACGCAAGATGTGCGTGCCGACCGGAACGTTGCGCAGAACGAAACCGCCGTAGTTGTCGGTCACCGAGCCTAGATCCATCGCCTCGATCCGTACGGTGGCGCCGGCGATCGCCTCGCCGTCCTGGTCGGTGACCTGGCCGATGATCGATCCAGTCTGGGCAGAAGCGAGGGCGGGAAAGAAGAGGGGCCAGAGGAGCAAGAATGCGAAGCCGCGCATGACGACCTCCTGGGCGCGTGCACGTAGAGCCCTATCCGCAGGTCACGGACCGGCGGCCAGAGTCATACGAACGCTACGCTGTGAGTCGTCACAAGGTCAAGGACGGGGCAACACGAAGATTCGGATCCAGTCGGCGAACGCGGCCATGTACTTCGCCACGTGCTCACGGGTGGCCTCGTCCGTGAGCCGGCCGTCGGCGTCGAACTTTTCCCGCGCGCTTTTCCCGCGCGCGCGCGACCAGGATCTCTGGCTGCGGCATGCAGTAGGAGTTCGTGAACCCGAACGCCTGCCGGAGCTGGCTCTGGCCGCACGCTGTCCCGGTCATCCCTGGCGATGCGCCCATGATCCCTACCGGCTTGCCATCCAGCGGCGACTCCCGCGGCGGGCGGGACGCCCAGTCGATGGCATTCTTGGTGACTCCCGCCATGCCATGGTTGTATTCGGGGGTCGCGATCAGGAGCCCGTCGGCCGCAGCGATTTCGCGCTTGAACCCCGCGACCGGCTGCGGCAGGCCTACGGCCTCAACGTCCGCGTTGTAGACCGGAATCCCCGAGATGTCGAGGATCCGGATCGCCATCCCTTCGGGCGCCAACTCGACCGTGGCCCGCAGCAACGATCGGTTGAAGGACCCCTCGCGGAGGCTTCCGGCGAACGCCGCTATGTTGAGAGGTTCGCTCAGCTGACGATCTCGGCTAGCTCCCGATCTCCACCAGCTCGATATCGAAAGTCAGGTCCTTCCCGGCCAGCGGATGGTTCACGTCCAGCGTCACGGAGTCGTCCCCCACACGGGCGATCGTGGCCACGCGAGGGCTGCCGTCCTGCTGCTTGACCTGCACCTGCGACCCCACCTCGACATCCATGTCGGACGGGAAGCGTTCGCGCTCGACCTCGACCAGGAGCTCCGAACGCCGGGGGCCATACGCCTCGCCAGAATCGAGCTTGACCACCTTGCTCTGACCCGGCTCCATGCCGACGACGGCCTCCTCGAATCCGGAGATCACCTGGTTCTCGCCGATGGTGAACTCGAGCGGGTCGCGGTCCTGCGAGGTGTCGAAGACCGTCCCGTCCTCGAGCGAGCCACTATAATGAACCTTCACGGTATCTCCCTGTTTTGCTTCGGACATCATCATATCCTTCCTCGAGAGCGGAAATGCGAACGGGGACGGCGTGGGCCGATCCCCGTCGAGGAACGGAATATCCGTTCCATCCTGGACGTTCGCCCCTGACGGGACAGATGTCAAATCGACCATGTTGATGTTCGAGAAGATCGTGGCGGAATCGTCCAAGCGACACCACTGGATCGTGCGCGTGACCCACTGGGCAGCGTTCGTCCTGATCTTCGGGATGATCGCGAGCGGGCTCCAGATCTACGGCGCCTACCCGCGGTTCGGCGACCGCGACGGTCCCTTCCTTCCCAATCCATTCCAGGACCTGCGGTTCCCGGAGTGGAGCCGGCTGGGAGGCTGGCTTGCGGGCGGCATCAACTGGCACTTCGCGCTCATGTGGCCCCTGGTCCTGGCCGGCGTCGTCTATCTGGTCTACCTGGCAGCGAGCGGCGAATGGAGGAGGCTCGTCTTCCGCCCTGGCGATGTGCGCCCGGCCGTGACGATGGCCCGCTACTACCTGCGGATCGACCGCGAGCACCCGCCGCAAGGGAAGCACAACGCCCTCCAGAAGGGGGCGTACACGGCCGTGATCCTGCTCGGGATACTCGCCGTTTTGTCGGGCGTGGCGGTCTACAAGCCGGTCCAGCTCGGGTGGCTGGTGACGGCCTTCGGCGGTTTCCAGGCCGCCCGCTGGTGGCACTTCTGGACGGTGTGGCTGTTCGTCGGCTTCTCCGTCGTCCACGTGGCGCTCGTCTTCATCGCCGATCCGGCGTCGCTGAGGGCGATGATCAGCGGGGAGTACCGCGGGAGGTTCCCGGGCCATGAGCCGTGACCTGAACCGGCGCGCGTTCCTGGCGAGCGGTGCGGCGGCCGTAGTGGGGACGGCGGTATCCGCATACGGATGGGACGGCGGCAAGCACATCGTGCCTGCCCTCCGGGGCGTCAGCCGGTTCAACGACTGGTTCGGTGAACGGCTCCTCTCCCACGACCGGCTGGCGCAGAAGTACAGCCCTGCCGAGCGGACCGTCTCCTTCCCCAACTACCACATCAGCCGCATGACGCCCGTGCTGGAGGATCCCGCGGCGTGGCGGCTCGAGGTCACCGGGCTCGTCCGGCGCGAGCTTCTGCTCGCCCGGCCAGAGATCGAGGCCCTCACGCGCCTGACCTACACGGTGAAGCATCATTGCGTGGAAGGCTGGTCGGCTATCGCCACCTGGACGGGAACCCCCTTTCTCACGGTCGCCGAGCTGGCGGGCGTCCTCCCCGAGGCGAAGTACGTCCGGTTCGATTCCTTCGATTCGGATTACTACAACGGCTGGGACATGAAGTCGGCGTTGCATCCCGAGACGATCCTCGCCTACGGCTTCAACGATCACTTCATCACGCCGGAGCACGGCGCGCCGCTCCGGCTCTACGCGCCGCACAAGCTCGGCTACAAGCTCACCAAGTACCTGACCAGGATCACCTTCACCGCCGAGCGCCCGGGCGGCTACTGGGAGGATCGGGGCTACCCGTGGTTCGCCGGAGTCTGACCCTCCATGCCTTGGCGGCATGCGCCGTGGCGCTCTGCGCCCTCTCCGCCTGCGAGCCCCAGGATGAGATGGCGGAGTCCATGGACATGCCCGACACGATGGCTGTCCAGCGGGCGCTCCACGAGCCGGCGCGGCGTGACGCCCTCCTCGACACGATGCCGGGCGGCGAGATGGCGATCGGGGACTCGGCGGTTGAGATGGAGCTCCTGAAGGACAAGATGCCCGAGGAGAGGGAGCCGTGAGCTACGGCAGGGGCACCGAGGGCACGAAGCGCTCGTCCACGTAGCACCATCCCCATCCCTCACCGGGCTGGAACGATCGGATGACGGGATGGCCCGTGGCCTGGAAATGCTGGGTGGCGTGCTTGTTCTTCGAGGAGTCACAACACCCGACGTGGCCGCAGACGAGGCACAACCTGAGGTGCACCCAGCTATCGCCCGTGCGCAGACAATCTTCGCATCCCTGGGCGCTCGGGGTGACCGGTCGCGCCTGGTCGAAGTGCTCGCACGCGATCTCCATCAGGTTTCTCCCTTCCGCGTGGAAGACGAATCCGGTCGGTCGAAGGTCGCCTCCGACTCGCCGACCAGACCGGACGCCATCCGGCGCACGTGCCCCAGCTCGTCCTCGTTGACCATGTGCCCCATCCCCGGGTAGACGCGCTTCGTCACCGTGGCGCCCAGCCGGGACAGGACCTCGCCCGTCTCCTCCAGGCGCTCCGGCGGGACGTAGGGGTCGCGGTCGCCACAGCCCAGGAAGATAGGCGTCCCCTCGAGGGAGCCCGGATAGTCGCGGGGCGTTCCCGGCGCCCCGATCAGCCCGCCCGCGAGCCCCACGACACCGCCGTAGCGGGCGCCGTTCCTGGCGGCGAACTCGAGCCCCAGACACGCGCCTTGGGAGAAACCCAGTAAAAGGGTGCGCTCCGATGGGATCCCGGCCTCCGCGAGACGGTCGAGCAACCGTCGCACCACGTCCAGCGCGGACGAGAGCCACGGCTCGTTCTGCTCGATCGGGGCGAGGAAGCTCTCGGGATACCAGGCGTGGTCGGCGGCCTGCGGGGCGAGATAGGCGAGCCGCGCCTCGCCCAGCCCCCGGGTCAGCCCGAGGATGTCCTCGGCGCTGCCGCCCCGTCCATGCAGGAGGATGGCGGCGGCTGGGGCGTTTTCGAGGGGCCGCCCCGCCTCCAATGTCGATACCCCGGCGTGGGGCCCATCGAGGTCGGGTTTCGGTCCCCGGTCACGCACGTCTCGGGGTCGGCTCTCCTCGCTACTCACCCGACGCCCAGCGCCCGCATCGCGACCCTCTTGAAGAATCGAGCGTTGGAGCTCCGAACGAACATCCATGCCATCGCCCGTACCGGGAGGGGTACCTCGGCCAGCGAGCCTCCCTCTCCAGACGGCGACAGAGTCGCGACAATCGTCTCGAGCGGCCGCTCGCGGAACCGGTCCAGCACTGATACACGATGAACGCACGACACCGTGCAGAAGGGGGCGCAGGGCTTGGACGTGCGGGACTCACGGTCGATGTCCTCCTGTGAATATTCGGCAAGGGGGATAGCTGGGATCCCCCGCTGCTGGGAGCACCAGTGGACGAGCCCATCCTCGCAGATATAGAGGTACCGGCCCCCCGCCCCGCAGCGCCATCGGTTGGGACGGCCGGCGACCAGGTTCTCCTGGAACTCGTCCTCGTAGCGAGCGAAGGACCAGAACCGCTTCGGCTGGAGAGACCGGATCTCGCTCCAGATCGCCCGCTCCCCCTCGCTCAGCGGCTTCGCGCGTCCCGTACCATCGTGAATGATCCCGACCGTGCCGGTGAAGTCCAGCTCACGGGCGCGACGGGCGACCGCGAGCGCGTCCTCGGGCCGCTCGACGCCGCTGCCCAGCACCGAGTTGAGGTTGACGTCGAAGAGGGCGTGCTCGGCGAGAAGACGGATCTTCCGATCCAGGATCTTGAGGCTCTTCTTCGAGACCTCGTCGGGCGTCACGTTGTCGACGCTGATCTGGAGCTGGTCGAGCCCGGCGTCGTTGAGCCGCTCGATCCGCTGGCGGGTCAGCAGATAGCCGTTCGTCAGCAGCCCGGCCAGCATCCCGCGTTCGCGAATCCGCCGGACGATCTCGTCCAGGTCCGGGTGGAGGAGCGGCTCGCCGCCGCTCAGGTGAACGGCGGTCGTCCCCAGCTCGGCCAGCCGATCGATCCGCCGGAGCATCTCGTCGAGAGGAACCGGGGCAGAGTGCTTGTCGAACTCGTTGCAGTAGGCGCAGGAGAGGTTGCAGCGCCGGATGGGGACGACGTGGGCCAGGACCGGATGGTGATCGGACTTGAAGGCCAGCGCGACCAGTCGCGCCTCGCGGAAGCGCCGGCGGACGGCGCGGATCCGGCGGCGCGTCGAGCGGATTCGGCGGTGGAGCTTCGTGGGCGTCATCGGGAAACCTTCCCGAAGGGAGATTACCCGGCTTCGGCCGAGCGGCGCAAGCCGGGATCTCCCGCCCGGGCTCAGGAGCGGATAGACCGTCTGGGATTCGTGCCGCTGGGGGGGGGCGGCGGGCGAGACCGTGATCCTCGGGAATCCTCCTCTCGGATGGGATGAGTGATGGTAGGAGGGGTTGTGACAGCGACGGTCAGCGTCTGTCAGGCGTGGGATGCCCAAGTTATCTTGAGCTGAGCGCGAGCTCCTTTGGTTCCGATCCGATTCAAGGGGGATGCATGGGGCTTCGAGCGGATCACCTTTCGAGGGGGCTCCAAGCCGATCGACCTCGAGGGGCCGGGGTGAGAGCCCGTTGCCTGGAATTGACGATCCTGCCGGAGCCCCTCGCGTCCGCTATCGGAAGGGTCCCGTCCTATCTTTGGGGGACACCGTGATCCCGCGACCCCGCCCCCGACCGAGGTGACCGATCCGATGACCGACGGCGTCAGCCGAAACGGCCCCTGCCCCTGTGGCAGCGGCCGGAAGTACAAGAATTGCTGCTACGCGAAGGATCGGCGCATGGCGGCCCTCGCCCCGTATACGCGGCGCGAGCGCGAGGCCGCGCTCGGGCGGCTCATGCGCTACGCCCAAGGTCCGGATCTCGAACACAGTCACGAGGTGGCGCAGCTGCTCTTCTGGGGGACCGACGATGAGGAGATCATCGCCTTCGCCGTCGAGCAGGCACCCGAGCAGATCGAGATCATGTACAACTCGTGGTTCTCCTTCGATGTGAACATCGACGAGGGGAAGAGCCCGCTGGAGCTGTTCCTCGAGGACCGTGGCCGCAGTCTCACCCGGGGCGAGCGCAACTACTTGGAGCGCATGCGGGAAACCCATCTCCGCCCGTACGAGGTCCTCGCGGTCGAGCGGGATCGTGGGCTCACCCTCCGAGACCTCTGGAGCGGAGAGGAGCGCCAGGTGAGGGAGAAGGCGGCCACCCGGGGGCTCGCGCTGTGGGACGTCCTTGCGGCGAGGCTCCTGGAAGTCGAGCCGGGAGTGCACGTCCTGGAAGGTGGTGTCTATCCGTTTCCTGTAAAGACGAAGGAGGGGGTGCTCGCCGAGTTCAGGCACTGGCACAAGAAGTTCCGCAAGAGCGTACCCGACGCCACCGACGACCTCTTCTTCAAGCGCACGGGCTTTCTCTTCCACCACCTGTGGCTGAAGCACGTCGTCCTGCGACCCCTGCCCGAGATCCGGACTCCTGAGGGAGCCCCGGTCGAGTTCGCGCGCCTGAGCTTTGCGGTCCAGGATGCGGCCGCGCTCCGGGACGCGCTCGACCGGCACTCGGACCTCGAAGCCGGGAACGACGACGGCGAATGGGTCTGGATCGAACCGGCCGAGGGGCGGATCCGGATTCTCGGGTCGATCCGCCTGGTGACGGACCGCCTAGAGCTGGAGGTCATGTCCAGGCCCCGCGCCGAGAGAGGCCGGAAGCTCCTCGACGAGGCGGCCGGTCCCGCGCTCCGCTACCAGGCGACCGTCATCCAGGATCTCGAGCAGGCGCTCCGGGAATGTCCGGGGGAGAGGGAGGCGCCTTCAGAGCCCGACATTCCGCCCGAGGAGAGGGAGCGGATCCTCCGCGAGTTCTTCGACCGGCACTACCGGCAGTGGCTCGATGACTCCGTCCCTGCCCTGGGGGACCGGACGCCGCGTGAGAGCGTGGGCCGGAAGAAGGATCGCGGACGGGTCGTGGAACTCCTCAAGATGATGGAGAATCGCCACGCGCATGCAGTTCGCCGCGGCGAGCCGGGCTACGACATGGGCTGGGTCTGGGAGGAGCTGGGCCTCGAGCGGCCGTAGGATCGCAGGGCCGGCCGGCTACGTTCGTGATCGCGATAGAGATAGGGGCGTTTCTAACTACCGACGTCAATCGGGAAGGACTGCTAGTACACGTGAACACAATTACGATCACGTATTGTGACTGGGCATTCCAGGCTTGATGGTGGCATCTTTCGTCTGTCTCCAACCGGAGGGAGCGATGCCACGGAAGAGCCCGTACGTGATCGACCTGACCGACGACGAGCGCCGGATCCTGGAAGCCCGGAGCCGCCAGTATACGTTACCGTATCGCGACGTCACTCGAGCCAAGCTCATCCTCCTGGCGGGCGAGGGTCTCGAGAACAAGGCGATCGGCGAGCGGCTGGACCTGCCGCGCGAGGTGGTGAGCAAGTGGCGAAAACGCTTCTACCGAGAACGCTTGGCGGGGCTGGAGGATCGTTCCCGCGGAGGCCGGCCCTCCGCTTTTTCCCCCTCCGGTCGTGGCCGAGGTGAAGGCCCTGGCGTGTGAACTGCCGGCCCGGCTCGGGCTGCCGCTCTCGCGCTTCGGCCGGGCCGAGCTGCAACGCCACGTGGTGGCCGCGGGACTGGTCGCGGAGATCAGCGGGGTGACGATCTGGCGCTGGCTCAACCAGGACGCGATCCGGCCCTGGAGTCGCCGCAGCTGGATCTTCCCGCGCGATCCCGACTTCCACGCGAAGGCGGCTCGGGTGCTCGATCTCTACCACCGGCAGTGGCACGATCAACCTCTCGGTGAGGGCGACTTCGTTCTCTCGGCGGACGAGAAGACCCAGCTGCAGATCCGTGAGCGCTGCCACCCCGTCGCCAGGTAGGCGCCGGTGCCGTGGCGCCGGGCTCGCTCTCCATGACCGTCTCGACGAAGGCGTCGAAGCTGGGAAGCGCCTGGGCGACGCCTGGAGCCGCACGCGCCTCACGCCTCGCGTCCGGGGCCTCTTCGAACGCTACCTCCTGTGGAGGCACTAGGTGGGCGAGATCTCGGTCGTCGTTGCCTTCGGAGCGGGGGTCGTCTCCTTCCTGAGCCCGTGCGTGCTGCCGCTGCTGCCGTCCTTCCTGTCCTTCATCACGGGACTGACCGTGGACGAGTTGTCCGACGCGGACCCCGCCGCTCGGGCACGCATCCGCCGGCGCACGGTCGTGCACGGACTCCTCTTCATCCTCGGCTTCACGCTCGTCTTCATGGCGCTGGGCGTCTCGGCGAGCGCCATCGGACAGTTCATGCGCTTCAACCAGGGCTGGATCCGGCGACTGGCCGGAGTCGTTATCGTGATTCTCGGGCTCCACATCACGGGACTCGTCCGGATCCCGTTCCTGCAACGCGAGCGGAGGGTTCACCTGAAGGAACGGCCGGCGGGACTCTTCGGATCCGTGCTGGTGGGCTTCGCCTTCGGAGCCGGGTGGACACCGTGCATCGGGCCGATTCTAGGCACGATCCTCACGCTGGCAGGGACGACCGGCCAGGTCGAGACGGGGGCCGGGCTCCTGGCCGTCTACAGTGCGGGGCTCGGCGCTCCCTTCCTTCTGGCGGCCGTCGGCTTCAACTCGTTCCTTGCCGGGCTCCGGCGGATTCGGTCCTGGCTCCGGCCCATCGAGATCGGCAGCGGCCTCGTGCTTGTGGCGATGGGGGTACTGATCTTCACGAATACCTTCGCCATCCTGGCCGCATTCCTCAATCGCTGGCTGCTGCCCCTCTTCCCTTTTATCGCAGAGAACATCTGATGGCAGACTCTCTCGTCAAGCGGCCTTACCGTGCTGTTCACGGGCAACCGGCGAGCAGGCATTTAGCATGAGCGCTGAGCATCTCTGGGAGCGGGTCCGCATGGCCTTGCGGATGTTGACGCTCCTCTCGCCGCGCCGCGTCCGCGCGGGGCGGCCGCGGGAGGCTCCCGCTCCCCCGGTAGGGGACGGGGCGGCCTCGGGCGAGGGCTTCGCCCAGCAGGCGCTGCCCTGGCTCGACGCGGTCCACAGCTTCGCGCTCCGGCTCACCCGCGGGGATCGTGACACGGCCGAAGACCTCGTGCAGGAAACCTTTCTTCGCGCTCACCGGTTCTGGAATACGTATGCGCGTGGGACCAACGTGAAGTCGTGGCTGTTCACCATCTGCCGGAACACCTATCTGCGCGAACAGGGTCGGAGCCGCGGGCGGCGGGAGACCACGATGACCGATCTCGACGCCTCGCCCGACGCCCTCGCCCTCCCGCTGGCCTTCGGTACGGCGGGGACGGACCCCGAGCGCGAGTTCTTCGACGGGCTGATCGACGAGGAGGTCGTAAAAGCCATCGATGGGTTGCACGAGGAGTTCCGGGAGGTGCTCGTGTTGAGCGACCTCGGCGACTTGGCGTACGGCGAGATCTCCGAGGTCCTGGGGGTTCCCGTCGGGACCGTGAAGAGTCGTCTCTTCCGTGCCCGGCGGTCGCTCCAGGAAAGTCTTCTGGAGTACGCCGCCCGAACCGGGGTGGTGCGGGAGGACGACCGATGATCCAGCGGCTGCGCGGCATGATCTCGTGCGAGGAGGCGCTGGAGCACCTCCGGGAGCTCATCGACGGCGAGCTCGCCCAGGAAGACGAGGTGGCGGTCCGCTGGCACGTGGAGGTCTGCTCCCGCTGCTATCCCAGGTACGACTTCCAGCGCGCGTACCTCGCGCTTCTGCGGCGCATCCGGCGGGGCGAGGGTCCTTCCCTGGACCTGCGCCAACGCCTCGCGCGACTGATTCCCGGGGCTCCCCGAGAAGGGCATGACCCGGCGTCCGAACGCGACACCGACACGAAGGAGGAATGAACATGTCTTACCGCAGGATCTCATGGGCGTTCGCTCTTGCGCTGCCCGTGATCGGGTGGGGCTGCGCTGACGATCGTGGAATCGATTCGGCCGCGTCCGAAGGGGGCGCGGAGAGCGCGACGATCGCCACGTCCACGCTGACCGCCGGGCCGGCCCAGAAGCGGGAGGGGACGATTGAGGGGCAGGTCGTCGACGTCTCGTGCTACCTGGCGCAGGGCCTCTCGGGTGACACGCACAGGCAGTGCGCGGAACTCTGCGCCAATCAACTGGGGATCCCGCTCAACATCCTGGTCGACGACGGCACGATGTACCAGCTCGTCGACGACGACATGCCGGGACACGACCAGAACCCGACGGTGGTCCAGTACGCGGAGCAGCGGGTGCGGGTGACCGGCACGATCATCGAGAAGGGCGCGAGCCGTGCTGTCATCGTGAAGGATGTGGCGCTGGTCGAGGGCACGGCAACCCCGCCGCCCTCGAGGCGTCGTCCGATCCCGAGCTCGGCCGGGCCTTCAACAACGCGCCGGCGGCGAACCCCAGCGCACCGGCCAACCCGTGCGCGGCGCAAAATCCCTGCGCGGCGGCCAACCCGTGCGCGGCGCAGAAACCCTGAAGCGAAGGAGAATCGGCGGATGAGTGTGAGATGCATGAGAGCCGTGGCCGCGGGCATCGCTTGGGCGGGAGTTGGTGCTGGGATGGGCCGGGCACCTCATGGTGGGAACGATCCTGGCCCTGATCTGTGCCCTGGTGGCACCTCGGCTCCTCGGCCCGCCCTGGCTCAGAGGCGCGGTGTACTCCCTTGCGCCTTGGCTCATGGCGCAGCTCGTCGTGATCCCGATGATGGGGATGCCGGTGTTCTCGGGGTCCGCGGTGATGGCGACGGGGGAGCCTCGTGGGGCATCTCGTCTACGGTACGGTGCTGGGCGCCATGTACGGCCCTCCGGTCGAGGCGGCCGCCGGTCTCCGCGGGGCGCGGGCGCGCTCGCTTTTCGCCTGACGCCGACCCGAATGAGTTCGTCCCCACGTGGTCGATCTGGATCCTCTGGAGATAGGAGGCGGACGATGATCGGTTCCTGGAAGCTCCCCGCGTTCGCGGTTGCCGGCGCGATCGGTACGGTGGCGTTCCTCTGCCCGGCGTGCGGCGGAGGAGGACGCGCGGAGGGCCGGTCGCCGTCGGTCTCCGAGCCCGCCGCTTCCACCACCTCGGTGGGGGCTCCCGCCGAGGCCGTGATCGAGAGGGTCGAGTTCGACGTCGCCGGCATGACGTGCGGCGGCTGCGCCACCGCGACCGAAATCGCGCTCGAGCGACTGGACGGCGTCCGATCGGCCGAGGCGGAGTACGACGAGGAAACGGGCGCCGGCCGCGCGGTCGTCCGCTACGACTCCGCGCGGGTCTCCCCCGAGCGCATGATCGAAGCTGGTCGAGGCGGTCGGATTCCACCCGACGGTGCGGGCCCGAAGTTGAGGGGCAGGCCGGTAGGCGAAGCGAAAGGGGCGGAGCGATGATCCACGCCGACAAGTGGGGGCCGCTGGGCAGCATCGTGACCGCCCTCTGCTGCCTGGGAGCGGCGCCCGTGGTGGGTGCGCTGGCGGCGTTGGGCCTGGGGTTCCTCCTCCGGGACGCCATCCTGATCCCGCTTCTGGCGCTCTTCCTCGCGGTGACGGCCTGGTCACTCCGTGGCGATCGGCGGCGTCACGGCCGCGCCGGCCCGGAGCGGCTCGCCTGGATCGCCGCGCTGCTCGCGCTGGGCGGCCTGTGGATCTCGGGTGCGGTCGTCGGCGTGGGCTTGGTGTCCTTGGTTGCGGCCTCGGTATGGAACTGGATGATCGTGCGGCGCGCGCGCGCCGCGCGGATCGCTTGAGGGGAGGCGCTCCATGGCGCGATACGATCTCGAGGTCGAGGGGATGACGTGCGAGCACTGCGCGGAGAAGGTGCGCCGGGCGCTGGTGGGGGTCGAGGGCGTCCGAGAGGCGAAGGTGTCCCTCGACGAGGGTCGGGCGCAGGTGCGGACCAGCGGGCCGACGACCATCGACGCTCTCGCGGAGGCGGTCCGTGAAGCCGGATACGGGGCCCGGCCGGCGCGACGTGAGCGCCCCGGCCGCTCCGAAGACGACCGGCCGGTGGCGGGACGCCACCTGCTGATCCTGGGCGGCGGTTCCGGCGTTCGCGGCGGGCGATCCGTGGGGCCGAGCCGCTCGGCGTGTTCGGTGGTGGGTTTTCGCCGCTGGAGGATCTCGCGGCCGCGAAAGAGGGTCATCCCCTTCCTGATCGCGGAGGCACCGGTTTCCCTCTTCTCGTGTCCCGAGCCCTTGTCGTACCCGAAAGAGAAAAAGGCGTCCAGATCGGAGGCGAGCTGACCTACCTGACGCCCGTCGGGCCCGACGAGATCACCGACGGTCGCTTCCGGTTGATCGTTGCCGCGAAGCACGGACGGCCGATCGCGGCCACCATCGAGCGCATCGACGGGGACCACGCGACCCGCGCCGGCGGTGGCGGGAGCTGGGCGAGCCCGAGTATCCGAGCCGCGCGCAGGTGGAACAGCTCGAGGCGGCATCCCGCCTCGTAAAGGAACCGCGGGGCTTCTCGGACGAAGGCGGTACGGTCCGCATGCGCGTTGACCTCCCTCCGCACGCGGTCGCTGCCGTCACGCTGGAGCTCGCACCCGAGCCGTCAGACGCAGGCGCCACCAAATGAGCGAGCCGCCGACGAGGGGGGACGATCTCGAAAGACTCCAGCAGGACGCCGTCGGATAC
>JBOHRW010000003.1:0-23350 GCA_050732935.1 Gemmatimonadota bacterium
GCTGAACGCCTGGTGCGTTGGGCAGACAGGGTGTGATACCAGGAGGAACTCATGAGACGCGTACGCTTCTCGGTGGCCATGAGCCTCGATGGGTACATCGCAGGTCCCAACGGGGAGAGCGATTGGATCGTCATCGATCCAGACATCGACTTCGGCGCGCTCATGGAGTCGTTCGACACCGTACTCCTCGGCCGGAAGACCTACGAGGCCACACGCCAGCAGGGCGGTGGCGGAGCGATGCCCGGCGTGCGGACGTACGTCTTCTCACGCACGCTGCGCCAGGCCGACTGTCCAGGAGTGACTGTCTCCGACAAACCGACGGAGACGTTGACCGCACTCAAGGCGACATCGGGCAAGGATATCTGGCTGTTCGGCGGCGGCTCACTGTTCGGCAGTTTCCTGCAACTCGGGCTCGTGGATGCAGTCGAGGTGGCGATCATCCCAGTGCTACTCGGTGGTGGGGTGCCGCTCCTACCCCATCCCGCGACGACCGCGAAGCTCAAGCTGACGAAGCACAGGGTCTACGAGAAGACGGGCACCATTGCGCTGGAGTACTCGGTGGCGTGACCAGCCCGACATCCTGACCATCGACTTTGAAGCCGACGTAGTACGCCTCGTCCATGGAGGGCTTCACGCCGAGGAGCTCGCTGTACAGGATCTTCGCCTTCGCGAGGTCCTTGACGGGGTAGATGATCGTCTTGATGCTCTTGGTCATGGTGTCCTCCTCATGCGAGGTCACATCGACGTGCTTCCCTCTATCCATGCTATGACGGAACGCGACGAGAGAATGTGACAGATGGATGAGCACGGAGGGGTGGCGGAGCGTCCGTCGCTCAGCGTTGGCTGAGGACCTCTGGGCTCGCCCTGCCGACCGCTCCGCGTTATGCCTTCCGTCCCCGGACCGCCACGTAGTCCCCCTGATCGAACCCCTCGACGGGCTCCTCGACGGTGTCGTCCGAGAACTTCGGGTGGCGGGTGAGGGTCTGCGCGAACTCGAGATCCACGAAGCCCACATCCTTCAGTAAATCCGCCTTCTCTTCGGTGGTCCGCCAGATGGCGGCGGCGGCGAACTCCATCGGATAGGGATGCGGCGGCGCGATCCTGGCGAGAGATTCATCCTCCCAGGTGCCGACCAGGGCGGCCAACCGGTACAGGAGGCCGTACGAGCTCTCGGCGGGAACGTCGACCACGACGATGTGTCCACCAGGTCGAAGGACGCGATGGGCCTCCTGGAAGGCCATCCGAAGGTCGTTCACATAGCTGGGGATTCCATTCAGGAGGACCGTGTCGAACTCCTCTGGGGCATGGGGGAGGCTCTCCGCCGTCCCCCGCTCGACCTTAAGCCCCCGCTTCCTGGCGATCTCGGCCATGCCCTCCGCCGGCTCGACCCCGTGTCCGATCTCGATGCCGTGCTCGATCCGGAGACGCTCCTCGAAGAGGCCGCTCCCGCAACCGACGCTCAGGGTCTTCCCGGAATCGGTGAGGAAGTGCCTGAGGAGCAGGAGCTCCGACGCCAACACGTTGCGGTTCTTCAGAAACCAGGCGTCGTACGTCTCCGCGTATTCGTCGAAGGTCCCTTCGGGCATCGGCCGCTCCCGTTGATGTTTGCTTAACCCCGGCGCGCAGAACGCCGATCCTCACCGACAATGTGGTCATCCTGTGGCATCGAGGCCCGGCGTACCAGTTCGGGCGGGCTCGGTCGTCCGGACCAGCCAGGCGAGCGCCAGGAAGTCGTAGAGCGCGTGGGCGACGATCGGGGCGGCGAGATCCCCCGTCGTCACCAGCAGGGCCCCCAGGAGCGCACCGATCATCGTGGCGACGATGGCGTAGGTCGGGGTGATGAAGTGGGCGAGACCGAAGAGAAGGGCGGCAGCCCCCACCGCCGGCACGGTCCCGACGGTACCCAGGAGCGCCCCCTGAAGCACGCTGCGGAACAGGGCTTCCTCGGCGATCCCCGCCATGGCCGAGACGAGCGCCAGATCCAGGAGCGTCGCCCGCGCGAAGAACTGGGCCACGAACTCCCGCACGATCTGCTCGAGCCGGGCGAGCGGAGGCCATTCCGATCGTGTGGCCAGCGTCAGGATCACGAGGAGGGCGACTCCGGTCAGCGCCCCCGCCGTCACCCCTGGACCCGAGAAGTGGAGGAGCCGGAATGGAGGGGTGGCCGTCACCCGTCCCAGGGCGAACGCCAGCACCAACAGGCTGCCCTCGAACGCCAGCGCCACCGCGAGCGAACGTCCCCGACTCATGCGGAGGAGGATAGCGGGCTGGCTGGCAGGCCGCGATCCGCCGACGTTCTCCCGATGCTCGCCCGGCCCTCGTCCCTCCTCCTCCTGAGCCTGGCCGCGTGCTCCGGCGGGGATGGGGAGCCGACGGACGTCCCTGTCGAGTTCGTCGGCACGGAGGCATGCGCCGGGTGTCACGTGGCGGAGACTGCCGCCTGGCATGGCTCCCATCACGACCTCGCCATGCAGGAGGCGACCGAGGAGACCGTCCTCGGGGATTTCGATGATGCGACCTTCACCTATGCCGGGGTCACCTCGACATTCTTCCGCCGGGACGGCGGCTTCCACGTCCGGACCGACGGCCCGGACGGCGAGCTGGCCGACTACGACATCGCCTACACGTTTGGCGTCGATCCCCTTCAGCAGTACCTGATCCCGTTTCGGGGCGGCCGCTTTCAGATGCTGGGGATCGCCTGGGACACGCGACTGGCTGCGGAAGGCGGCCAGCGCTGGTTCCATCTGTATCCCGGCGGATCGGTCGACCACGAGGACGAGCTCCATTGGACGCGGAACGCCCAGACGTGGAACCACGCGTGCGCCGAGTGCCACACGACCGGGCTCGAGAAAGGCTACGATCTCGAGACGGATCGCTACGCCACCACCTGGCAGGAGATCGACGTCGCCTGCGAGGCATGCCACGGACCGGGCTCATGGCACGTCGTCTGGGCGCGCTCCTATGGGGGGGACGGGGAAGTCGCTGCCGACCGAGGCGACTCCGATCCCGAGAACGTCCGCGGCCTCCTGATCACCTTCCGCGACCGCCGGGGGGTCCAATGGGTGCCGGTTCCATCGACCGGGATCGCGCACCGCAGCGAGCCCCCGGGAAGACGGACCGAGGTCGAGGCGTGCGCCCGGTGCCACTCGCTCAGGACTCCCATCCACGGTGACTACGTTTGGGGGCGGCCCCTGCTCGCCACCCACCGGCCGGAGCTGATCCGGCAGGGTGTCTATTTCCCGGACGGCCAGTTGCTGGACGAAGTCTACGAATACGGCTCCTTCCGGCAGACCCGGATGTACCGTGCCGGCGTCACCTGCAGCGACTGCCACGATCCCCACAACCTGGAGCTCCGAGCCGAGGGCAACGCGATCTGCGCGGCCTGTCACGATCCCTCTCGATTCGATACGTCTACCCACCACTTCCACCCGCCAGGAGCGGAGGGAAGCCGCTGCGTGGAGTGCCACATGCCCAGCCGGATCTACATGCAGGTCGACGGGCGGCGGGACCATAGCATTCGGATCCCGCGGCCCGACCTCTCGGAGCGGCTGGGTACCCCCAACGCCTGCATGAGCTGCCACACGGACCGCTCCAACGCCTGGGCGGTAGCGGCCGTGGAGCGATGGTACGGGAGGAGGGAGGAACCGCCCGGGTTCGCGGAGGCCTTCGCGGCCGACGACCGGGGGCTACCGGACGCCGCCGCCGCCCTGGTCCGGGTGGCCTCCGATCGGGAAGCGGCCGGCATCGTGCGCGCATCGGCCCTGGCGCGGCTCGCGAAGTGGCCGGACGCGATCCCGCCCGCGCTGATCGAGGACGCCCTCGCCGACCCCGAGCCGCTGATCCGGTTCGGGGCGGTGCTCGCGATCGAGCTGACAGAGCCATCACGACGACTCGCGCTCGCGACCCCCGCGCTCGGCGATTCCGTCGAGGGCGTACGTCAGGAAGCCGCGCGGATCCTGGCTCCCCTGCCCGACTCCTTGTTGACGGCCGAACAGCGCCGCGCGTTCGACAAGGCCGCCGCCGAATACGTCGACGGGCTCATGGCCAACGCCGACCGACCGTGGGCGCTGCTCGAGCTGGCGGCCTTCCGGGCCTCGCGCGGGGAGATGGAGCCAGCGCTCGGCGTCCTCCGCCGCGCCCTCGAGATTCACCCCGACGACCCGGACCTCCTGGCGGGCATGGTGACCGCAGCGCAGGCCACCGGGCGGCCGACGCTGGCTCTGGAGTATGCGGAGCGGCTTCAGGCGCGATTCCCGGAGGACCCCCGGATACGGAGGTTGGTCGAGGAGCTACGGGACGCTGTGGACGGCCTCTGAGCGGGTGGCGAGCTCCCCGCGGTCCCTATCGAAACTCGGCCATGAGCTCGGTCAGCGCTTCCGCCCCCGGACATAGATCTTCGTACGCCAGGTCGACGAGCGGTGTCTCCACCGTCTCGCTGGTCTCGTGCATGTCGGGGAGCCCCTGTTCCAGGTAGAGGAGACCGGTCGCCACTTCGTCCCGCTCCTGGAGCCGGCGGACGTGGGCGTAGGCGACGTCCCGGTCGGTGGGATCGTAGTCCTCGGCAACCTTCCGGAAGCGCACCGTACTGCCGTCGTGCGTGGTGACGACGCGGAAGGCGTCGTCGCCGACCCCGTCACCGTCGCCGTCACCAGCGGTGATCGCGGTCCGGAGCGGCACGAAGTCGACCGGGGCGACGTCGTGCGAATGCTCGCGGGTGTACCGGTAGCTCTTGGTCGATCCGACGTGATCGTTGAAGGTGACACAGGGCGAGATCACGTCCACGAACGCGAAGCCACGGTGGCGGACGCCGGCCTTCAGGATCGGGACGAGCTCCCCCTTGTCGCCGGAGAAGCTGCGAGCCACGAACGTGCAGCCCAGGCTGAGGGCGGTCAGGACCGGGTCGATGGGGCGCTGTATGTTGGGCACTCCTCGCTTGGACTTCGACCCCACGTCGGCCGACGCCGAGAACTGCCCCTTGGTGAGCCCGTAGACGCCGTTGTTCTCGAGCACGTAGAGGAGATCCACGTTGCGACGGATGGCGTGGCAGAACTGCCCCAGCCCGATCGAGAGCGAATCACCGTCGCCCGAGATCCCGATATAGACCAGCTCCCGGTTCGCGGCGTTGGCGCCCGTTGCGAGCGCCGGCATCCGCCCGTGAACGCCGTTGAAGCCATGGGCGCCACCGACGAAGTAGGTCGGTGTCTTGGCCGAACACCCGATCCCGGAGAGCTTGGCTACCCGGTGGGGAGGGACGTCCAGCTCCCAGAAGGCCTGGACGATGGCCGCAGTCACCGAATCATGCCCGCAGCCGGCGCAAAGCGTCGACATCGACCCCTCGTAGTCCCGCCGCGTGAGACCGAGCGCGTTGGTTCTGAGGCTGGGGTGGTGAACCTTGGGCTTGGTGATCGAGGTCATGTCTCGATAATGATAACACTGCGCGTCGACACAGGTCACTCTGCGTGGGCGAGGCTCCCGGCTCAGCCGGAGGGGGCTTCGATCGCTACGGCGTGACGGGGCTCGTAGAGGAGGACTTCGAGATCCCCTGGCAGAACGAGCATGACGGAGATGCCCCACCCCTCGTCCTCGGGCTCACCCTTCACTTCGATCCCCTTCTCCCGCAGCTCCCGGACGGTGGCTCCGATGTCGTCGCACATGAGGGTGAGCTGGTGGCGGACTCCCGACTCCCAGGTCGGCCCCTCGGCGGGATGGACGCCCAGCTCCGCCGGCGGCAGGGCGAAGATGAGCCATCCGTCGCCTGCGTCGACGTGCTTCCAGCCGAAGACGTCGCGGAGTATCCCGCGGAGCGCATCGGGCTCGGACGTATAGAGCAGGACGTGGGCACCGGTGATGGTCATGATTACCTCCGTCTAGAGCGCCCGACTACCCCTTGATGAATGTCAGCGATCCGCAGGACACGCCTCATAAATGTCGGGTTTCTGTGGGCGTGGACATCCAATTGTCGTTACGCCCATCGAAATACCGAACCGGCGCACTCGCGAGCTCCTTCAGATCTGCGTCATCGAGGCAGCCGAGGTTGACGGCGTAGAAATCCCCGCCCAGCACTTCGAGGTGACCCTGTCCGAACGCGTGTACACCGCAGTCTTTGCAGAACATGTGATGGTTGTAGGGGTTGGATTGGTAGTCGGTGAGGTCGTCATCGCCCGCGAGCAGACGGAACGCGTCGGGCTTGATGGTGGCGCCCCAGTTCCTCGTCTTGGAGCAGTACGTGCAGTTGCACCTGCCGGTCCCCGCCTTCAGATCGATGTCGGCTTCGAAGCGGACTTTGCCGCAGTGGCAGCTTCCTTTGTAGGTCTTCTTCATTCACGAATCTCCATTGAGTGTCATCAGCAGGCTTACGACATGGCCGTATCGGCTGTATTCTATCCAGCATGCTCAGGGACGTGCCCAGGTCGACCGCACAGGCTGAGCGATCCCCGAAGCTCCCGCAAAGTCACAGGTTTGGTTTGAGCACCATGAGTACAAGTCCTGCGACCGGTGTCAGCAATGCCAGGGCGCCCCAAACCTCCCACCGCACGGCGAGGGCGCGGTAGCGGGCGTAATCGAAGGCGCCAGATTGCACGCCCTCCTCTGCGAGGGCGCGTAGCTGTCGTTGAAGCGGCGCCACCCGGATCATGAAGATGAGCCCCGAGACCGAGAAGAGTACCAGGGTCCAAAGTATCCAGCCGGTCCCGAGGATTGGCAGGTTGCCGTGGATCGCGGCGGCGACGCCGCTGATGATGATGCCGATGACACCGGGGACTGTAAAAAGCCGGTCGCTCCGGATGATGCCGTCCATCGTATGAGCGAGGAGCCTTGGGTCGCGCGTGCGGACGGCGTGGGCGTGCCAGAAGAGACCCGTCGTGATGTTTCCGAGAAAGGCGATGACGGCGGTGATGTGAAGAAGCTTGAACAGGAGATACATGCACGTGGCCTCGCCTCACGCTGTTCTACAGAATAGGATAGACCTGACCCATCCGGTCGCCCATCTTCGCTTCTGGGCCACGCCGCAGGTCTGCAGCCCGTACCGGCCATGGTCCGGGCCAGCGAGCCCCCTCATGACCGCCATGCCGACATGGAATTCTACCCGATCAATGCTCAAGTGGCACCCGTTACTCCACCTTGGTGGCGATCCACCACGTCGTACCCCCGGAGTCCTTGACCCCGCCGCGCTTGTCCTCGTCGTCCTTCTTCACCGGCTCCTGCACCGATGTCGCGCCGGCCTTCAGGGCGCGGCGATAGATCGCGTCGACATCCGGAACATAAACGTGCACGTAGGATGGGATCGGCGGCCAGCTCTCCCCTCCGTCCGCGAGCATCACAACCGTGTCGTCGATACGAACCTCGGCGTGCATAAGCTTGCCGTTCGAGTCGGGGAACCGGCGCAGTTCGACCGCGTCGAACACACGCACGAGGAAGTCGATCGTTTGGCTCGCACCGTCGACGATCAGGTAGGGTGAAACGGTGGAATGACCCATAGGCTTGTGCGACGAGTTCATTGGCTGCTCCTCTTCTTCGTGATGTTCAAGAGCCCTCGTCCATCGGCACCATGTTCACTTGACACCCACAACGGGCAGTGGGGGAGAGCGGAGGGAACGCGGATGTCAGGCGTTCGATGGAGAAACGATGAAGCCGACCCTGCGCTTGACTTCCTGAACCTTGGGCTCGGCCACCTCGCGGGCGCGAGCCGCACCGTTCTGGAGGATGCTTTCAAGCTCGGATGGATCCGCCACAAAGCTACGGTAACGCTCACGAACGGGTCGCAAGGCTTCGATCACGACCTCGGCGACCTCGCGCTTCAGGGCGCCGTATCCCTTCCCCTCGAACTGGGCTTCAATACTCGGGCGATCGTAGTCCGTCAATAGCTCATAGATCTCGAGCAGATTGTTGACGCCGGCCTTCTCGTGGGCGTCGCTGAAGACGATCTCGCGACCACTGTCGGTAACCGCGCGCGAGATGACCGCGCGGATCTCGTCCGGTTCATCGATCAGTCGCACCGCATGCCCACGGATGTGCGCGTCGCGCTTGCTCATCTTCCGGGCCGGATTATCGAATGCCCGGATGCGAGCTCCCCGCTCCGGGATGACCGCTCTTGGGAGGACGAACGTATCTCCATACCGGTGGTTGAAGCGCTGGGCGATGTCGCGGGCCAGCTCTACGTGTTGCTTCTGATCCTCGCCGACCGGGACTTCGTCTGCGTCGTACAGCAGGATGTCGGCGGCCTGGAGAACCGGGTACGCGAGCAGGCCCGTACCTACGCTCTCGCGTTCTGCCGATACGGTCTTGAACTGGGTCATCCGCTCCAGCCAGCCGACGGGGGTCACGCAACTCAGGATCCAGCAGCCTTCCGCATGCGCCCGCACGTGGCTCTGCACGAAGATCGTGCTCATCGAGGGATCGAGGCCCGCGGCGAGATAGACGGCCGCCGCCTCGCGCGTCTGACGGCGCAACGCATCCGGATCGGGCAGCTCCGTGATTGCGTGCAGGTCGACGATGCAGAAGAAGTTCTCTTTTGCATCCTGTTCGAGGGCCCAACGGCGGAGCGCACCGAGATAATTGCCCAGATGCAACGTCCCGGATGGCTGAATGCCCGAGAAGACGCGCGGGCGGCGCCGATTGGGCGAGTCAACCCTCATTCCCGATTCTCTACCGCCTGATGTCGTGTCAATGGGCCGGGGGTCAGCCGGTCATGTCAGTCCTGCAGGACGAACGTGACCTTCAGCAGCACCCGGTACTCGGTGATCGCCCCCTTCTCGATCACCACCTTCTGGCTCTTGATCCATGCCCCGGTGAGGTTCTGAAGGGTCTTCTCGGCCCGGGCGATCCCGGATTGGATCGCGTCCTCGAAGCTCTTCGGAGAGGAGGCCTGAATCTCGGTGACTTTTGCGACGGCCATGACACGCTCCAGTCTGGAGAATGAAGTTGAAAGGGTGGTGAAGGGAGATCGTGACCAACCTACCCTTAACTCAGCGTAACGAGAAGACATCGGCGGCAGGAGGAGGGGAAGGTGAGCCCTAGACGGGCCGACAGTCGAGGAGGCGGTCGAAATCCTCGGCCTCGTCGGGCCTGATTCCTATGGCACGCACACGACGGTGAAGACCGTACGGACCTTGTGCCAGCCTCGGCTCGGAAAGCGTGAGCCAGCGCGTGGGCGTACCCAGAAGTGTGAGATTGAAGCTTTCCTTTCCGAACTTTGGCTTCTGGCGACCGACTTCTACGAGGCGCGCCCTTGGCACGCGCAGGGTGCAGCGAAACCCGGCCCGGATAAGGATACAATCATCGCTGACCAGGATCGGACGCAGGACGGTTGCACGGTAGTCGGCGATCAACCACAGGGCGCCATAAGCCGTGCCGATCGTGAAGATCCACGCGGCGAGTGCGCTCCAGGTGAGAAGCAGGACGTGCACGGCGAACCCCTCGGCCGACATTACGAGCAGGAAAGCAAGCACGATTCCAGCATGCCCGCTACGCCGATGTTGCGTGATGGCGAACATGCCTGGTGGTACATGGGGCCGAGCCTGCCACGCCCCGAACGCATAGTAGAAGACGCCGATCTCCGAGGCGAAGACTGCCGCGACTCGGTCGTTCGGAACCAGCTCGAAAGCGGCGTGCCGGAGTTGTTCAAGGGGATCAGCAGCTTCATCCCGACGCGCCTTTCTCAATGCCCTCGCGGCATGCCACCCGATCCAGGCGAGCAGGCCGAGTTCCATGGGGACGACCAGCACTTCGAGGACGCGCAGCAGTTGATGGTGGTCCTCGGGAAGAACTTGGGACGCGGCCAACACGCTGAGGACGAGGACCGGGGCGAGCATCGTGATCGGCAGATTCCGACGACGAATGACGAGCAGATAGAACGCCAGCGGAACGACAACGGTCATGTCCAGTGTCAGGCCGACCGCGACCACGCTCGCACGGTCCAGCTGCGGCAGCCGGCCGGCCACCGCCAGCGCGGCCGCGTACACGCCGGCCACGATGCCAAGGAAAATGAGGGAAGACCCGCGAAGGGGGTGTGCCTCCAGCGCTTTCAAGGATCCTCGGGGCGGGTGTACTCGAACTCGTAGGAATGCTCTCCGTCGGCGGCAATGTTGATCACCATCTTGCCCGCCAGGCCCACCAGCTGATCGGTGCCGGAGTCCGGCACCACGGTGACCGTAAGCTCGGGGGCGCCACGGGTCATGGTGCCGCTGTGCTGGAGGATGAAGGTGCCGCGGCGGCCATGCAGCGTTCCGCTTACACGCTCGATCGCCACGTAACCGGCCGAGCCCTCGATGCCTGTGACGGCGGTCAGCATTTCGCCCTTGCTGGTCGCCTCGAGATCGCCGTGGAATTGTTTGTCGATCGACATCATGCCGAGGGTGGCGCCCTCCGCGTTGTCGTCCGTCTCCTCGGGGGTCAGCTTCACATCAAACGTTCCGCTTGCACGATTCGTCA
Source organism: Gemmatimonadota bacterium (assembly GCA_050732935.1). GTDB lineage: Bacteria > Gemmatimonadota > Gemmatimonadetes > JACCXV01 > JAHWKZ01 > DASRVA01. The sequence goes on from JBOHRW010000003.1 coordinate 10,429, forward strand.
CGACCGCCTCCGAACTCTTCTGCGCATAGGCCAGGGAGCCACAACCGAAGAAGAGCAAGCTTCCCGCGATCACTCCAGTTGCGGCGCGAAATCGGTTCTCCATGCTCGATGCGCTATTCACCTGCGATCGCAGCCCTGTTTCAGTACGAAGGCTCCGGCCAGCCGGTCGTAGACCGTTTGGCGAGTCGGGCTTATCAGCATGCTCATGATATAGATCGCGACCAGCAGCCAGACCAGAGCGAATCCTGCTGTAAAGATCGGAGATGTCTTATCGAGGGCAAAGGAGACCTGCCAGATGCAGAGGTGTGCCAGCTCCCAGGGAATGAACTTCAGGACGGTGCGGCTCAAGGACCTTGTCAAGCTGATGCGCTCGCCGTCCATATCGGTGACTACCAGGTGCATCTTGCGCTTGCCCCATGACGCCTGCCAGGAAGAAGCTTCCAGCAGCGTGAAGTACAGGGTCACCGGGAGGGTCACGACGATGAACCCCGTTGCCTGGCCCCATATGGGGTTGTCGAATAGGCTGCGCGCGATGGACGGTAGAGTCCGACTCAGGATGCCACCAGCAACAACCAGTACGACGAGGTAGATCGCGATCAACACGTAATCCAGCGCGAAAGCGAAAGATCGCAGACGCAGGCCGGCGTGAGTCCGCTCTGCGGCCGCCATTCGTGTCCGCTAGAGATCCTTGCGAAAACAGCGCACCAGTCCGACATCCGCGAAGCCAACGGCCTGATGGGCGGCGACGCTCACGACGTTCTCCGGATGTGAGTCTGATGCGAACTCGGTGCAGCCCCGATCGCGCGCCCATGCTTCGGCAGCGGCCACGAGCGCACGACCAATGCCCTGACGGCGGGCCTCGGGAGCCACAAACCAACCCTCAAGGTAAGCGACCTGGTTGGACCGGCATCCTTCCGCACAGGGTCGGATGGAAAGCTCGACGAAGCCGACCAGATCCGACCGCTCGTCCTCTGCCACCAGGATCTCGAGGGGTTCCCGCGCATCACCCGCGAAGAACTGCGCAATTTCGTGTCGATGTTCCTCCTGCGAACCATCTGGCCAGAGAGTCACGCGTAATCGCAGCCATGCATCGCGATCTCTTCGATTTGCGGGACGGACGATTACCATCAGGTGTAACCTCCTCGACGCCAATGCTGGGGCGCAAGGATTGGATTCGTCACGGTGCCTTCGGCATCGCCGACCCCTGCGCGCAAGCGACGGCACGCTCCAGCAGCAGCTCGCGCTCGCGTGCGTTCTGCGTGAGCGATGCCGCCCGCTCGAACTCCGCGCGTGCCTCATCGAAGCGGTCGAGCCTGGCGAGCAAGTGGCCGCGCACTGCCGGCAGGAGGTGGTAGGTCTCGAGCGACGGCTCCGAGGTCAGGGCATCGACGAGCTCGAGGCCCGCCGCGGGATCGAACGCCATCGAGACCGCGACCGCACGATTCAGCTCCACCACGGGTGAGGGAGCGAGTTGGGCGAGCGCGTCGTAGAGAACCGCGATGCGCGCCCAATTGGTTTCCTCGGGCGTTCGCACTCGCGCGTGACAGGCGGCGATCGCGGCCTGGAGGGCGTAGGGCCCGAGCGCGCCTCCGAGCTCCTCGGCACGCTGGAGCGCGGCGAGCCCGCGACGGATGAGAAGCTGATCCCAGCGTGCGCGGTCCTGATCGAGCAACAGGACGGGCTCACCCGACGGGCCCATTCGCGCATGCGAGCGCGAGGCCTGTATTTCCATGAGCGCGACGAGGCCGTGACCTCCGGTTCCTCCGGGGCGAGCTCGGCCAGGATACGGCCGAGACGAAGCGCATCCTCGCATAGCGCGGGTCGCATCCAGTCGTCACCGGCGGTTGCCGAGTAGCCCTCGTTGAAGATGAGGTAGACAACCTCGAGCACCGAGGGCAGTCGAGCGGCGAGCTCGGCCCCGCGGGGGACCTCGAAGGGGACACGCGCCTCAGAGAGAGTCCGTTTCGCACGGACGATTCGCTGGGCGAGGGTAGGCACCGGGACGAGAAACGCGCGTGCGATCTCCTCGGTGGTCAGGCCACCGAGCAGACGGAGCGTGAGCGCCACGCGTGCCTGGGTCGAGACAACGGGATGACAGGCCGTGAACATGAGGCCGAGCAGGTCGTCGCCGACATCATCGTCTATCGCGGCATCCAGGTTTGGGACCAACCTCTGCCGGCTCTGGAGCTCATGACCGAGCTCCTCGTGCTTGCGCTCGAGCCGCTTGCTTCGACGCAGCTCATCGATCGCACGACGCTTCGCGACGGCCATGAGCCAGGCACCCGGATTGTCCGGGACGCCCGACTCCGGCCATTTCTCGAGCGCGGCGACGAGCGCATCCTGGGCGAGATCCTCGGCAAGTCCGACATCGCTCACCATCCGAGCGATACCGGCGATGAGTCTGGCCGATTCAATCCTCCAGATCGCGTCGATGGCACGATTCGTAGTGGTAGCCGTCACGGCTACCAATCAGATCATTTTCCTCCGCCCATGCAAGTCTCAGGCGCGTCGCGCCTACTTCTGCGCGGCTGTCTGAGCGCGCAGGCGCTCCTCCTGCTCCTTGAGCTCGGGTGTCATCGCGGGACCAAAGTCCTCCGCCTCGAACACCTGGCGAATCTCGATCACGGACTCCTCGCCAGTTGGATTCGGGACGCGCTTCACCCATTCGATGGCCTCGTCTATCGACTTCACCTGAATCAGCCAGAACCCGGCGATCAGCTCCTTCGTCTCGGCAAAGGGCCCGTCGATGACGGTTCGCTTCCGTCCCGAGAACTTGACGCGCGCGCCCTTCGAACTTGGTTGGAGCCCCTCCCCCGCGAGCATGACGCCAGCTTTCGCCAGCTCCTCGTTGAACCTCAGCATCTCGGTGAGGAGCTCCTCGCTGGGAGGTATCCCCGCTTCGGTATCCTCGTTGGCCTTGACAATGAGCATGAATCGCATGGCCTACTCTCCTTCTGGTTTTACGTTTGCGGCTGTGGTGCCCGGACAGTCGACCGGGACTGTGACCAGGCTCTACTCATACAACGAATGGGGCTGTAGGAAATCGACATTCTGAGAATTCTCTGGGGCAGTCGGCTGTGAGCGGCTTTGTTGCCCTTCTCATCGATCCATCCGCTCCGCGTACCCGCTGGCCTCAAGGAAGGCATCGCAATCCGTAAGGTGGAGGATAGCGAGCATCGCCTGCTGAATGTTCTCGACTCGGTCGTAGTAGCTTTTGGCGATCCGATACCCCATCCAGTATCCCAGGTTGGCCGGCCACTCGGGGTTCGAGGCTGCACGAACATCCAGTCGCCCGGCTCCCGATCGTGCATGTCTTCGCGGAACCGTTGCCACAGCGCTCGCTCATGCGACAGACCGCAACGCTCGGCATCGAGATTGCTGTGCCGACCCGTCGTCAACTCCGCGATCAGATCCGCCGAGCCTTCGCGCAGGGCGAGGGCGAGCAGGGTCTGGTCGGAACCATAGATCCGCCGGTACGTATCGACGCCCTGTACCAACGCCTGCTGGAAATGCGCGAGCTCGTGCAGGACAAGCGGTACCACATCCTCTGTCCGTTCGGAGAAGCGCTCGGTGGCGATGAGGACGCCCACGGAACGCGTCAGGCCGGCGGGCCCGTGATGTTCCGCCGGCATGCTGGAGACCAGATGCTTCATCCCTTCGGGCGTTTGCCGAAGAAGACCTCCAGCTCACCTGTTTGAAATTCCGAATGCTCGAAGGGGATCCTCTCTGCCTCGAAGCCGAGGTTCCCCAAGGTCCGCATCCAGATCTCGCGTGAGAACAGTCCCTCGATGTGCCGATCATGCTCGACGCGCGTAGAGCCATCCTCCATACGAAGAAGATACGCAAAGTCGACCGTGTAGATCGTATCCTCGGGATCGGGATCCCACACCCACTGCAGGTAGCGCAATCCCCGGTCTTCTCCGTCGTGACCGCCGTGACTGGTCGAGGAGCGGAAGTTCTCGCGCACGTGATCGGGTGCGAAGAGCGCAACCCCACCCGGCTTGCAGTGCAAATACGCGGTCTCGAGCGCCCGGCGAAGGTCTCCCGTCGTCGTCATGTACGAGATCGCGTCGTGGACGAATACGCCGTCGAATTCGCGCCCAAGCCGCAGTGTCCGCATGTCGCCCTCGACGTGTTCGCAATCCGGATTGAGCGCCTGGCTGACCGCCAGCATTACGGGGGAGCGGTCGACCAGGGTCAGCTGGAAATGGCGCTTCAGATGAAAGGCATTGTTGCCACCCCCGCTGCCCAGCTCGAGGAGGGTTCCGACCTCGCAGGCCGTCGTCAGCAAGCGGTGGTAGAAGCTCGCCTCCTCTGCATAGTCGCTCGGCGCGGAGAGAAGCGGCCACCATGACGCCAGCTCGTGATAGAGCTTCGGATGCTCGCGGATCAGCTCGGTTCGATTCATGCCACTCCTGGACTCCAGACGCGGCTCAGCGGATACCTTCCAACAGCGCTGCCAGGGCCACGGGCTCGGTGCGGTTCGGGACGTGGCCGGCCTCCATCCTGAGCACCTGCCAGCCGCGAGCCGCGGCCCGCTCCGAGAAGGGAGTGAAGGGGTCGCGGGAAAGACCAGGCTCCACGGTCAGGATGTAGGTGCCGGGGATCCTCCGCGCGGCGCGATTCGTCAGGACGAGCGGGTCGGTCATGGTTCTCAGTGGCTGCGGGACATCCTTCGGGATCTGAGCGGCGGGGTCGACCCAGACGGGAGGGACCATGCCTGTATCGGCGTAGCGGTCGATCAGGGCTGCCGTCTCGGGGCGCGCCAGGAGTCTCATGCTTTCGCCGGAATCCGGCAGAAAGGCATCCATGTAGATCAGGTGCCGGATGCGCTCCGGGATCCGGTCGGCCACTCCGGTGATGACCATGCCGCCATAGCTGTGACCCACGAGGACGACATCCCGCAGGTCCTCCCAGACGAGCACGTTGACGATGTCCGTGATGTGCGTGTCGAGGCCGATACTCGGGGACGCGAGATGAACTCGCTCGCCGAGACCCGTCAAGGAAGGGCGGTAAACGAGGTGGCCGTGGCCTGTCAGAATGGAATCCACCTGACGCCAGTCCCAGCTTCCGCCCCACGCCCCATGGACAATGACATAGGTCGTCCGCGGCGGTGGAATAACGGGAGTCTGTGAAGACGGGGGATCGGCAACGTTCGCCACCAGCGGACCCAGGCAGAGGAGGAAACGCAGTCTCAACCTGCCCCTTCCTCCATGAGCCCGATTCGCTCCTTCATCACCCGCCTGTACTCGGCGATCCGGCGCCCTTGAGCCACGAAGTCAGGAATCACCGCAAACCGCCCGCGGAGCAGCGCGCCCAGGAGTAACCTGACAACGGCGCCGGCCGGGAGAGCGTCGTACGGAGAACATTCGTGTTCGGGCAGTCGGACCATCAGCCGCTGGAGCCGCTCGTTATCGCCCACCTTTCCGAGAACGATCTCCTCCAGCTCACCTGGCGAGCCCAGCGAGCCCTCATCCCGTCCCCAATAGTACCCGGGCAAAGCCTCGACATCACGGGCCCGCCACCAGCGGTGCAGCGCGTCGTCACCGCCCTCGACGATTGCACCGGCCAGGCCTCTCGCCTGGATCAGCGCTTCCGTGATGCCATCGCCGATCACGAACTCCGTGTGGTGCCCGGCATCGCCTACCAGCGCCCATCCGTCGCCCGCTCCTCGACGGAAGAAGTAGCGCTCCTTCAATGTCCCCCTCACCGAGCTGTCCGGGTGGGCACCCGCCAGGAGGGGACCGATGACGGGGTCCTCCGACAGGTTCCGGCTCAGCGCGGACAGGGCCTCACCCTTCCACGAGTGAGTCACACGAACGGACGGGAGACTGCCGATGAGGAGCTGATCACGATCGGTCTGGAAGATCACCCGGATGTCGTCACCGATGTGACCGATATACATGTCGAATGGGTAGCGATCGCTCAACCATGCCGGAGGCGCGTTCCAATAGGCCCAGTACATGGCTCGCGGCGCGTCGTAGGCCATGTACTCTTCCGCACCGACCGCGCCGGCGACGAAAGAACGGCGGCCATCCGCGCCCACCACCAGCTCGGCCGCGATGCCTTCCGACCCACCCTCGCGCTCCACGTGAACACCGGTGGCGCGGCCGTCCTCGAAGATGATCCGGGTCGCGTGTGTCCGGTCCCGCAGTTCGACGCCCGCCGCTACCGCCGCCTCCTGCAGCAGTCCATCCAGGCGTTCGCGGCGCGGACAGAACTCGGCGCGGCCGTCGAGGAACGAGATGTCCGCCCAGGCGTCGCCCTTGCGCAACCGGATCGTACGGCTCGGCGGCGCTACCGAGCGCACCGCCTTGCCCACGCCGAGCTCGTCCAGGATGTCGATGCCCGGGGGGTGGATCCGTGTGCGTCGAGAGGATCTGGTCGGACGGAAGGGGGCTCCGGTCCACCGCGAGGACTCGTGCGCCGGACCTCGCCAGAAATGTGGCGAGGGTAGCCCCGGCGCAGCGTGCCCCCACCACGACGACATCGAAACGCTGCTCAGTCACGCGAGTGGCGCCGTGGCTGCATCGCTGGCTGCGCCCGGTTCCGCGCCGGCTGGAGCTCAGCCCTCGGCGTCAGCCAGGTCGGCCACCGCTGCCGCCAACGTTCGCACCTTGGCCTGGTCGCCGGCGCTCTGCGCGTCATCCTCGAGCTGCGCCGCCAGTGCGCTCAGGGTCTCGCGACGATCCTGTCCCGAGCGGTCCTCCGCAGCGTCGAGCGCCTCTCGGGCATCGAGTATGCGGTCCGCCGCCAGGCCGTTCGAGCGCTCCAGCTGATCGAGGTAGGCGCGCGCGAGCGCGAAGCTCGGTGGCCAGACGAACTGCTGCTGTCCCTGGACGTTCAGATAGTCGAGATGCACCGTGCGCGCCGCGTCGATCTCGTTCTGGGTGAGGAACTCGCTCGGCGTCAGCTCGAGAATATCGAGCCCGCGGGCGATCTCGGAGCTGACGATCGCACCGTTGTACCAGTAGACCGACCAGGAACCGGCGCTCACCATCTCCGTGGAATCCATCGGCCCGCGATCGAAGAAGGCGATCTCCCGAGGATTGGATGGATCGGTCCAGTCGAACACCGAGATGCCTCCCTGGTACCACGCCTGGACCATCACGTCGCGTCCGGGGATCGGGATCAGGGATCCGTTGTGGGCCACGCAGTTCTCCAAAGGCGTTTGTGGCGCCGGCAGCTTGTAGTAGCTCTCGAAGTTCAGCTCGCTTCCGGCCACCGTGAAGATCGCGTCGGCCCCCCACTCTTTCGGATCCGTAGCGCGGCACTTGGGCCCCCCGCCACCGCCCCACTCGTCGGAGAACAGCAGCTTGGTGCCGTCGTTGTTGAAGGTTGCGGAGTGCCAGTATGAGAAGTTCGAATCGGCCACGGCGGCAATCCGCTTAGGATGGATCGGGTCGCTGATGTCGAGCAGCAGGCCGTAGCCACCGCACGCCCCGCCGGCCAGACCGATGGCCGGATAGACGGTGATGTCGTGGCACTGGGTGGGTCCTGTCTCGGGTCCGTCATCGCCGAAGATCTGCTCGATGATCTCGGGAAGCTCGGCGCGGAGCGCGGCGCTGTCGGCAGCGGTCGGAGATCCGGTGCCGCCTCGCGCCTCGACGATGCTCTCCAGGATCTGATCGACGAATCCCGATGACAAGGCCTGCTCCTGACCTTCGATCGTCACGATGAAGCCGCCGGTCTCGCGGGCTTCGGCGAGAGCCGCCTCGCGTGCGGCTTTGTCCGCCTCCGACTCGCCGTGGGTGGGAGCGGGCTCGAGATCGTCGAAGATCCTTGGCGAGGAGACGATGGCCGCCTGCTCGGGATGGGCCAGCGGAACCTTGATGACCTCGATCCGGAAGAGCGCCGTGTTCGGGTCCTCCTCCGGCATCGCTTCCGAGCACCCCGGGAGCTCGCTTGGCGAGCGGACGCTGGAGGAGCCCGAGATGTAGACGTAGACATTCTCGTCGTCGTCCGGATCGACCAGCACCGTGTGGGTGTGGGAGCCACGGCACGTCTGCACGTTCCCGACATTGACTGGGTTGTCGATGTCGCTGATGTCGAAGATGCGGAGCCCGCGCAGCCGCGCGCTGCTGACGGTATCCGCCACGCCCTGGCCGCCGCAGTCGATGCGCCCGCTCAAGCCCTCTCCCGACACGAAGAGCAGGTTCTGGTAGACCGAGACGTCGCTCTGCGAGGCTGGACAGAAATAGCCGGTCCGTAGAACGGGGTCGGCCGGATCCGAGATGTTCCAGACCTGGAACCCGTTGTAATTGCCTTGGATCGCATAGTCACCCATGAACGCGAGGTCGGAGTTCGTGACCCCCGCGAACGGCTCGGCCGCCGGTGTGGCCGAGAGGAGCCGGAGATTCCAGATAGCCTGCTCGGCGTCGGCCCCGCCCGCGCGAAGCCCGACGCGCGGATCGGAGGAATCGGGCGGGGAATTGGACGTCGCCGGCGTGGACATCGCCGGAGGCGACCCCGATGAAGCAGACGTTCGTACGGATGACGAGGTTGCGCAGGAGGCGAGCGTAACCACGACGGTCGCGAGGGCGACCAAGCGGACGGTCAGGGAAATGGTGCGCATGGGCGACTCCATTGAAGGGGTGAACGGCGAATCGTGGGCAATACGATCACGGGGAGTCAGCGGTTTCGAACATCATCTCACGGAGCATCGACTGCATGCGATCGATCTCGCTGGTCTGATCGGCCCCGATGCCGGAGGCGATCTTGAAGATGGCATCGCCCTGTCCGGCTCCATAGGTGCTGAAGAGCTGGTCCACCATGGTGAGGGCACCTCGGTGGTGCTGGATCATGTAGGTCAGGAAGAGGCGATCGAACTCGGCGCCGCGGGCCGCCTCCATCTCCTCGAGCTGCGCCGCGGTGAGCATCCCGGGCATGTGGTGCATCGTGTGGTCGCCGCTCTGCATCGAGGTGTGCGTGCCCACGGGCTCCGGCTGCGGCACCGGTTCGTTCCGATCGCTGAGCCAGCGCTGCATCAACGCGATCTCGCCCTTCTGTCCGTTGATGATCCGCTCGGCAAGGACCTCGATCGGAGGACTCGCGCCATGCGTGGGAGCCATGCCGGCCATCACCAGCGCCTGGGCATGATGGTGGATCATGCCCGTCATGAATTCCACGTCGGCGGGCGTGTATGACTGCCGCACGCTGTCGGCCCGGGCCGCCGCCTCGGGGGAGGGGACGTGAGTGGAAGGCATGGTGTCCGAGGATGCCCCGGCGGTCGCGCCGCAGGCCGCCGTGCTGGAAATCGCAGCGGCGATGACCGCGGCGATGTCCAAGAGACTCATGACTGTACTCCGCAAGTGGTTCCCTCAATGGCTGGGTGATGAAAATACGCTTCGCAGGCGGGACCCGGGACCGCACCCCCTGGCCCGAACGATTCTAATCGCCGCGGCCACCGTTCGCTAGGCGGAACATCAGCCCACACTCCTTCGAGGGGCGCACCCGCCTCAAGCCAACGTGCGCAGGTACTCGGCGAGACGATCGTAGCTCTCGGACGCGCCTTCCTCCACTGCACTTTCATGAGTCAGGACCCGTGGATCGGCCTCAAACTCATCGGCTCACTTCCCGGGCCTTCTGAAGCTCCGCGATCCTGGCCTTGACGAGCTTTCGCAACAGAGGCAACGGCAGGGGCTTCTCCGGAGAGAATCGGATCGTGCCTTTCGAGATGTCGTACGCCTTCAGGTCGCGCGCGTGCTTCTCTATCACGGCAGGGCTCATCGGGTAGAAGCTGCAGTGATTCCTGGAAGCACCGTAGCACACAAGCGGTCGCCCCTGGAGCCGGAACGCCGGGAGCCCGTAGCTGAAACCCTCTTCGGCACCGGACGCCACTGCAGCGATGGCTTTGCGGAGCTGCTGAAGCGCCGACCGGGAGTCGGTCGGCAGGGAGGCCAGATACGCATCCACATCGCTGGAGCTCCGCAGCTTCGTCTTGTTCCTGGACTGCGTTGTGCGTTTCAATTCAGCCTCCCTCTCCGTGGATGGGTTGCGACCAGATGCCATCGCTGCCCCGCGGCGCTGATTTGGGATGCAGCGGAATTCAGGGCGCGGCGCCAGATGCTTCTTCTACCCGGGTGTCTGTCGCGATCCAGTTCGCTTCCCATGTCTTGCCCCCGTCATCCGAGAATGACTGTTCAAAACGGACCGAATTCGGAGTGATGTCCGAGATCACGAATCGAACATAGATCGCTCGACCGTCGATCATTTCCTGGCCGTAAAACTCGCCGCGTCCATTCTTGAAATCCCCGATCACGGGTGGGCTCAGGGTGCCGCCCCTGCTGTTGGAGAAATTGAGGCTCCACTGGCGGGATTCGGGATTGTACAGACGAAGGCTCAGACCCTCAATGCGACCCGCTGGGCCATCCACGTCGAGCTCCACCAGGTTGGCGCGACCATCCCAGACCTTCCGGACGACGGTAATACCCTCATACTCGACCCACGTTGCGGAGCCGGTCAAGGGATTCTGGAGTAGCGACAGGTGAGTTACCCAGGTCCCAATCTCGAAGTCAAAATCGTTCTGCCCGTTCTGGTCCTCGAGAGTCTGTGGAAGGCTTGTTCTCGAGGCGTCCGAACTCGACTGTGCGAGCCCGGGAAGGGGTTGCAGGGCGACAACCAGGCCGCACACTAGGAGATAAACTCGCGAACGTTTGAGCGCGTCCATCATGATATCCTCACATTCGTCTCTGCATCGGTCGGTTGGGTGGCAGGCTTCAGCGCGAGATGAGGGGCATCGCCCTCTGAAATATCGGGGAAATCGGTACTGTCACCATCGCCAATCCGTATATTGCGTCCATGACCACTTTGCATCTTCCCATCGACCGGTCCCTCGGCATTCCAATCCACCGCCAGATTTACGAAGGGTTCCGGCGGGCCATCCTCGAGGGCCTGCTGCGCCCCGGGCAGCGGGTTCCCTCGACGCGGGCCCTGGCCGCGGATCTCGACGTGTCGCGCCTGCCAGTGCTGACGGCCTTCGATCAGCTGCGGCACGAGGGCTACCTCGATGGCCGGGTCGGGTCGGGCACGTTCGTAAGCGCCGCGCTCCCGGACGATTTCCTGCGTCCCCCCGTGTCCCAGGCCGCCACGCGCCCGAGCGCGGCTCCCCGGGTTCCCCGTCCGCTGCCCCGGACGCGTGACGAAGGAGGGCTGGGCCCGTTCCGGATGAGTCTTCCAGCGCTGGACCAGTTTCCCCATGCCGCGTGGGCCAGGTTGGTGGCGCGGCACGCGCACGCGCTGACGCATGAGGAGATGGCCTATGGTGATCCGGCGGGGCTGGTTCCCCTGCGCGCGGCCATCGCGGAACATCTGCGCGCCGCGCGCGCGGTTCGGTGCGAGGCCGAGCAGGTCCTCATCGTCTCCGGTTCCCAGGCGGCGCTTCGCCTGGCCACCGCGGTGCTCCTGGCGCGCGGGGACCGGGTGGCAGTGGAAGAGCCGGGCTATCCCGGCGCGCGGGCCGCGTTGGCTGCGGGCGGGGCGGAGCTGGTGTCGGTGCGTGTGGACGAGGAGGGAATAAGTGTGGACTCGCTCCAAAGGCGCGGCGGGCGGGTGCGCGCGGCGTACGTCACGCCGTCGCACCAGTATCCCTTCGGGACGTCGATGACCGCCGCCCGCCGGCTCGCGCTGCTGGACTGGGCCGTCCGCCGAGAGGCGTGGGTGCTGGAGGACGACTACGACAGCGAATATCGCTACGTCAGTCGCCCGCTAGGCGCGCTCCAGGGGATAGATGCGAACGAGCGGGTGATCTATATCGGCACGTTCAGCAAAGTGCTCTTTCCCGCCGTGCGGGTGGGGTACGTCGTCCTGCCGCAGTCGCTCTGGCAGCGGTTCGTGGATGCGCGAGAAGCGTTCGATCTCTTTCCCCCTTCGCTGTACCAGCTGGCGCTCGCGGAGTTTCTGCGCGAGGGTCACTTTGCCCGGCATCTTCGCCGCATGCGCGGGGTGTACCGGGAACGGCGCGACGCGCTGCTCACCGGCCTGGCTCGGTACTGCGGTGACCGGCTCACCGTTCACAACGCCGATGCCGGGCTCCACGTGGCGTCGCTGCTGTCGGCGGGGCTCGACGACGGGGACGTCGTCCGGCGCATAGCCGAGCGTGGCCTGACGGCGACGGCGCTCTCCACCTGTTACGCGGGGACGGCTCGTCGGAGCGGATTGCTGCTGGGGTTCGGCGGTTCGACCGAGCGCCGCCTGCTCGACGCCACCAGGACTCTGGGGGATGTATTGCGGAATTTCGGTTTAGTGACAGGGAGAGGAACGTGACGAGTTTTGAGGTGACGGCCATCGGGAAGGTGGAGTCTCCCCTGACCGATGGGGGACTTCTCCCGGGCGCAGGAAGGCGTTTTCAGTACGCGCTCTCCTCACCGCCCGAATCCCATCGGATTACACCTGGTCGAGATCATCGCCATCGACGGACGACGAATGCGGGTGCGCAATCTCGATGCGTTGGATGGGACTCCGATCATCGATGTCAAGCCCATGCTCAGCGGAGATATCAGCGAACGGTGAGCGACGGACGCTCGCCAGCTCTCCGTGCTCATCCATTTGTCACATTTCCTCGTAGCGCTCCGTCATAGCACTGACGGACGGAAGCACGTCGTGTGACGCCAACCATGAGGAGGACACAAATGACCGAAGGCATCAAGGCGATCATCTACCCCATCAAGGACCTTGCGAAGGCGAAGGCCCTGTACAGCGGGCTCCTGGGCATGAAGCCCTCGATGGACGAGGCACAGCAAGGGGATGACGGGCCCTGTCGGCTACTGGCAGGTCCACGACCTCGAGAGAAGCGTGAAGGCGCTCCTCGACGCCGGCGCGGAAGCCCAGCATGAGGTCAAGGATGTCGGTGGGGGCAAGCTGATCGCATCCGTGAGGGACGCAGACGGCAACGTCATCGGCCTCATCCAGTCGGCCTGAGAAC
>JBOHRW010000004.1:0-3053 GCA_050732935.1 Gemmatimonadota bacterium
TCGATCGACCAGCCCCAGGCCGCCGAGTCCGGCCACCCGGGGCTGCCGCTGGGCGCGTCGCCCATGGCCTACGTGCTCTGGCAGAAGCACCTCAAGCACGATCCGGCCGACGATGCCTGGCCCGACCGCGACCGCTTCGTTCTCTCGGGGGGCCACGGCTCGGCGCTGCTCTATTCGCTGCTCAACATCACCGGCTATGACCTCCCCATGTCGGAGCTCGAGGACTTCCGCCAATGGGGCTCGAAGACCCCCGGCCATCCGGAAAGCCACCTGACCCCAGGCGTCGAGGCGGTCACCGGCCCTCTCGGCCAGGGGATCTCGAACGCCGTCGGGATGGCCATCGCCGAGCGTTGGCTGGCCCACCATTTCAACCGACCCGGTCACGAGATCGTCGACCACTGGACCTACGTCATCGCCTCGGACGGGGACCTGATGGAGGGCGTGGGCCAGGAGGCCAGCGCGATCGCCGGGTTCTACAACCTGGGGCGCCTGATCGTGCTCTACGACTCCAACCAGACCACGCTCGACGGCCCGCTCTCGCAATCGACCCGGGAAGACACGGGCAAGCGCTACGAGGCGTACGGCTGGCACGTCCTCGAGGTCGAGGACGGCAACACCGACCTCGAGGCCATCGACGACGCGATCTCGGCCGCACGCGCCAACACCGGCCGCCCCTCGCTGATCATCGTGAACACCACGATCGGGTACGGCTCGCCGAACAAGGCCGGCACGCACCAGGCGCATGGCGAGCCGCTCGGCGAGGACGAGGTCGTCCTCACCAAGAAGGCGCTCGGCTGGGAATGGCCCAACCACACTTTCTACGTGCCGGCCGAGGTGCGCGAGCACATGGACGCCACGGGGCGTGGAGGGGCAGTGCACGCGGAGTGGAAGGAGAATCTCGCGAGCTGGGCGGAGGAACATTCGGATCTCGCCGAGGAGTGGCGCCTCGCCTGGTCGCGCGAACTACCCGAGGGCTGGGACGCGGATCTCCCCGCGTGGGAGGCGGGCGACAAGGAGGCCACCCGCGTGGCCGCCGGCAAGGCCCTCAACGCGATCGCCGAGCGCGTGCCGTGGCTGATCGGCGGTGACGCCGACCTGGCGGGATCCACCAAGACCACGTTGAAGGAGGCGGCCGACTTCGACGGCCAGACCGGCGCCGGGCGGAACCTCCACTACGGGGTCCGCGAGCACGGGATGGGATCGATCACCAACGGCATGGCGTACCACGGGGGCGTGCGTCCGTTCTGCGCCACGTTCTTCGTCTTCAGCGACTACATGCGGCCGGCGGTCCGGCTGGCCGCCATCGCCGAGCTGCCGGTGGTCTTCCACTGGACCCACGACTCGATCGGGCTGGGCGAGGACGGCCCGACCCACCAGCCGATCGAGCATCTGGCCTCGCTGAGGGCGATGCCGCACATGACCGTCATCCGGCCGGGGGATCCCAACGAGGCCGCCGAGGCCTGGCGCTGGGCGATGACCCACACGGAGGGCCCGACGGCGCTCGTCCTCTCCCGACAGAAGCTGCCCGTGATCGACCGCGAGGGCCGGGCGCCGGCGAGCGAGCTGGCCCGGGGCGCATACGTGCTGGCCGACCCGACCGACGGCGATCCCGAGGCGATCGTGATCGCGACCGGCAGCGAAGTCTGGAAGGCGCTCGAAGCCCAGGCGCTGCTGGCCGAGGAGGGGCTCCGCGTGCGCGTCGTCTCGATGCCATCGTGGGAGATCTTCGAAGCCCAGCCGGCGGCGTACCGGGACGAGGTGCTCCCGCCCTCGATCACCGCGCGCGTCTCGGTGGAGGCCGCAGCATCGCTGGGCTGGGAGCGGTGGGTCGGCGACCACGGCCGCATCATCGCGATCGACCGCTTCGGGGCTTCGGCGCCCGGCGCGACCAACATGGAGAAGTTCGGCTTCACGCCCGAGCGGATCGCCGGGGCCGTGCGCGAGATGGCAGGCCAGCCGGTTTCGGCGTAAAGGCCACCTTTCGGGCCCGCCTTCAGGCAAACGGACGCCATCCGAGCCTTTTAGCCATTCGATTCCAATGGTGAAGTCCTAAGCTTCCTTCAAAGGCGACACTGCGCGGGCTACCTGGCTGCGTTTCGTCCAGGGGAGGTACCCACGTCTTTCGAGGGAAGGAGTCCGACACCATGTCGCAAAAGAGGATAGCATCGCCGGGGAAGCCACCGATCCTATTCGAATAGGGCGGGAGTTTGCGATGATCGACAGGCGGCCTGCGCTGATCGTGCGCTGCACCGGTGAGCTCTCCCATCGTTCTACCCTTGCGATCGCTCTCGCCTATGCTGCCATGCTGCACCAGTTCCGCCGCGAGCGGGAGGCGGCCGATGAGAGAGCACGGGAGGTGGATTCCCGTACTATCGGGCCTGGGGCGCCATCATTCGGGGTTGGGCGCTGGCCGAAGGCGGGGAGGTCGAGGCCGGAATCGCACAGATCAGCGATGGCCTGGCCGAGATGCGGGCCACGGGAGCGGAGCTCAGGCGCTCGTATTACCTCGGCTTGCTCGCCGGAGGCCCAGGCAAGGGTGGGACGGATCGACGAAGGCCTCGCCCCGATCGGTGAGGCGCTCGCGGTGTCGGAGGCGAGCGGAGAACGCTGGAAGGATGCGGAGCTGTATCGGCTCGAAGGCGAACTCCTGCTGGCGCGTGGCGGTTCCGAGGCCCACGCCGAAGCCTCGTTCCGGAAGGCCCTCGAGGTGGCCCGCTTGCAGAAGGCCAGGGCGCTCGAGCTGCGGGCGGCGGTGGGCCTCGGTCGGCTGCGGAGGCAAGGCGGGGAGATCGAGCTCGGATAGCATCCCCCGCCCGCATCGCCCAGCGCATCCTTTTACGACCGTCAAACGCTTACGAAACGCCCTGCTCCCATCCTTAGCCGCGATGGGCAGGGTTTCGCCCTCGGAGGCACCCGCCAGGGAGCGATGATTCGAGGAGACACGAGAGGAGAGATGATGCGACAGACAAGATTCGGTGCGCGTGCGAGCGAAACGAGTCCAGCGGTCCGGCGACGGCGCCGCGCTGACTGGATCCCGGCATGCCTCCTGGTGA
>JBOHRW010000005.1:0-4907 GCA_050732935.1 Gemmatimonadota bacterium
GGCGCGGGCCCCGGCCAGGGCGCCCGTCACTGCGGCCACCGCCTGGTCCTCCGGCCGGTCGCGGAGCACGGAGGCGAGGCTCGGGACGGCCATGGCCGCGACGATCCCCACGATCGCCAACACCACGACGAGCTCGATCAGCGTGAACCCCTCGCGCGTCATTCCCAGCTCGCCACGTCGGCGTCCTCGCCGGTCCCGCCGGGCTCGCCGTCGCGCCCGTAGGACACGAGGTCGTAGCCGCGCGGGTCGTGCGTTCCCGGGCTGGCGTAGACGTAGGGCCGCCCCCACGGATCGTCGGGCACCCGCTTCCTGAGATACGGCCCCCGCCAGTCGGACGGCGCGGGCGGCACGGTGGACCGGGTGTTCAGCGTCGCCAGCCCCTGCTCGGTCGTCGGATAGGCGCCGTTGTCCAGCCGGTAGTTGTCGAGGGCGATGCCGAACAGCTCGAGCTGAGCCCGCGCCGTCTCCCACTTGGCGCCCGAAACCCGGTCGAAGAGCTGGGGGCCCACCAGTGCGGCCAGGAGCCCGAGGACTACGAGGACGACGATCAGCTCGATCAGCGTGAACCCGCCGGCGGGCAGAACCGAGCGGCGCGGCGACTCGCCCCTCACAGCGGGGCCTGCTGGACGCGGAAGACCGCCTGGATCATCGCCACCGCCACGAAGCCGACCGCCACGCCGAAGGCGACGATCAAGCCCGGCTCGATCAGCCCGACCAGCCGGTCCGACCGCCGCTCGACGCGCCGGTCGAAGACCGCCGCCACCTTCTCCAGCATGTCGGGGAGCGCGCCGCTCTCCTCCCCGACCCCGATCATCCGCGCGGCGAGGGCGGGAAACGGCACCGCCTCGGCCACCAGCGCCGCGGCCAGAGTCTCCCCCTTCCGCACCTGATCCCCCGCCCGCTCCAGCCGTTCCCGCACGATGATGTTCCCCACCGTTCGCGACGCCGTCTCGAGGGCGGGGAGCACGCGGACGCCGCTCCTCAGGAGGAGCGCCAGTGTGTGGGCGAAGCGGGCGACCATCGCCTCGCGCCGCAGGCTCCCCCACACCGGCGCCCGCAGGTCCAGGCGGGCCACGTAGCGGCGCCCCGCCGGGGTACGGCGCCATCGATCGAGCCCGGCGGCGGCCGCGGCGGCGAGCAGGGCCAGCAGCCAGCCGTGCTCCCCGACCAACCGGCCGGCACCCAGCAGGATCGCGGTCGACACCGGCAGCCCGCGCTCCGCCTCCTCGAGGATAGCGACGAACTTCGGGAGCACGAAGACGAGCAGGACGAGGAGCGCCAGGCCACCCACCCCCGCCATGAGGACCGGGTAGAGGAGCGCCCCGCGGATCCGGTCGCGCAGCTCGGCTCTCCGTTCCAGATGGGCGGCCAGCGAGCCCACAACCACGTCCAATCGTCCGGCCTCCTCGCCAGCGGCGACCACCCGGACGTAGGCCTCGGGGAACACCGCCGGATGGGCGGCCAGCGCCGTGGACCAGGGCTCGCCGCGGCGGAGCCGGCCGCGGAGGTCCGTCAAGAGCTCGGCGGTCGCGGGATCGCGAAAAACGTCGCCCAGCAGGCCGAGCGAGCGGTCGAGTGTGAGGCCGGCGGCGAGGAGAGCGGCCAGCTCGCGGCTGATTTCGACCGCCGAGGGCCGCGGCGCGAGCCGCGAGTGCAGGCCGGCCCACGCGATCCATCCACCGGCCCTGCCGCCCGCCGCCCGCACCTCGACCGGGTAGAGGCCGCGCCGGCGGAGCTCCGATCGCACCGCGTCGGGCGAGCCGGCCTCGAGCTGGCCCGACACCAGCCGCCCCTCGGCCGTCGCCGCCTGATAGCTGAAGGGGGTCATCCGTTGGCCTCCTCCTCGCCGGTCACCCGCAGCACCTCCTCGACGGTGGTGACCCCCTCCCGCGCCTTCCTGAGCCCGTCCTCCCGCAGCGTCCGCATCCCCCCCTCCAGCGCCAGCGCGCGCAGGCGGTCGACCGGGGCGTGATCGGCGATCGCCTGGCGGATCGCCTCGTCGACGAGCAGGAGCTCGAAGATCCCCGTCCGGCCCCGATAGCCGGTCGCGTCGCAGGCCTCGCAGCCGGTTCCCCGCCGTAGCCGCCACGCCCCGTCCGGGGGGCCGAGCAGGGCCCGCTCGGCAGGCCCCAGCGCGCGGGCATCCACCGCCACCGCGCAGGCCCGGCACACCCGGCGCACCAGCCGCTGGGCAAGAATCGAGGTGACGGTCGAGGCGACGAGGTAGTCCTCGACGCCCATCTCGAGCAGCCGCGTCACGCTGCCGGGAGCGTCGTTGGTGTGGAGGGTCGAGAAGACGAGGTGGCCGGTGAGCGCGGCCTGGATGGCGATCGCGGCGGTCTCGAAGTCGCGCATCTCGCCGACCATCAGGATGTCCGGATCCTGGCGCAGAAGCGAGCGCAGGCCGTGGGCGAACGTGAGGCCGATGTCCGGCCGCACGTGGACCTGATTTACGCCCGCGAGCTGGTACTCCACCGGGTCCTCGATCGTCACGATCTTGACCTCCGGCCGGTTGCGGCGGGCGAGCGCCGCGTAGAGGGTCGTGGTCTTGCCGCTGCCCGTGGGGCCGGTGACCAGGACGATGCCGTTCGGGGCCTCTACCCGCCGCCGGAAGCCGGCGAGCGTCCCGGCGTCGAACCCCAGCTCGTCGAGCGGAAGCCGCAGGGTTTCCTGGTCGAGCAGCCGGATCACGACGCTCTCGCCATGCAGTGTGGGCACGGTCGAGATCCGGAGGTCGACCGCGTGGTCGTCGATCCGCGTCCGCAGCCGCCCGTCCTGCGGGCGGCGCCGCTCGGTGATGTCGAGGTCAGCCAGGATCTTGATGCGCGACAGGATCGCGGCCTGATACCGCTTGGGCGGATGAGTGATGTCGTGGAGCGTGCCATCGACACGGTAGCGGACCTTGAGCTCGTCCTCCAGGGCCTCGAGGTGGATGTCGCTGGCCCCCTTCCGGTGCGCCTCGTGGATCAGGAAATTGACGAGCCGGATGACGGGCGGCTGGTTGGCGAGGTCCCGCGCCTCCTCGGAGACCTCGACCCCGCTCGCCGTCCGACCCTCGACCTCCACTCCCTCCACCAGACCGTCGCGGCCGCGGTACAGCGCGTCGATCAGCCCCAGCACCGTAGCCTTGTCCGCGACGACGAGAGCGGGTGCCTCACCCAGCACCGCGGCCAGCTCCCGACGAGTCGCCGGATCGAGCTCGCGAGCGATCGCCACGCTGGGCGGCCCCGTCCCCGGGCGCGCGAACGGGACCAGCAGGAACTCCTCCATGAAGGACGGCGGGATCGCCTCGCCGACCGGCTCGAGGTACGTCCCCGGCGGGTCTGTCATGACCGACGCACCCTCCCGCTCGGCGAGTGAATGGAGGTACTCCGCCTCCGAAACGAGCCCCTCGTCCACCGAGCGGCGCGTCCGGAGGAACGTCTGGCGGATATAGCTGTCCGAGGCGGTCGTCAATGATAGGGAGGGGAGATTCCCGGATGATGCCATCCAGGCGAAGCTAGGAGCCGCCCGAGACCGCGGCAAACGCGGGGCCATCGTGGCCAGGTAGACGAGGGTGGACCCTGGCGCAAAACCGGGCCCGCTTCCGGGCCCCACCCGCACCACCCCCGCGTTCGGCACCACGTCGGTCGCTTCGGCGATCGTCCCCACGATGAGCGCCAGGTCGACCAGCGCGTCGCCTCCCAGCATCGTCATCGGGACGTCCAGCGTGACGCGGCTGCCATGGTAGCCGGCGGCGAGGCGAAGGGGGTCCTCTTCCTCGACTTCCAGACCTCCGTCCGCGACCACCCCGAGATCATACAGCGCTACTTCATGACCAGCGGCGGTCATGCTGGAATTCGGCAAGCTGGCGGCGCTCCACGGCGTCTTCGTCTCGGGCGGGACGATGATCTACGTGCCCGCGGGCGTCGAGATCGAGCTCCCGCTGGCCGACGCCTAACTGCAAGTATACGGTTCGGTGTATCCGGCCCATGAGGACGGCGCTCGGGATGGTCGCTACCACTTCAATGGTTGGGCCGCCGCCATTGTCGCCGTCGTCCGGCGGACCGGTCATGCCGTCATCGTCGTCGCAGGCGGCCAGAGGGAGGAGGATCGCGCAGAACAGCACGAACAGCACTTCTCCTGCTCCACGATCTCGATCTTCTCGTTGAGCTTGCGGGCCGCGGCCTTCCCCGGCAGGGTCTCGGCCAGCCAGTCCATCGTCTCGCGCTGACGGCCCTCCAGCTCGGCGATCTGGCGGTCGAGCGCCGTGGCGCGACGCTCGAGCTCCTGTCTCCCGGCTCGCAGCTGCCGGATCTCCCGGTTGAGGAAGGGCCGGATGCGCTCGGGGCGGGCAGCGAGCTCCTGGAGCTTGCCGATCACCGCCCCTTCCAGACGGGTGGCGGGATGTAGGGCTGGGGGCAGGAGCGGTCGTCTACCCGCCGAGCGCAGGCGTAGTAGCGATAATGGCACTTGGCGGCGTTGCCCGGCCGCTGAACGAACATCGAAGCGCCGCAGCGACCGCAGCGCGTGAGGCCCACCAGGAGGTTCTCCGAGGCCAGCCGCCGTGGCGGGGTCTGCCGCGCCCGGAGCTTGTGCTGGACCGCCTCGAAAAGATCTTCCCCCACGAGTGGTTCATGGGTTCCGCGCCAGAGGCCTCGACTCCCAACAGCGTTATTTCTATACTTCGATACATGAAGATTGCTTCTAGATCAAACTATCTATACAAGTCACGGAATATAACTAGCCTCAGCTCGGAAGAAGCCGACTTGCTCCTCTCTCTAGCCAGCGAGGACAAGAACATCTTCACCATCCAGGATGCGTATCGACAATGGAAGGACGATCCCAACACACCGTCTCGGCTGCACACGTTGGAAGCCAAGGGCTGGTTGGAGCGCTTGGAAAGAGGCAAGTACCTCATCGTCCCG
>JBOHRW010000006.1:0-23827 GCA_050732935.1 Gemmatimonadota bacterium
CGACCCCCGAGCGGACTCCCCGGCGCCTTGCTATCGGCCACCACCGGAACGATCGCGGCGTCCACCTGAAGCTCCCCGTCCACCGCCAGGCGGGGCGCCCGCTCGCGCACGAGCCGGGTGGCCTCGACGACCCTTTCGACCGCCGGGTGCCGGGCGCTCCCCCGGGTCGAGAACGAGAGCAACGCCACCCGCGGCTCTTTTCCGGTCAAGGTGCGGTGGGTCTCCGCGCTCGCCATCGCGATATCGGCGAGCTGGGACGGTGTCGGCTCGGGAACGACCCCGCAGTCGGCGAACGTGAGGGCCTGGCCGGGACCGATCATCAGGAAGGCCGACGACACCGTGCGGATCCCGGGGGCCGGGCCGATCACGCGGATCGCGGCGCGCGCGGTGTCCGCGCTGGTCGAGAGGTTGCCCGCCACGCACGCGTCGGCCTCGCCCCGGTGGACCAGAAAAGCACCAAAGAAGAGCGGGCTCTCCAGCGCGGTGCGGGCCTCGAAAGCCGAGACCTTGTGCCCCCTCCCCTCCTGGAGCCTGGCATACTCCTCGGCGTAGACGTCCAGCCGTGGCGAGCCGGCGGGGGCGATCCGCTCGATCCCATCGAGCCGGACGCCCGCGCGGTCGGCGGCCTCGTCGACGGCGATGGCGTCGCCCAAAAGAATGGCCCGGGCGATCCGATCATCGACGAGCCTGCGCGCCGCCAGGACCGCCCGCGGGTCCGCGCCATCCGCGAGAACGACGGTGCGGGGGCCCACATCGCGCGCCCGTCGGTGGAGATCGCCGATCAAATCGGCCGCGGTCACTCGCGCCAGCGCTCCAGGACGCGGCGGGCGATCTCCCGCACCTGGGCCGGATCGGCTCCCGGCACCCGCGCCTTCACCTGCTCCACCAGACGCTCCAGATCGTCGGGGTCGCACGTCGGCACGTGCTCGCTCCCGACCGGGGCGGCCGCAGGTCCCTCGCCCGCCTGGGACAGCTCGATCCCGAAGCGCTCCGCCTCCTCCCGCGCGAGCGGGGTGACGATCGCGCCCTGCGGGACGGACAGCCCGGTCTCGCCGCGCCTGCGCGCCGCACGGACGTCGTTGGCAGATACGACCGAGCGGCTCACCCCTCGCCTCCATCGTCCAACGGGACGGGCGGGCTCACGCGGCGTCTCCCCGGGCCGCCCGGGCGCGCCCGACCGTCATCCGCTCGGCGATCTCGCGGGCCGCATCGTAGTAGGCGGCAGCGCCCGCGGAATCGGGATCGGTCTCGTAGAGGAGCCTTCCCTCGCGCGCGGCTTCCGCCAGCGCGACGTTGGTCGGGATGACGGCGTCGAGAAGATCGTCCTCCCACTCCGCCTCCATCCGACCGAGACATTCGCGGGCCACCCGCGTCCGCCGATCGTAGAGGGTCGCCAGATAGCCGAGAAGCCTGAGGGCCGGGTTGAGACGGCGCCGTACCCGGTCGACGAGGTCGAGAGTCCGCGGCACGGTGCTAAGCGCGAAGGGATGGGTCTGCACCGGGATCACGACGCCGTCCGCCAGTCGCAGCGCATTCACGGTGTAGAGGGAAAGCGCCGGCGGGACGTCGATCACCGCCACCCGGCAGGACGGCGGATCCGCCTTCCATGCGTCGTGGAGAAGGTCCTCGCGGCCCCCGATGACCGAAAGCTCGGACTCCATCTCCCCGAGACTTTCATGGGCCGGCACGCAGGCGAGCCGCTCGTAGCGGGTGGCGACCATCGCCCGCGCAACACCCGCCGACGGTTCGATGAGAACGTCGGTGATGGTGAGTTCGTGGGCATCGGGGTCGAGCCCCAGGTGGCGGGTCGCCGAGGCCTGCGGATCCAGGTCGATGACCACCGTGTCGGCCCCGGTTTCGGCGAAGGCCCCCGCCACGTGGACGACCGATGTCGTCTTCCCCACGCCGCCCTTGGCGTTGGCGAAGACGATCGTATAGGGACGGGCCATCGCCTAGCCGGCCGGATAGTAGCGGCTCTCGACCTTCTCGATCGCTCCTCGATCGAGGAGGCTTTTCACGGGACTGATGAGGCGCCGCCACTCGGTGTCCAGCGCCTCGCCGAGCTCGGGCAGGGTGATGCCGCCGTCACCCGCGCGACGGATCGCCGTCACGCAGCGCCGCTCGAGGTCGTTGGCGGGGCCGACGCCCTCCCCTCCGCCAGCCGGGACACCGTAGCGGCGCGTGGGCGCCGCGGTCGTCGCCTTTCTCCTCGCGCCCGCCGCCGATCCCGCACGGCCCTCCAGGACGTGGGCGATCGGATAGGTCCCGATCGTGCGGTTCCCCGGAAGGACATCGAGGAGGAGGTTGGTCGCTTCGTGGGGGCGCGCGATCACGTGGACCGAGACCAGCTCGCCGACCCGGGCCGCCGCGACCGCCCCGGCATCGGTCGCCGCCTTGACCGCCGCCACGTCGCCCCGGACCAGGATCGTCACGAGCCCGCCCTCGGCGTATTCCTTCTTGAGGATCGTCACGGGCGCGGCTTTCACCATGGCGTCAGCGGCCTCGGTGGCACCCACGAACCCCTTGGTTTCGATCAGCCCGAGCGCGATTCCAGCCACTTCAGTACCTCACGGGGTCACGGTGGACGCCGAGCACGGCCTGCTCGAAGGCCTCGCAGGCGGCGCGGCAGTCGGCCTCGGTGCCGGTCACGAGCGCGCCCGCCATGTTGGTCGGCGTCGGCGGCCCCATCCACTCGACCATCTCGACGTCCGCCGACTTGAGCGCCTGGTCCAAGGCATAGGTCGCCTCGAGCGGAGTGGCTTTGAGATATCCGAGCGCGCTTCCCGGCTCGAGCCCGACTCGCTTCGAAAGATAGGTCCCGGTCTGGGCCACCAGATGCGCGAAGTAGGGCCGGGGCGCATTGCCGTCGGCCGTTCGATAGCTCACACGAGACTCCAGGTGGGAGATCGCAGCATCAAGTCCCGCATCGACTTCCCCGATCCGCTGACCAGCCAGGATCGCGAGCGTCTCCCCGCTCGTGGGACCCGACGGATAGCGGGCACCCCCATAGAACGAGCGCGCGTAGACAACCTCGACGGCGGCCTTCTTCGTGGCCTCGTCGATCGCCACGTAGGTCGGGTCGTCCTGGTCGACGGTGAGAAACCCGACCGCCGCGTGCTCGGCCGACAGCCCCAGCGCGTCGGCCAGCGGTCCGGCGACGTTCGGGATGGTACGGACCGCGAGGACGCGCGGCGCCAGGGATTGCGGCATGAATCCTCGATCGATTGGGGACGGGGCCACCAAGGGCGCAGTCGGGGTATTCTAGGAGCCGCTCGACGAGCGAGTCAAGGCAGACGCTCGCCAGCCGGCTAGAACCGAACCTCGGCGCGGGTCCATTGCGTGATCCCGGCGCCGCCGCGGGTGGCGGGCATGTAGCGCATCTGGCGCGCGGCGCTGGCGGCGGCGCTGTCCAGCACGGCGAAGTGGGTCCCCTGCTCGATCCGGACCTCTCCCACCGTCCCGTCGGCCAGGACCTCGATCAGCAGGTGGACGGCCTGGCCGTGCGCCTCGCTCTTGTCGATCCCGTCGGGAACCCTCGGGACGACCAGGTGCACGGGGCGAGGCGGGCTGATCGACCCTCCGCCGCCAGAGGCCGCCGCGGTCGCGCCCGAGCCTTCCGGGACGCCCCGAGCCGTCCCCTCCGACTCACTGGGGGTCGAGGCGACCTCGGCGATCGTCATCTCCTCGGGGACCTCGGCCGGCCTCACCTCCACGACCTCCTCCTCCGGCTCGGGCTCGGGCGGTGTCTCCTGGACCGGTTCCTCCGGGCTCGGCGCGCTGAGCTCCACTGCCAGCATCTCGCTTCCGGGGCCACCCGGACGGACCAGCATCATCGGGCTCGGGATCAGAGTCGCGTGGATCCGGTCCGCGAACCCGCGCGGCATGAGCAGCAGGAGCCCCGCGTGGAAGGCCAGCGCGATCACCAGCGAGATCCGCCAGGCGCGACCGTAGGAGTCCCGCCAGCGGGTGTTGGTGGGCGTGGTCGTCTTCATCTCTATGTAAACGTACTTCGCGGGTGCCCGGTTAGACGACCAGGCTGACCAGCTTGTTGGGGACGACGATCGCCTTCTTGAGGGGCTTGCCGTCGATCAAGGTCGGGATCCGGCCGTGGGCGAGCGCGCGCGCCTTGACCTCTTCCTCGGGCAGATCGCGCGGGACCTGCATCTGCTCCCGAACCTTGCCGTTCACCTGGATCGCCATCGTCACCTCCCCCGTCGCCAGCACGGAGGGGTTGAATTCGGGCCAGCCGGCGTCCACGACGGAGGGTCCGCGTCCGATCATCGACCAGAGCTCCTCGGCCAGATGCGGGGCCATCGGGGCAACGAGGCGTATCACGGTCTCGATCGCCTCCTTGAGGAGCGGCTCCGATAGGCTCGCCGGCCGCGGCGCGTCGACGGGGGCATACTGATAGCACGCGTTCACGAGCTCCATGACGCGTGCGATCGCGGTGTTGAACTGCCACGCAGCGAGGTCCTCGGTGGCGCCTTTGACCGAGCGATGGCGAACGAGGACGAGATCCCGGGCGGCGTCGCTCACCGGATCCCCTGTCTCGAGCGCTTCCTTCTCCCAGAGATCCCGATGCTGGTGGACAAGCCGCCACACCCGCTGGAGCCACCCCGCCACCGCGCGGATCCCCTCGTCCTTCCAGTCGCCCCCCTCGCTGAAGGCGAACCCGAACATGCAGTAGGCGCGAAACGCGTCGGCCCCGTACTCGGCGATGTACTCGTCGGGGCTGATCACGTTGCCGTGGGATTTTGACATCTTCGCGCCCTGGTTGGTGATCGTCCCTTGGTGGATGAGCCTTCGGAAGGGCTCGTCGAACTCCACGTGCCCGAGGTCACGCAGGGCCTTGATCATGAATCGCGCGTAGAGGAGGTGGAGGGTCGCGTGCTCGATCCCACCGGAGTACTGGTAGACCGGCAGCCACCGCTCGGAGAGGTCCGGCGGCCACGGCCGCTCGTCGTCGTCGGGTGAGAGGTAGCGCAGGAAGTACCACGACGAGTCGACGAAGGTGTCCATGGTGTCGGGGTCGCGCTTGGCGGGGCCGCCGCACTTCGGGCACTCGACCTGCATGAATGTCGCCGAGCGCTCGAGCGGGCTCTTTCCCGCCCCCAGCGAGAAATCGACGTCGTAGGGCAGCTCGACCGGCAGCTCCTCGTCTGGCACCGGCACCTCGCCGCACGCCGGGCAGTGGACGATCGGGATCGGCGCGCCCCAGTAGCGCTGGCGGGAGACGAGCCAGTCACGGAGCCGGTAGTTGACCTTCCGCTCCCCCTTCCCCGCCGCCTCGAGGTCGTCGATCACCTTCTCGAGCATCTCCGCGGAGCGCATCCCCGAATAGGGACCCGAGTCGTGGACGACGCCGTGACCCGTGTAGGCCGTGTCCGCGGGCTTCTCGGACGGATCGTCGGGCTCGATCACCCACGGGATCGGCAGGTCCATCGCCTTCGCGAAGTCGTAGTCGCGCTCGTCGTGCGCGGGGACCCCCTGGACCGCACCCGTTCCGTAGGTCAGCAGCACGAAGTCCGCGACCCAGATCGGGACTCCCTCCCCCGACAGCGGGTGAATGGCGTGACCGCCCGTGAACTCGCCCGTCTTGGCGCCCTCGGTCGAAGCCCGCTCGATGTCCGAAAGACGGCGCGTCCGCTCGCGGTAGCCCTCGACCGACGCGCGGCGCTCGTCGCTCGTGATCTCGTCGACCAGCGGATGCTCGGGCGCCAGGACGAGGAAGGTTACGCCGTAGATCGTGTCGGGTCGCGTCGTGAACGTCCGGATCGCGCGGTCGGCCCCCTCGATCTGCCAGTCGATTTCGACCCCGGGCGAGCGTCCGATCCAGTTCCGCTGGAGGGCCTTGGTCCGCTCCGGCCACTCGAGCTCGTCGAGGTCCTCGAGCAGCTCGTCGGCGTAGCGGGTGATGCGGAAGAACCACTGCGTGAGGTCCTTCTTCTCGACCGGGCTTCCGCAGCGCTCGCAGACGTTCCCCTCCAGGACCTGCTCGTTGGCGAGCACCGTCTGGTCCTGCGGGCACCACCAGACGGGCGCGTTCTTGCGATAGGCGAGGCCGGCCCGGTAGAGCTCGAGAAAGATCCACTGCGTCCAGCGGTAGAAGGACGGATCGCTCGTGTTGGCGGTGTGGTCCCAGTCCCACATGGCGCCCATCCGCTCGAGCTGCTCGATCATGTTGGCGACGTTGCGCTCGGTCGAATCCCGGGGATGGATGCCGGTCCGGACCGCGTAGTTCTCGGCCGGCAGGCCGAAGGCGTCGAAGCCGATCGGCTCGAATACGTCGAACCCGCGCATCCGCATGAAGCGCGCCCACGTGTCGGCCGGGCCGTAGTGGTACCAGTGCCCGACGTGGAGACGGTCCCCGGACGGGTAGGGCAGCATGACCAGCGCGTAGCAAGGGCGCTCGGCGCCCCCCAGGTCGGTGGCGTAGAGGTCCATCCGGGTCCACGCCTCGCGCCATCGGGGCTCGATGGCGTGCGGATCGTAGCGGTCTTCGGTCATCTTCGCCGGAAACGCCCCTTCGCCTTGCCGCACGTGGGTAAACGGTCGTTAATCCGTTAAGCTATCGGCCGTTACGGCGCCCAGCAATCAACGGTCAAGTGCGTTTCGCTGAAGTCGTGTCTCCAGGAGGCTGGTGCACCTTCAACGTAACGCGATTGTGTGCATGACATCGAAACCTCTCCCCAGGGTGTTCATCGTCGGCGGGGGCTTCGCCGGCATCGCGGCGGCAAAGGCGCTGGCCGACGCGCCGGTCGAGGTGACCTTGCTGGACCGCCGCAACCATCACGTGTTCCAGCCGCTGCTCTACCAGGTCGCCACGGCCTCGCTGTCGCCGGCGGACATCAGCGCTCCCATCCGCACGGTCCTGCGCGGGGTGAAGAACTGCGAGGTCGCGCTCGCCAGGATCACCAGCGTGGACACCGCAAGGCAGCACCTGATCGTGAAGGACGGCCACGTCCGGTACGACTACCTCATCTTGGCCGCCGGCGCGACGCATGCCTACTTCGGCCATGACGAGTGGGAGATGATCGCCCCGGGTCTCAAGAGCCTCGAGGATGCCACGGAGCTGCGACGTCGCATCCTTCTGGCCTTCGAGTCCGCCGAATACGAAGGCAGCGCGGAGGCGCGCCGGGCGGCTTTGACGTTCGGAATCGTCGGCGCGGGCCCCACCGGCGTCGAGCTGGCCGGGGCGATCAAGGAGGTCGCCGGACAGACCATCCCGCGGGACTACAAGCACATCGACACCCGGACGACCCGGGTGATCCTCTTCGAGGCCGGTGATCGGGTGCTGCCTACCTTCCCGTCAGAGCTAAGCGCGCGCGCCCAGCGCGACCTGGAGCGCATGGGGGTCGAGGTGCGTTTGAACTCGGCGGTGACCAGCGTCACTCGGGAAGGGCTCTACATTGGCGAGGAGTTCATCCCGGTGCGGAACGTGTTCTGGGCAGCCGGGGTCAGGGCCAGTTCACTGGGGCGATCGCTCGGCGTCCCGCTCGACCGTACCGGGCGCGCGATCGTCGGTCCCGACCTGACGATCCCGGGTCATCCGGAGGTGTTCGTCGTCGGCGACATGGCGGCGGCGACGTCAGCCGACACGGGCGAGCCCGTGCCGGGCGTCGCGCAGGGCGGAATGCAGATGGGACGCTTCGCGGGGCAGACGATCGCGAGCGAGGTCGCTGGACGATCCATGCCCGCGCATCGAGAGGCCTTCGTCTACCGGGACAAAGGCTCGATGGCGATCATCGGAAAGGCGAAGGCGGTCGCCGTGATCGGACGGTTCAGGACGGGCGGCTTCCTTGCCTGGCTGCTGTGGGGCGGCGTTCACATCGCGTTCCTCATCGGCTTCCGAAATCGGCTGAAGGTCCTGGCGAGCTGGTTCTGGAGCTGGCTCTTGAACGCCCGCGACGCCCGGCTCATCACCGGAGACGTAGATCTCGACATCCAGATCCCCCGTCCACCCGAGTTTGTTTCTGATCTCTCATCTTCGGCGCCGGTGGAGTCAGAGGGCGTGGACCGTGGCGGGGCGGTCGGATTCGAATGAGCCGGACACGCGCCCTCACACCTCCTCCAGGCTCCCCCGGAAGATCACCCGCGCGTCGCCGGTGAGGCGAGGGTCGGCGGGCAGCGCCTCGGGGTCCAGCGGTCGTGTGAAGTCGACGATCAGCGGGATCCCACCCGTCGTGCGCACCGTGACGGGCGACTCGGTCAGCCCCCACAGCGTCGTCAGGATGGCCGACGCGGTCGCGCCCGTCCCGCATGACAGGGTCTCGTCCTCGACCCCGCGCTCGTACGTCCGCATGCGGACGGTGTGGCGGTCCAGGACGCTGACAAAGTTGGCGTTCGCGCCGGGCGGGTCCCAGCGCGAGTCACGCCGGAAGCTTGGGCCCTCGCGCTGCAGGTCGACCCCCTCCACGTCGTCGACGAGCGCCACGACATGCGGGGTCGAGGTGTCGACGAACCCGACCCGCCGGTAGGGCGGCTTCTCCAGCTCGAGGTGCCGGAGCGCGAGGTCGCGCGGCGGGACGAGCCAGAGCGTGACCTCGGCCTTCTCCGGGTCCGGAACGCGGGCGCGGAAGGTGCCGCTGCCGGTCGCCAGGCGCAGGGTGTCGCCCTCCACGGCGCCCTCCATCCGCGCGTAGCGGGCGATGCAGAGAGCGCCGTTCCCGCACATCGGGGCCTCTCCCCCATCGGCGTTGTAGTACGCCATCCGGACATCGGCCTCCCCGTCCCGCTCGAGCAGCAGGACCGCATCCGCCCCCACGCCCAGCCCCCGGCGGCAGAGACGCGCGATGATTCCGGGCGCGCGCTCCTTGGGGAACCAGTCGTCCCGGTTGTCGAAGACGACGAAGTCGTTCCCGCCGCCCGACATCTTGACGAACGAGCGGCCGGCAAAGTCATCGGCCAGGGAGGGGGTCATCGGCTCGACTCCATTATACCGCCATCACACCCGCCCCGTGATCCGCCACCAGCGCATCCGCCACACCATCCAGATGGCTTCCAGGACGATGCGCTTCGACATCTTGCTGGCGCCCACGTCACGGTCCACGAACACGATCGGGGTCTCGACGACCCGGTACCCGTAGCACCACGCGCGGAAGACGGTCTCGATCTGGAACGCGTACCCGTTCGAGTGGATCTCCCCCAGCCGCAGGTGATCGAGGACGTCGCGCCGGTAGCACTTGAAACCGCTGGTCAGATCATGGAGCGGTACGCCGGTCACGACCCGGGCGTACCAGTTCGCCAGCCACGACAGGACCAGCCGGCCCATGGACCAGTTGACGACGGTGACCCCGCGCATGTAGCGCGAGCCGACGACCAGGTCATGCTCATCCATCAGGGCCAGAAACTCCGGCAGGTGCTGCGGGTCGTGGGAGAGATCGGCGTCCATCTCGAACACCAGACCGTAGCCGCGCTCCAGCGCCCAGTCGAAGCCGGCCAGATAGGCGGCCCCGAGCCCCTGCTTGGCCGGGCGATGCAGCACGTGAAGGCGTTCGATCTCGGCGGCGAGACGCGCCGCCGCATCACCCGTTCCGTCGGGAGAGTTGTCGTCCACCACGAGCACCTCGAGACGGGGGTCGACCGCGAGCACACGCGGGACGACCTTTCCGATGTTCTCGCGCTCGTTATAGGTCGGGATGATGACCAGCGCTTCACCCATCGACATTCCTCAGCGCGTCTCGGGAGCGGACCGTCGAGGCGCGCAGGTCGCGCAGCCCGTATCTCAGCGCCAGGCAGGCAGCTACGAGAACCTCGACCGCCGTGAGCCAGACGCGGGACAGGATCGCCACCGCGGCCGCCAGTGGCCCCGGGAGCACCTCCGCCAGGAGGAGCGCGTAGACTCCCTCACGGACGCCCAGCCCCCCGGGGACGAAGACCGCCACCCATCCGGCGAGGTAGCCGGCCGCGCAGATTCCGATCAGGCCCGGCAGGGATCCCGGCGGGGAATCCGCCACGGCGCGGACGAAGAGCCCGAAGCCCAGCCCGAACACGACCCAGGCGGCGAGGTACCCAGCCAGCAGCCCGAGCCGCGTCGTCACCGGAACCCGGACGTGCGCCTCTTCGCGACCCGCCAGCCTGAGGGCGAGGCGGTGGGCCATATCGAAGAGGGGCGTGACGAGCAGGATCGTCAGCGCGCCGGCGACGACGACACCGGCCGTGACGCCACCGGGCACCCGCAGCGACCCCGCTGGCAGAGCCACCAGCGCAAGCGCGACGCCGGCGACGATCACGAAGATCTGCGCCACCACGATCGAGCCCACGGTCAGGATCGGGCGGACGCCCTTGGCTCGCGCCAGGTAGGCCGTTCCCGCGAGCTGGAGGACCTTCCCTGGCACGTAGCGGGCGAGGTTGCCGAAGTACCACACCCGATGGGCGTCGACCGCCGAGAGGTGGCCTCCCAGCCGGGCGACGAGATGCCTCCAGAGGAGGACGAAGCCCGAGTAGGCCAGAACGACCAGCGCCGATGCCAGACCGAGGAGCGCCCAGTCCACGTCCCACGGTCGGGACGCCAGGCGGTCCCATTCCCGGACGAGATAGCGGGTGATCGCGGCGAGGACGAGAAGCCCGATCGCCCACTCGAGGATCTTGAGCCACGGGCGGCCGGTCATCGACCTCCGTCGGGCTCGGTCGCGGAGCCTTGCCCGGCATCCTTCCGCTCTCGTGTGGCGAAGAAGGCGGCCCCGAGGAGCACGATCCCGGCCAGGCTACCCCACCGCCCCCAGGTCACCATGGGATCCCGGAACACCATCGTCACCCGGTGACGCCCGGCTGGCACCGGCACCCCGCGCAGGGCGACGTCCACCTGCAGCACCACGGCCGGATCCCCGTTCACGGCCGCGTACCAGTACGGATGGTAGATCTCGCTGAGGACGAGGAGCCCGGGCACGGCGGTCTCGACGTCCAGTGCGAGTCGATCGGGCAGCCGCTCGACCCAGCGCACGCTGGCTGACCCGGTCGCCCGGCCGAGCGGCGGGGGTTCGGCCCCCGGCTCGAGGAGCGCGGTGCGAGCCGGATCGAAGCCCGGGTCGAGAACCGCGCCGCCGGCCTCGGGACTCGCTGGACGCTCGCGGACGTCGTGGACCACCCACGCCGCGGGCCCCGCCCCCTGCCAGGCGTAGACCGGCGGACCGCCTCCCTCGTGGACCAGCTCCAGACCCTGGACCTCCACGGGCTGGCCCGAGATCAGGTAGCGGATGTCCAGAAGACGCCAGAGCCGCATGTCGCCCAGCCGGCGCAGGTCCTCGCCGACCAGGTCGTCCCACCACTGCAGACGGAAGTTCTGGGAGCCGGTCACCGTCTCGATCCCGAACAGCATGAGGTCGTTGGGACCGTAGGCGGTCGGCAACGGCAGGACCCGGAAAGGCTCCGGCTGAGCCTGGAGAAAACGCACCGAGGCATCGGGCTCGGTGAGTCGGGCGACCGGGAACGTGCGGTAGAAGTCGTCGTCCACCCGCCACAGATCCGCCACCGTGATCCCGGCCAGCAGGAAGCACGCCAGGGTCGCCCCCAGTCGCTCCCGGGCGGCCGCCCAGCAGACGGCCAGCGACAGCCACCACCAGACCGTGAACAGCCCCAGGCTCCCCGCGAACCCCGGCATGGCCCGCTCGAGCGCGGAGGCCCGCGCCGGCTCGAGCGACCCGTAGAGGATTCCGCCGAGCGCCGAGCCGAACCCGGCCGGAGACGAGGCGGCCCAGAACCAGAGCAGGACCAGGAGCAGCCCGAAGCCGCCGCTGACCATCCAGACGGGATGCCGGCTCTGCCTCAGGACGTCTCGCCGATCGTGGAGGGTCTGGGCGCCCAGCCCGGCCAGGACCACCGCCGCGAGCGCCACCACCGAGTACATCATCCCCGGCGCCCGGAACGACTTCATGACCGGAAGCGTCCAGTAGAACAGCCGGTGGACGGGGGTCGCGCCACCCCAAGCGAAGAGGAGCGCCGCCAGCGCCAGCCCACCGAAGAACCAGGTCCGGGCGCTCCGTCGTGCCAGCAGCGCCATCAGCGCGAGAACGATCGGCGCCGCCCCCAGGTACTCGGTGTGGAGCTTGAAGGGATTGCTCCCCCAGTAAGTCTCGAGATATCCCTGGAAGCGCGGCCAGATGGCCCCGAGGGTCTCCTGGACGGGCATCGCCCACGAGGATGCGTAGGCATAGCCGCGCTCCGCCCGGTGCGAGAACTGGAGCATGTTCCAGGTCGGGAGGATCTCGGCCAAGGCCAGCAATCCCGCCAGGGCGTACGCGCCCACGAAGCCGGCGACGAGCGGCACGACGGGTCGCCATGATCCTCGCGCCCGGCCGAGCTGGACCAGCCGGAAGACCATGAACGCGACCACGCCCAGCGCGGCAAAGTATGTCATCTGCACGTGCGGTGTGAAGAGCTGCAGCGTCACCACGACCGCCATCCAGACGAACGGCCGGAGCCGCTCCGTCCGAACGGCTCGCTCGGCGAGCAGGAACAGGGCCGGCGTCCACGTCATCGCGAACATCCGTCCGTCCTGGCCCGCATGGAGATGGCTCACGAGATAGCCTGTGAACATGTAGGCGGCTCCGGTGACGACGGCGGCGCCTGCCGTCAGACGGAGCTCGCGGGCCATCGCGTAGGCGAGCACGCCGGCCAGCAGGAAGTGGAGGACGAACCCCCACCCGATCGCCCGGTGAAGGGCCATCACGAAGTAGAGGAGGGAGGTCGGGTAGTACACCGGGTAGGGCAGGATCGAGAGGTAGGGCAGCCCGCCGAAGACGTAGGGGTTCCATTGGGGCAGGCCGCGCCCGGCTTCGACCTCCTGCACGGCGAAGGCGCGACTCTGGTAGGCCTGGGAGACCATGTCGGTCCCGAAGATCATGGCCTCGCGGTCGGTTACGAACGACGCGAAGAAGAAGAACGTGGCGAGCGACGCCGCTCCGAGGAAGATCCAGAATGCCCGACGCTCGAGGATCCCTGCGCCGGAGCCGGGCTTTGCGGCCCCGGGTCCGGATTTTGGCGCGGACCCGCTCCGGGAGCGTTGCCGTTTCCTCGACCCGCCGGCTTTCGTCGGTGCCTTCCGACGCGCGGTCACCGGGCGTCCCCGTGCCGCACGAGAAAGAACCACTGCGGGGAGAGCTTCCGGAGGAGACGATGCCGCAGCCCGCCCGGGACCTGCCGGACCACGCCTCCGACCGACCGTCCGAGCCGGCTCTCGTACCGGTCGAGGTGGTCGACGAGGACCCGGTCGGTCAGGTCCTCGAGCTCGAGCCCCTCGGCCCGGGCCGTCTCCACCAGCGGCCGCCAGGTGGTGAACCGGATGTCGTCGTAGCGCTCGCCGCGGCCCGACCAGCGTAGGATCCGCGTCGCCACCGGCTCTGGCCACCACGAGAGGGTGGGGATCCGGTAGTGGGGTTCGATCGGCGCGAAGCGGCTGCCCGCCGTCATGTAGACCCGTCCCCCAGGTGCCAGGGTGCGCTTCAGCTCGGCGAAGAACCGTTCCAGGTCGGCCACGTGCTCGTAGACGTGATTGGCGATTCCGAAGTCGATGGACGCGTCCCGCACCGGGAGCCGCAACAGGTCGGCCACCGCCATCCGCGCGGGATCCTCGATGAACGCGCGATCGATCTCGAAGCCAACGATCGGGCGTTCGGCGATGCGCTCGAGCGCGCTTCGGACGAGCCCGGTTCCGGCCCCCAGGTCGACGACCGTGCGGGCCGTCCGCAGATGTCGGCCACAGACCGCCGCGATCAGCTCCGCCTTCCGCGCGCGGGAAGCACGGTATCTGTCGCTCGCGAGATGGCGGACATAGCGGTTCGGCGCGTGCTTCACCGCGCCACGGGTCCCCGTCGGTAGACCGCCTCCAGCCGGTCCAGGATGCTATCCCATCCGAAGGCCGCGCGCACGCGCTCGCGACCCCTCTCCCCCATCTCGCGGGCCTGCCGGGGGTCATCGAGGACGCGCCGGACCCCCTCCGCGATCGCCGGGATCTCGTCCTCCACCAGAAACCCCGTCCGCCCGTCGATCACGACATCGGTGATGCCCCCGCGCCGGGTGGCCAGAACCGGCACCCCGTAGCTCATGGCTTCCAGCAGGACGACGCCGAGCCCCTCGGTGTCCTCCCGCTCGTCGAGGGTGGCCGGCAGGACGAAGCAGGTCGCCCGCCGGTAGGCGGCTCCGAGATCCTCCTGGGAGACCCGCCCGAGGAACGCGACGCGCTCTTCGAGCTCCATCTCCCGGGTGAGATCCTCGAGCCGCTCGCGCTCGGGTCCGAAGCCGACGATCTCGAGCCGCCAGTCCCGGTCGGTGACGGTCACCAGTCCATGAAGGAGACGATCCACCCCCTTCCGAGTCACCAGCCGCCCGACAAAGAGGAGGGTGGGCGGTTTCTCCGATGCCGGCGCGGGTATCTCCTCGGGCAGCGGAACTCCGTAGGGGATCACCTCGATCGGGCGGTCGGCGTACGGGGCGAGCATGTGACGGGTGCTCTCCGAGATGGCGACCAGGTGCGACCGCCGGGCGTACCAGCGCAGGAACGCCTTGCCGGGCGGAAAACGTCTCTCCGCCCAGCGGATCTCGGCACCGTAGAAGGTGGTGACCAGCGCCGCCCCGGAGGCCCCCGCCGCCGCCAGCCCGTGGATCCCGTGGGGGATAGCCCAGTGGACGTGGACGGCGTCGAACCGAAGCCGGCGAGCGAGGCGCCGTGCGGCCACCGTACCGGCCGTCACGTAACCCGGCAGAAGCAGCCCCCAGGCCGGGTTTCGCTCCAACCGATCGGGGGTGGTCTCGTCGTGGGTCAGGCGCTCCCAGCGCCGCGGAGCGTATCGGTAGCGATGCACGGTCAGCTCGCCCTGCGTCTGCACTCCCAAGCCCTCGAACGAGGGCGCGAGGACGTGCACCTCGTGGCCGCGCGCGGCCTGACGCTCGGCCATCGTGACCAGCCAGGGCGTGATCACGTCCTCGGCCCGGCGTGGCCATGCGGTCGGAACGTGGAGGATCCGCATCAATTGCCGGGTGCGATCCGCAGGACGAAGATCGCGCGGCGTGGCGAGGCGTGGGCGATCTCGATCAAGTCCCAATGCGGCTCCAGCGCGGGAGCGAGGAAATCGCTCGTCACCTGATCCACCACGATATGCGTGACGCCCTTCTGGCGGAAGAACTCCCAGGTCCTGTCGGGATCCCCGTGGAACGGGTAGACGACGCTCGGGCGCCCCCCGCTCCAGTACCACGTCAGGGTCGGCTTGCGGGCCGTGATGACGGCCTCGGGCGCGTTGTCTCCGATCCACCGCGAGGCCTCGAAGTAGTCCTGGAAATAGGGCTCGTAGCCCGCCAGCTCCTCGCCGTCCAGGTACGACCTTGTCTCCCTCCACTGACCGGGCACCTGCAGCGCCGCCCCCACCGCGAGCACCGCGATCAGCACCGCGACCACCCACCCGGCGACCCTGGGTCCGCCGGTCAGGAACCGGCTGACGACGTCGAGCCCGGCCAGCATGACGATCCAGAGGATCGGGATCAGGGGCAGGAGGAAACGATCCCCCGTCCAGGGCCAGACGAGGAGGATCGCCACCGACAGGAGCACGAAGAGGTCGTACAGGGCGAGGCCTCGTCGACGAGCCAGGACAACCGCTCCGATCACCAGCAGCGTGATTCCGACGATCGCTCCGAACACGGTCACCGCCAGGGGCGGCGGGGTCTCGGCCCAGAAGAGCCCGGGCAGGTCCCGGAACGCGTAGACCATGAGGTTCTCCAGAGCCCGCACCGGGTACTCGCCCAGGCTCAATGGCGGGCTCTCCGGGTCGTGGCGGTCGCTGGCGCGCACCTGCTCCAGGTAGCCGCCCGTTTCCGGCGGGCGCTGCCCCGTCCAGGCCAGCCATGGCACGACCGCGAGCGCGATCGCCGCACCCACGAGGGCCGCCCGTCCCCAGCGACGACGGATCACCGCGGTCAGGAGGGCGGCGCCGAAGAGCGCTACGCCCGCCGTTCGCACGGCGAAGGCGAGCACGGAGACGAGGGTGCCCGCAACCCACCATCTGCCGAGCCGGGGCCTGGATGTCTCACCCTCGTCGTCCATCCCCTCATGAGCCGTTCGGGCACGCTGGAAGAAGACCAGGGCGAGGGTGGTCGCCGCCGTGTAGGACATGTCGGAGAGAACGTACGAGGTGTAAGTACGGAACATGGGTGCCAGACCGACCAGCCACACGGCCGCCGGAGCCACCCATTCGGGCATCCCGCGCGCCTCCCGGGCGAGCTTCCATGTGGCATAGAGAACGACCGCCCCCGCGACCAGCGACTCCAGCTTGAGCACCAGGAGGCTCCCGTCGCCGAGCCAGTAGAACGGCACCAGGAGCAGCGGGAAGCCGGGCGGGTAGACGGTCTCGGGTGGTGTGCCCGGACCGATCAGATCGACGTAGCCGCGGCCCGTGGCGAGGGCCCGGGTCAACGCGTAGTAGGCCGCATTGTCTCCACCAGTGAAGAGGTAGGGATCGATCAGGGCCAGCGCGAGCGCCAGGGAAACCAGGGCGCCCCCGAGGGCCCACCGGCCCGAACGGCTCACGTCTCCGTCCCGCTCCGATCCCCGGCGGCCAGGCGCCGCTCGAGATGCTCGATCCGGTCCCGCACCTGGACGATCCCCTCCGCCAGCACACCCAGCGCGAAGAAGAGCGCGCCCAGCACCAGCAGCAGGATCACCAGGTACAGGAGCGGGCGATACCCCTGCTCCAGCACGAAGCGGTAGTACAGCGCGATCAGCCCCACCGCTACACCGCTCCCCGCGAGCAGCCCTCCCAGGGTGCCGAAGAAGACGAGCGGCTTTCGGAGCAGGCTCGTGATCACTTTGACCGATGCGAGATCCAGCGTCCCGGCCCAGATCCGGCCGGCCCCCGAGTACTTGGCTTCTCCGTAGCGACGGGGATAGAGGGTAATCGGGATCTCGCCCACCCGGTAGCCGTGGGCGTGGGCGAGAACGACGAAGAAGCGATGCCAGTCGTGACGCAGCGGGATCTCCTCGATCACGTCGCGGCGGAACGCCTTCATCGAGTTGAGGTCGTGCACGGGGATCCGGAAGAAGCGTCGCGACAGCCAGTTGTAGATTCCCGAGACGACCCGCTTCTCGTAGCGTCCCTGCTTCCAGCCGGTCACCACGTCGTAGCCTTCGCCCAGCTTGTCGAGGAAGCGGGGGATCTCGTCGGGCGAGTGCTGGAGGTCGGCGTCGTAGAGCACCAGCCACCGGCGCGGAGTGGCGAGGGCCCCGGTGACCATCGCCTCCGTCTTGCCGAGGTTGCTCGCGTGGCGCTCGATCCGGACCGACCCGGGGAAGCCGCGGGCCGCGGCCCGGGCGGCGTCGACGGTCCCGTCCGAGGATCCGTCGTCGACCAAGATCACCTCGCCCCCGAGGCCATGTCGCCGCCAGGCCTCGCCCAGGGCCTCGAAGAGCGGGGCCATGTTGTCCACCTCGTTGAAAGCCGGGACGACAACCCCGAAATCGGTGCGCGGCTCCAACCCTTGGGGTCGCACCGGCATCAGGGCGCCCCCCCTCCGGCGACCGACGCCAGCACCTCGAGGGTCCGCTCCGCGGCCGCGTCCCACGAGAACTGGCGGGCGCGCTCGACGGCGGCTGCCTCGAGCGCCGCCCGCTCCTCCGGGCGGTCGATCGCGCGCTCCATGGCGTCGGCCAGCGCCCCCACGTCGCCGTGGGGCACTACCAGCCCGGTCTCCCCATCGACCACCGTCTCCCTGAGCCCAGGCGAGTCGCTCACGATGGCGATCGTTCCCACCCGCTGGGCCTCGAGGCTCGAGATCCCCCACCCTTCCTTCGGGCTCGTGTAGAGGAGCGCCCAGGCACGCCTCAGGAGCGACCACTTGTCGTCATCGTCGAGCCAGCCCGGAAACGTCACCTGACCCTCCAGACCCCCGGCCGCGGCGCGGCGCTCGAGGGCTTCGCGATGGTCCCCGTCCCCGGCCACGATCAGCCGCGCCTCGGGATGCCCCCGGAGCACGCGGGCGAACGCCTCCAGCGCCACCTCGACCGCCTTGTAGCGCTTGAGACGGGTCAGCACCACGAACAGCGGCGTCTCCGCCTTCGGCTCGGTCAGCCAGCGATCGAGATCCTCGTCCGGCAGGCCGTTGGGGATCACGGTGATGCGTCCGGGGTCGACCCCCCGTCGCTCGAGGTCCCCGGCGGTCGAGCGTGACACGGCGATGAACGGGCTCCGGCGATAGACGCGGGCGATGGCGCGCTCGCTGAGCCACACGTAACCCCCGAAGACCGGGTTGCTCTGCTCGAAGACGGTGCTCCCGAACAGATGATGGACCAGCGCCACCACCGGACGGTCGGCGAAGAGAGGCGTGTAGAACGGGACCTTGTTCAGGTCGTCGACGAGAACGTCGTAGTCGTTTCTGCGGAGCACGCGACGGTAGATCCCGGGCACCGCATAGTTGAAGAGCTCCCGGCTGCTCCCGCGCCGGATCACGTTGATCCCGTCGAGCCGCTCCTCCCCACGGGCGCCGGGATGGCTCGTGCAGAGGAGGTCCACGCGGTGACCCGCCGCCGCGATCCGGCCGAACACCTCCCGCAGGTGGAGCTCGGCCCCGCCGGCGAGCGGATGGGTCCAGTCCTGCCAGTTGATCACCAGGATCCGCACCTCAGCTCGTCTCCGGACGCTTCGCCACGACGCCGATCGTGTGCGCCACGTAGCGGGCGGCCCGTGGGGCGAGCATCCGTTCCCGGAGGGCTCTGCGAGCACGCGCCAGCGGCTCCGGCGCGCGCGGCTCGAGCGGCAGAGGCAGGCCCGCCTTTCGACTTGCTTCGCGGGTCAGCCGATAGGCGAGGCTCGGGACCATCCAGTCGCCGTACGTGGATACCACCTCGTAACCGGTCTCGCGGATCCTCGCCTCGAGCTCGCCGATCGTGAAATCGGTCTCCCAGCCCGCGAACCAGCGGTCCGCGCGTAGCGCGAGCCGCTTGATGAGTGTCCAGGGGTGCCAGGTCTGCGGCACGTCCGCCACCAGGATCCCTCCGGGCCGGGTCACCCGGTGGTTCTCCCGCAGGAAAGCCTCGGGGTTTCCGAAGTGCTCGAGAACCCCTTGATGGAAGACGGCGTCGAAAACGGCGTCCGGGAACGGCAGATGCAGGGCGTCCCCGCCAACGATCCCGCGTCCACGCAGCGTGGGCTCGGCCCTCGCGGCGAGCCGCCAGGCCTCGGGTGAGGCGTCGAGCGCGACGGCGTGGAGGCCCTGGCGGGCGAGGTCGGCCGTGTCGCGTCCGGTTCCGGCCCCGATCTCGAGGACTCGCCGCCCTCCGGCGGGCAGGGCATCGAGGAGGGCGTGCAGCACGCGCGGGCTCGAGCGGTAGACGGTCTCCAGGTCGTCCTTTGTCGACCAGAACCGGTCCCATGTCCCGGCCGAAGCGCTCACATCCCCAGCGCGAGACGGCTCGCCTCGAAGGCCGGCAGCCCACGCTCGACGATCGCCTCCTGGGCACCGGGGATGTCATAGCGGATGCGCGCCAGTGTCAGGACCGCCTCGCTCGTGTCGTAGACGGAGCAGGCCGCGCGCGGATCACGATCGCGGGGCTGCCCCACCGAGCCCGGATTCACGAGATAGCGCCAGGGGCCATCCAGACTGACACTCAGCTCCCCTGCTCCGTCCTCTCCCCGCTCCTTTCCGCCGGCCGGCACGACCCGCTCGACGCTCCCGTCCGGTGACGCTCGGAAGATCGCCGGCACGTGCGTGTGTCCGATGAACCCCACGACGCCGGACATCGCCGCGATCTCCACCGCGGCGCGCGCGGGGTCGGTCACGTAGGGATACCGCTCCGGATTGGCGAAGCCGGCGTGCCCGAACGCCAGCGATTCGCGACTCGCCACCGGCGGGAGGGAGGCCAGCCAGTCGCGCTCTCCCTGGCCGAGCATCTCGGCGTGTCGCTCCACCGCGCGCCGGGCGTGATCGTTGAATTCGCTCCTCAGGGCCGGCTCGAATACGGCGTGGTCGTGGTTTCCCCGCACGGTGATCGAGCAGCGCGCGCGAACGATCTCGATGCAGCGCTCCGGATCCCCACCATACCCGACCACGTCCCCCAGGCACACGATCTCCTCGATGTCCTGTCCGTCGAGCCAGACCAGCACCGGTTCCAGCGCTTCCAGGTTGGCGTGGACGTCGGCCACGATCCCGATCCTCATGACGACTGGCGAGGCGAGCGCGAGCTCAGGAAGGGATCAGGTCGAGCCGATGGGCCGCCGCGTCGAGGACCCCGTTGACGAAGCGCGGGGAGTCGTGTCCGCCGTAGCGCCGGGCCAGGGTCACCGCCTCGTCGATCGACACCTTGAACGGGATGTCCGGGAAGTAGAGCAGCTCGGCGAGACCGAGACGCAGGACGTTGCGATCGATGATCGACATCCGCTCCAGGTCCCAGTTCTCCGCGCTCGTGGCGAGCAACCGGTCGATCTCCTGGATATGCCGGTCCAGAGCGCCGACGAGCTCCTCGGCGAAACCGCGTGTCTCCGGGCCGATCCGCCGCCGCTCGAAAAAGACGCGCGCCTCGTCGGCGAGTCGCCCCGGGCGGCGCTGGATCTCCCATGCGTACAGGATCTGGAGCACCCACCGTCGCGCCTTGTGCCTCGGCCTCACGAGACCTGGAACCCCCGCACGGCGGCCCGCGTCGCGCGCAGGCGATCGTACAGAGCGGCCTGGGCGAGCGCCGCGCGCGCGGCCGCCCCGCCCTTGTCGAGGCCGTCCGGATCCGCGCGCCGGGTGGCTTGCTCGGGCGTGTCGGTGGTCAACAGGCCGAGCGCGATCGGGATATTGACCTCCACAGCCAGCCGCTGGACCGCATCCACGGCCGCGCGGGCGACAAAGTCGAAGTGTGGGGTTTCCCCCCGGATCACCGCGCCCAGCACGACGATCACGTCGGGCTCGGGCTCCTGGCTCAGCACCTGACGGATGGCGGGCGCGAGCTCGAAGGCGCCGGCCACGGAGAGCTCGTCGATGCGGCTCTCCTCGACCCCCGCCGACCGGAGGGCCGCGCGGGCGCCCGCCACCAGCCGATCCGCGATCTCCGCGTGGAAGCGCGCCACGACCAGCGCGACCCGGCGTCCATGCCCGTCGATGGGCAGCTCGGCTCCTTTACCTGTCATGACCGGGATGCAAAAGAGCAGCGGTCGTTCAAAATGGGCAAGCTCAAGGCGCCGGGGTACCCGCGAAGCGGGTCGTGAGGACGACCGAGGCGTACATCATCAAGTACGCCGCAGCGACCCGCTTCGCGGGTACTCCGCCGAAGGAGTGCAACGCAGAGATTGCCCATTTTCAACGACCGCCTAAGAGGTGGCCGAGCTTGTCGCGCTTCGTCTCCAGATACCGCCGATTGTGATCCGTCGGCTGGACCTCGATCGGAACGTGCTCGGTGATTCTGAGCCCGTAGCCTTCGATGGCCGCCCGCTTGCGCGGATTGTTGGTCAAAAGGCGCAGGGTCGTGAGTCCGAGATCGACGAGGATCTGGCAGCCGATTCCGTAGTCGCGCGGGTCCGGGCGAAAGCCCAGGTGCTCGTTCGCCTCGACGGTATCCAGGCCCTGGTCCTGGAGCATGTACGCCTTGAGCTTGTTGACGAGTCCGATCCCCCGTCCTTCCTGGTGCATGTACAGGACGACGC
This sequence comes from Gemmatimonadota bacterium, assembly GCA_050732935.1. GTDB lineage: Bacteria > Gemmatimonadota > Gemmatimonadetes > JACCXV01 > JAHWKZ01 > DASRVA01. The sequence continues at coordinate 21,603 of JBOHRW010000006.1, forward strand.
CCTCCCCCTCGTCGGCCACCTGCAGCATGGCATGGTGGAGCTGCTCGCCGCAGTCGCAGCGGAGGCTCCCCAGCACGTCGCCGGTGAAGCACGACGAGTGGACTCGCACGAGCACGTTCTCCTTCCCCTCGACCTCGCCCTTGACCAGCGCCACGTGGTGCTCGTCGTTCAAGGTGGTGCCGTAGAGGATCAGTCGGAAATCCCCGTACCGCGTGGGCAGCGGGGTCTCGGCGAGCCGGACGACCAGCTTCTCCTTGAGGCGGCGGTACAGGATCAGGTCCTCGATCGTGATGATCCCCAGCCCGTGAGCCTGGGCGATCTCGAGGAGCCGTGGAAGGCGCGCCATGGTGCCGTCGTCGTCGACCACCTCGCACAGGACCGCCACCGGCGCCAGGCCGGCCAGCCGCGCCAGGTCGACCGCCGCCTCCGTGTGCCCGGCCCGCCTGAGGACGCCGCCATCCTTGGCGCGGAGCGGGAACACGTGCCCCGGGCGCGCCAGGTCCGTGGGGTGGGTCTCCGGATCGACCAGCGTCCGGATCGTCGCCGCCCGGTCGGCGGCGCTGATGCCGGTCGTCGTCCCGTGCCGGGCATCCACCGAGACGGTGAACGCGGTCTCGTGCAGGGCGGTGTTGTCGGTGACCATGAGGTCCAGGCGGAGCGACTCGGCCCGCTCCCCGCTGATCGGGGCGCAGATCAATCCCCGGCCATGGCGGGCCATGAAGTTGATGGCCTCGGGCGTCACCCGCTCGGCGGCCATGATGAAGTCACCCTCGTTCTCGCGGTCCTCGTCGTCGACGACGATCAGGACCTCCCCGCGGCGCACGGCCTCGAGCGCCTCCTCGACAGGCGTGAAGGTGACGGGCTGGATCATGATCGGTTCTCCATCAGGCGCTGCAGGTAGCGGGCGATCAGGTCGTACTCGACGTTCACGGGATCGCCCGGCTCGAGGTCGACGAAGGTCGTCGCCTCCCAGGTGTGCGGGATGATCGAGAGCCGGACATCGTCCCCGGTCACGCCCAGCACGGTCAGGCTGACCCCGTTCACCGCGATCGACCCCCGCTCCGCGACCAGCGCTCGTCCGGAGCGTGGCAACCGTAGCTGAATGTACCGGTTCTCCCCTTGCCGTTCAATCGACTGGACGGTCGCGACCTCGTCCACGTGCCCCTGCACGAAGTGGCCGCCCAGGCGGTCCCCGACGGCCAGCGCGCGCTCCAGATTGACTCGCCGTCCCGCCTCCAGCTCGCCCAGGTTGGTCCGGGCGAGGGTCTCGCGCACGGCCTCGACCGCGAACGCGTCCGGCTCGCGCTCGACCACGGTCAGGCAGACGCCGTCGACCGCGACCGATTCGCCGATCGCGAGCTCGCCGGCGAACGGAGAGGCGACGGAGAGGCGCCTCCCCTCTCCCAAAGGCTCGACTCCCCGCACGGTGCCGATGGCTTCGACGAGACCGGTGAACACCGGGGTAAGGTAAGCGCTCGGGGCCACTCGCCGCTTCGATTCCCGCAGTATCCCGGATACATTCGTAACGAGAGCGAGGATTCAAGCTGACACCGCAGGAGTTCCTCATCAACCTAGATTACGACTGGTGGGGAGACATGGAGATCTTCTTCTATTATGAGAATGCCAGCAACCAGAGAATCGCCAGCGTAGCTCATCACGAAGTGCGCAAAGACGTACAGATCTTTTTTAACAAGCCCATCACTTTCACGAGCAGTAGCAACCCGCAGCCCACAGAGGCGGTAAAAGTAGAGATCGAGGAGGATGATGACAGCGACGTCGGGGGAGGTCAAGATGAGGATGTTGGGAGCGCTCCAGTAATCCCAGGTCCCGTAGGAATTTCCATTGACGGAGGATACGTCGACCACTTCTGCGATCCCCTCTGTTGAGCTGTAAGAAGGACCGGGCGGTCTCGCCCTTGAGGGGCCGCCCGGGCACCATGTTCACAACGTTGACACGATCCACCTTCGGTGCTGCTTCGATAGGTGAAAACCAGACGCGAGCAGAGACCATGAGTTCCGCGGGATCCTTGGACGTACTCGAACGGACATTCCTTTTTTGCGCCGGAATGCTATCGGCCCTCCTCCTGATTGGCTGCAGCGAGGAAGATCCGGCCGGGATCGACTTCAATAACGTCCTAGACGGTCGGTGGACTTACAGCGTTACAGGACTTGAACTTCCCGATGGTCGGGTCTGCGGTATATCAAGTGCCGTCCTCGACCTGGAGC
>JBOHRW010000007.1:0-51932 GCA_050732935.1 Gemmatimonadota bacterium
CTTCCCGACGGACGGGCGGAAACGTTCGGTCGGCGCTACCTCTTCGCCTCGCTCGATCGCAGCACCCTATATGTGCGCGTCCGGGCAGGCATCGCGATCACCCCCGACGTGGGCTTCGAGTTCTACGCCGAGCCGTTCGCGGCCAGCGGCCACTACGACGACTTCGGCGAGCTGGCCGCCGCCCGCAGCCGCGATCTGCGGATCTACGGGGTCGCCGAGGGCACGTCGATCGAGGCGGTACCGGAGGACCTCTCCTACCAGGTCACAGACGGGGACCAGACCTTCATACTTGGTGACGGCGACTTCGACTTCTGGTCGTACCGAAGCAACGCCGTCTTCCGCTGGGACTATGCCCAGGGCAGCACGCTATACCTCGTCTGGCAGCAGAACCGCCTGGCTCAGCAGTTTCTCGGAGAGCAGGTCGGTCCGGAGGATTTGTTCGACGCGCTGACAGCGCCGGGGGAGGACATCCTGGCGGTGAAGGTCACGTTCCGGCTGGGATTCGACTAGGCAGCTCGCCTCGCTCCGCCTCCTCCAACGTCGGCCACCCCGCATCCCGCTCGTTGACCACCGCCTCCTCCACCGGCCAGTCGATCGCGAGCGTCGGATCGTCCCAACGCACACCCCGCTCCAGCTCCGGGGCATAGTATTCAGTGACCTTGTAAGTAAAGTACGCCGCGTCGCTCAGCACGCAGAAGCCGTGCGCGTAGCCGGGGGGTACGTAGAGCTGATGGTGGTTCTCGCCGGACAGGCGCATCGAAACCCACCGGCCGAGGGTCGGCGACTCGGGATCGACATCGGCGGCGACGTCGAAGACCTCGCCCTCGATCACCGATACGAGCTTTCCCTGGGGCCGCTCGATCTGATAATGAAGCCCCCGCAACACGCCACCGCGGGACCTGGAGAGGTTGTCCTGGACGAAGCGCTCGGGGAGCCCGGCCTCGGCGTAGCGCCGTGACTGCCAGGTTTCCAGGAAGAAGCCTCGCTCGTCCCCGAAGACCTTGGGTTCGAGAAGCAGGACACCGGGGAGGTCCAGCTCGGTGACGTTCACGGTGCAGCCACCGTCGTGCGCTCGAAGCTGTCCGCCAGCCGGCGCAGGTACAAGCCATAGCTGTTCCCCGGACTGAGGTCGGCGACCAGCTCGCGCAGCCGCCCGCCGTCGATCAACCCGAGGCGAAAGGCGATCTCCTCGACGCAGGCGATCTTGAGCCCCTGCCGCTCCTCGATCGTCTCGACGAAGTTGGCGGCCCGCATGAGCGGAGGACATCCTGGCGGTGAAGGTCACGTTCCGGCTGGGATTTGACTGAGAAGGTTGCCACTGTAGCGTTTTTGTAGCCTGACTGTTATCGTAGCGGCGACAGTCAGGCTTTTTTCTGGAGATGTTCGATGCGGTGGATCAGCACGCGGGATCTGCGCAATACGCCCGGCAAGGTCCGAAAATGGCTGGCCGACGAGGACCTCGTCCTGACCTCGGGGGGGACGCCGGTGGCCTATATGGTGGGTATCGAAGGCGATGATCTGGAGGGCGTGCTTTCGCTGATGCGCCGTCTACGGGCGCAGCGCGCGCTCTCGCACATGCGCCGGGAAGCGGCGGAGGAGGGTCGCGACTCCATGCCGATCGAGGAGATTCAGTCCGAGGTGAGGAGGACGCGTCGCGAGCGGACCGCGCGGCGGTGAGGGTCGTCCTGGACACGAACGTGCTCGTGTCCGGGCTCCTGAACCCTCATGGATCTCCCGGTCGTATCGTCGACGCGCTGCTCGCGTCGCAAGTTCGACCCCTCTTCGACGATCGAATCTTGCGCGAGTACCGCGAAATCCTTCCTCGACCAAAGTTCGGATTCGATATAGAGGACGTGGAACACTTCCTCGATTACCTGGAGACCGAGGGGGAGCCTGTTGTTGCAATTCCCCTCGACTTGTCTCTTCCAGATCCCGACGACATTCCGTTTCTCGAAGTAGCCAGCGCCGGGCGAGCGGACGCGCTCGTCACAGGGAACGAGGCTCACTTCAGGCCGAGCCGAGGAAGCCACAAAGTGAAGGTGATCACCCCGCCCGAATTCCTCGCGGAGCTGAAATAGCGAGAGCCCTCGTCAGGGCCGAGAAAGAGCAGGCAGCTCCCCCCGCCGCGCCTCCTCGAGCGTCGGCCAGCCCGCGTCCCGCTCATTGACGACCGGCTCCTTCACCGGCCACTCGATCGCCAGCGTCGGATCGTCCGACCGCACGCCCCGCTCCAGCTCCGGCGCGTAGTACTCCGTGCACTTGTAGGCGAAGTAGGCAAAGTCGCTGAGGACGCAAAAGCCGAGCGCGTAGCCGGGCGGCACCTGGAGCTGCCGCATGTTGTCGCCTGAACAGTCTGGCCGAGACCCGGCGGCCACTACGACGACTTCGGCGAGCTGGCCGCGGCCCGCAGCCGCGATCTGCGCATCTACGGAGTCTATCCCGGGAGGTCGATTGAGGCCCATCCGGATCTCACATACCAGCTTACGACAGTGACCACACTTTCATTCTCGGTGATGGTGACTTCTGGTCCTATCGCAGCAACCCGTCTTCCGCTGGGAGTACGCCCAGGGCAGCACGCTATACCTCGTCTGGCAGCAGAACCGCCTGGCGATTGTCCTGAGCCGGGGCATTGACAAGTGTTGCATGAAATGCTATCGTTGCTCATTATGCGCAACACACTGGTATCAGACAACAGTGTTATCCGCGCGGTAGATGGTATCAGATCGCGGCTACCACAAGGCTGGAAAGTAACGCTTACGAACAGGGAACCTCGGCTGACCGACTATCGGGCGGACGGTTTGATGCAAATCAGTGCGCCGGATGGCAGTCGTGCCCTTCTCTTGGTCGAGGCCAAGAAACAGCTTACAGCCCAGCTAGCAGCGGATTTGGGTCCTCGCCTCGCCGCCGCAGCCGCGGAAGCCAGGGTGGGCGGTGCCCTCTTGATTACCCGCTTTGCAAGTCCATTGACAAGAGACCGACTCCGCCAAGCCGGGATTTCGTACTACGACCTGACCGGGAACGCCCGGATCACTCTCGATCGCCCGGCCGTTCTGATTGAAACGCAAGGGGACGACAAAGACCCGAATCCTCCACGTCGACCCGTTAAGTCTTTAAAGGGGGCGAAAGCAGGTCGCCTTATCCGCGCGCTGTGCGACTGGCGTCCCCCTGTTGGGGTCCGTCAACTGGCACGCCGAGCAGGAGTCGACCCAGGCTATACGACCCGTGTTCTCAGCCTCCTCGAGGAGGACGACGTCATCCGGCGGGATTCCAGCGGCAAGGTCACGGAGGTGAGATGGCAGGATCTCCTGCGGCGATGGGCTCAGGACTACCAGGTAGTAAAGTCCAACCTAACCGTTAGCTATCTGGCCCCCCGCGGCCTGGATGCTTTCATCGCGGGATTGCGAAGCTATGATGGCCGGTGGGCGCTGACTGGGTCGCTAGCTGTGCCCGCTGCCGCGTCTATCGCCCCGGCGCGCGTCGCGACCTGCTACGCTAATGACCCAACGGGCGCAGCGAAGACGCTGGATCTGCGTCAAACAGACAGTAGCGCCAACGTTCTTCTGCTTGAGCCGTTCGACAAGGTTGTATGGGAACGTACTCGCAGCGAAGCGGGGTTAGCCTACGTCGCTGTCAGCCAGTGCGTCGTGGATCTCCTGACTGGCACCGGTCGTGAGCCTTCTCAGGGAGAATCTGTCCTGACATGGATGGCGGAGAATGAAGATGCCTGGCGAGCGTGACCCGCTTTATGTTGCCGCTCGGCGAGTTCTGCTGGACGCGCTTCAGGCCCTGCGGGACCACCTCGACGCCCTTGTCCTTGTCGGCGCGCAGGCCGTATACGTACACGCGGGCGAAACCGATCTCGCGGTCGCGGCATACACAACCGATGGCGACTTGGCGATTGACTCCACTTGTCTCGGCCCCGAGCCACTCATTGAGACGGCGCTTGCTAACGCTGGCTTCGCCCAGAAGACCAATGCCGTCGGGATCTGGCATCGCTCGGTCGACGCCAGAGGTGGCCAACACGATGTCGCTGTGGACTTACTCGTCCCGGAATCCCTGGGAGGTCGCGGGCGCCGAGGGGCCCGGATTCCGCCGCATGGGCCGCATGTCGCGCGAAAGGTAGTGGGACTTGAAGCGGCGCTGGTGGACAAGGATCTCAGGGAGATCACCGCCCTGGACCCGCTCGACAATCGTCGATTTGAAATCGCAGTCGCTGGACCAGCCGGCTTGTTGGTGGCAAAGATTCATAAGATCCGCGAGCGGCTTGATGAACCCGATCGCCTAAGTGATAAAGACGCGCTCGATGTCTATCGACTTCTCCGCAGTGTCCCAACAGACGAGCTTGCGCATCGCATGTTGGTCCTCCAAGAAACCGACCTGTCCCATGGCGTAACCGCTTTCGCCATCGAGGGGCTCTCTACGCTCTTCGACTCTCCTCGGGCGCAGGGATGCATCATGGCAGCACGCGCTGCCGAGCCAATCGCCGATGGAGAGACGCTGGCCGCATCGCTCGCTGTCTTGACGGAGGACCTTCTCGAAGTGCTGTGAATTACGAAGAGCGCTGGTCGATCAGGGATGCGAAATCGGTCGGGTTTCCCTTCTCGATTTCGATAGACAATAGGCAGCTCCCCCCCCCGGCCTCCTCCAAGGTCGGCCAGCCCGCATCCAGGTAGGTCCGGAGGATCTGTTCGACGCGCTGACAGCGCCGGGGGAGGACATCCTGGCGGTGAAGCTGTCCTTCAGGCTGGGTTTCGACTGAGGATTTTCCCTCCTGCAAGCAGGTCGGGGAGTACCACCCGTTAGGGGGCGTGCATTATCTTGCTCAGGTTTCTTAGTGGAAGCTTCACTCAGATTGAAACGGGTGCGGAGGGAAGATGGGCAGCATCAAGGAAGATGCGCAACTCTTGATCGAGCAGCTACCCGAGGACGCCACCTGGGACGATCTCATGTACGAGATCTATGTGCGCAAGTTGATCGAGTCCGGTCTGGCTGACAGCGAGGCGGGGCGAACCATCCCTTTGGAGGAAGTGCGCAAGAGCTTCGGGCTCGAACCGTGAAGTGAACGTCCACTGGACCGAGAGCGCACTCAGGCACCTCTCGGCCATCCACGACTACATCTCCCAAGACTCGCCCATCTACGCCCGCGACTTCGTCGACCGGATCACTTCCCGCTCCAAACAGATCGCTGACTTTCCCGTTCGGGAAGAATGGTGCCTGAGTACAAGCACGAGGACGTGCGTGAAGTCATCGAAGGGGCCTACCGTATTGTTTATCTCATCCTCGAGAGCCGCGTGGACGTAGTTGTCGTCATCCACGGCGCCCGAACGCTCCCGTCCGATCTTGTGCGAGATCGCTGAGGGAAGGGCTGCACCGAGCGGTCCTCGCGGTCAGCGCGTCACGGTTTTCCGTGCAAACCGGCGTGTGGAGATGGGGATCCCGGCGTGGGCCTGTCGCTAGCGGTGGGCGCCGATGGCTGATCGCCTCGGCAGCTCCTCCCGCCCCGCCTCCTCCAAGGTCGGCCACCCCGCATCCCGCTCATTGACGACCGGCTCCTCAACCGGCCACTCGATCGCCAGCGTCGGATCGTCCCACCGCACGCCCCGCTCCAGCTCCGGCGCGTAGTACTCCGTGCACTTGTACGTGAAGTAGGCAAAGTCGCTGAGGACGCAAAAGCCGTGCGCGTAGCCGGGCGGCACGTAGAGCTGCCGCTTGTTGTCGCCGGAGAGCCGGGCTCCGACCCAGCAGCAGAATGTCTCGGAGTCGGGGTCGACGTCGGCGGCGACATCGAAGACCTCGCCTTCGATCACCGACACGAGCTTCCCCTGCGGCCGCTGAATCTGATAGTGGAGGCCCCGCAACACGCCGTGGCGCGACTTCGAGAGGTTGTCCTGGACGAATCGCTCGGGAAGCCCGGCCTCGGCGTAGCGCCGCAAGTGGTAGGTCTCCAGGAAGAAGCCGCGCTCGTCGCCGAAGACCCTGGGCTCGAGGAGGAGGACCCCCGGCAGCTCGAGCTCGGTGACGTTCACGGCGCCTCGCCCCTACCGCGGCCCACCGCACGCTTCACGGCGTCCCCGACCGTCACTGCGCCGCCACCGCTGCCCGCTCATACCCGTCCGCCAGCCGGCGCAGGTACTGCCCATAGGTGTTGCCGGGACTGAGATCGGTGACCAGCTCCCGCAGCCTGCCGCCATCGATCAATCCCAGGCGGAACGCGATCTCCTCGACGCAGGCGATCTTGAGCCCCTGCCGTTCCTCGATCGTCTCGACGAAGTTGGCGGCCCGCATGAGCGAATCCGGGGTGCCGGTGTCCAGCCACGCGATGCCGCGGCCCAGCTTCTCGACGGTCAGATCCCCTCGGTCCAGGTACACGTTGTTGACGTCCGTGATCTCGAGCTCGCCGCGCCCCGAGGGGCGGAGCGAGCGAGTGATGTCGACCACCTTCGAGTCGTAGAAGTACAGGCCGGTGACGGCGTAGCTCGAAGGCGGGTCGGCCGGCTTCTCCAGGATGTCGACGACCCGATCCTCGTCATCGAAGACCACCACCCCGTAGCGCTCGGGATCCCGAACCCAGTAGCCGAAGACGGTGGCGCCGGAATCCCGCGCCGTCGCCCGGCGCAGGGAGTCCACCAGTCCGTGCCCGTAGAAGATGTTGTCGCCGAGGATCAGCGTGACGGGACGGTCCTCGATGAACTCCTCGCCGATCAGGAACGCCTGGGCGATCCCCTCGGGCCGGGGCTGCTCGGCGTAGGCGAAGCGGAGCCCCCACTGCTCGCCGGTTCCCAGCAGCTTCCGGAACAGCGGCAGGTCCTCGGGCGTCGAGATGACGAGGATCTCCCGGATCCCGCTCAGCATGAGGATCGACAGCGCGTAGTAGACCATCGGCTTGTCGTAGACGGGGATGAGCTGCTTGCTGATCGCCTGGGTCAGCGGGTAGAGCCGCGTCCCGGAGCCGCCGGCCAGGATGATCCCCCGGCGGTCGGTAGCCGGGCGCTCGATGCGGAAGCCGTACGGATAGTGGCTATCGAGCATGATAGTTGACCTCCACCCAGCTTTCGAACTCGTGACCCCGGACCGCGCCCAGCCAGATTTCGTTCTCCAGGTACCAGTGGACGGTCTTCCGGAGTCCCGTCTCGAACGACTCGTAGGGCGCCCAGCCGAGGCTATCGGCGATCTTCGTGGCATCCATCGCATAGCGGAAGTCGTGGCCCGGTCGGTCGCGTACGAAGGTGATCCGCGAGCGATGGGACCCGTCGTGCCCGTTGGGGGCGATCTCGTCCAGCAGATCGCAGAGGAGCTCCACGACCTGCAGGTTCGAGCGCTCGCTGTCGCCACCGATGTTGTAGGTCTCGCCGTCCGCGCCCCAGTGGAAGGCGACGTCGATCGCCCGGCAGTGATCCTCGACGTAGAGCCAGTCGCGGACGTTCGAGCCGTCCCCGTAGACCGGCAGCGGCTTGCCCTGGAGCCCGTTGGAGATCATGAGCGGGATCAGCTTCTCGGGGAACTGGTAGGGCCCGTAGTTGTTGCTGCAGTTGGTGATCACTGCCGGCACGCCGAACGTGCGATGATAGGCCCGCACCAGATGATCGCTGCCCGCCTTGGACGCCGAGTAGGGGCTGCTCGGGTTGTAGGGCGTGGTCTCGAGGAAGGCCCCGTCGACGCCGAGCTCGCCGAACACCTCGTCGGTCGAGACGTGGTGGAACCGGACGTCGTCGCGGCCCTCCCAGCGCGAGCGGGCGACTTCGAGGAGCGCCGCCGTGCCGAGCACATTGGTCCGCACGAACTCCAGTGGCTCGACGATCGAGCGGTCGACGTGCGACTCGGCGGCCAGATGGAGCACCCCGTCGATCGCGTACTGGTCGAACAGAGACTCGACCAGCTCGGTGTTGCAGATGTCGCCGCGGACGAAACGGTAGTTGGGCAGGGCCTCGAGATCGCGCACTCCTTCTCGGTGCCCGGCGTAGGTGAGACGATCGAGGTTGACGACCAGATGATCGGGATGGTTCCGGACCCAGTACCGGACGAGGTTGGTCCCGATGAAGCCGGCGCCGCCGGTAACCAGGATCCGTCGCGCGAAGGACACGGGCTCAGGCATGGGCTACCGGGACCGGGTCGGGGCTCAGCCTGGCGAGCCGTTCGAGCACGCTCTCGAGGCCATCCTCCCACGGGCGCGGTGCGTGGCCGAATGTCTCGACATAGGAGGTCGTGTCGAGCACGCTCCAGCGGGGCCGGGGCGCCGGGAGACCGAGCTCTTCCGTGGTGATCGGCACGACCCGGCGCGCATTGAGGGGCGCGCGGATCGATGCGAGAGCCAGGATCCGCTCCGCGAACCCGTGCCAGGTGGTCGAGCCGGCATTGACGAAGTGATATGTCCCCCAGCCGGAGCCGTGGGCGCGGACGTGCTCGAGTGCGATCATCGCGGCCTCCGCCAGGTCGTTGGCGGCAGTGGGCGAACCCTGCTGATCGTCCACGACCTTGAGCTCGTCCCGCTCGCGGGCGTGACGGAGGATCGATTTCACGAAGTTGTGGCCGTGGACGCCGAAGACCCAGGCCGTACGGAGAATGAGATGCCGCTCCGTCGCCTCGCGCACCGCGAGCTCGCCCTGCCACTTCGACCGCCCGTAGGCGCCGAGCGGAGCGGGTGGATCGTCGGGCAGATAGGGGCGGGTAGCCGTGCCGTCGAAGATGTAGTCGGTCGAGAAGTGGACGATCGGAATTCCCTCCTCGCCGCACGCCCGGGCGAGGTTGCGCGCGCCGTCACGGTTGACCCGCTCGGCTTGGTCGGGGTGGCTCTCGGCCTCGTCGACCCGGGTGAAAGCCGCCGCGTTGATCACCGCGCTCGGCCTCGCCGTCTCGATCGCCCGCTTTACCGCCTCCGCGTCCCCGATGTCGAGGTTCTCGCGGGCCAGCGGGACCGCCGGCCAGCCGCGCTCGAGGGTGAGCCGGACCAGTTCGGACCCGAGCTGACCTCGCGCTCCGGTGACCAGTACCCTCATCCCACGACGTCTCTCGCCACGGTCGACTCTCTCCATGTGCGAGGGCGCCCCCGGGTCTTGGGACACCGTGCCCTTCACGGGGGACGCCGCAACCGGTCGAACCAACCTGTCCGCACCGCTGGCCTGTATACGATTGACCGCATGTGAACAGCTGTAGACATAGTGTCGGCGTCCGGGGCGGGCGTGCTCTGCGCCTCCGCGACGACACTATTCTCAAGGCTTGCAAGGTTCTCGCCACTGCCGGGGTGGTTCCCCAAAGGTCCTCCTGGCCAGCAATATGAAACTTGACTTTCAATCACCGACCTGTTATTGAAAGTCAAGTTTCAGATCATGACAATCAACGATCAGTCCATTCTCGAACTCAATCCCTGGTGGACCAACCCCTCGGAGATCCAGCGGGATCCTTACCTGGTCGAGCTCGAGCGTCTCCCCCTGCGATGGGATCCTCCGGTTTTGGAGGCCGTAGAAACAGGAACCCGACGCGTCCATACCCTGCGTGGACCGCGCCAGGTCGGAAAATCGACAACCATGAAATTGCTTGTCCGCCGTCTACTCGAGGCGGGGGAACGCCGCGTTCTCTACTACACATTCGACCTCTCCAGAGACAATCGCGACATCGGTGACGTCATCCGGCGCGCGCGCGCGCTCCATCCGGATCCGAACGGTCCGTGGTTTCTTTTCCTGGACGAGGTGACGACCATCGATAATTGGCAGCTGGGCGTCAAGTACGTGATCGACAACGGCCCTGCGCGGGATGATTTCTTCCTGTGCACCGGTTCATCGGCGCGCGAGGTGAGCGGAGAACTGCTGCCGGGCCGGCGCGGCAAGGGACGAGATTATCTACAGCTTCCGATCTCGTTCCGAGACTTCTGTATGGCGGCGATGGGGATCGAACTGCCGGAGGAAACCATCACCGCGTCGAAAATCCCGACGGAGGATGGGTATCGGCTGATCCGGACCCTCCATCTCCTGAGGCAGGAACTCGATCGGGCTTGGCGAGCTTATCTCCAAGTAGGGGGCTTTCCGGCTGCCGTAACTGATTATCTGAAGCATGGGGCGATCAGTCCGGAGACGGTCCAGATGCTCTGGAACATCGTCGCCAGCGATATCCGTCGTGCTGGCAGAGATGATATCGCGGGGCTCAAGCTGATCGAGAGAGTGGGTCGATCGCTCGGAACGCCACTCGCGTGGAAATCGCTAGCGGGAGACATGGACGTCAGCCATCCAACCGCACGTGAATACGTGCAACTTCTGTCGGAATCCTTCCTGCTCTTGGTCTTCTTCTTCTGGGACTTGAGCAAGAGTGAGCTCAGTGCAAGAAAGCAGCGCAAGGTATATCACGTGGATCCGCTGATGGATGCTATCCCCGAGACGATGATGTCAGGCGTGCGGCGAGCGACTTCCGACGCTCTTCGAGAGAACCTGGTGGGTGTGGCACTCTTCCGGTCGGCGACGGACAGGCTGGTTCAGTCTGATCCCGTCGCGGGGTCCGTGGGATACTGGAAATCTCAACGCGGCCACGAGATTGATTTCCTGCTGCCTTCGGTCGAGAACGATCCGGGATCGCCGCGCTTTCCAATCGAGGTCAAGGGGGATGATCGCAGGTCGATCGCAAGCGCCCGGACGTCGATTGGACGAGTCTTCGGTCGCGGGTTGATCGTGACACGTTCCTTCTTCGATCTCGACGACGATATCCCGGCGATTCCCGAGGCGGTCTTTCTGGCCGGGCTGCCAGAGCATCCGCTCAGAACGCCGGTGGGCCGATGAACTCGATGCCCGAGGGTCTTCGATCGCCGCTGGTCATGAACGGCTGCTCGCAGATGGAATGAATCCGGCCCTTCTGTTGTCCAATCTGGGAGCGGACGGCTCCCGCGAAACCGGCGAAACCGTCCCCAACCCTGATAAAACGACCTTGTAGGAGGGATCGATGCACATATTCAAGGCCCGCTACGCCGCGCGACGGATCGCGTTCGCCACCGGACTCCTCGCGATCCTGATCGCCACGCCGACCTGGGCCCAGGAGCCGGGCCAGCGACACGATCCCGAGGAACATCTCGCCAGGCTCCGGGAGGAGCTGGACCTGACCGACCCCCAGGTCGAGCAGATCCGCGCGATCTTCAAGGAGCAGCACCCGAAGTTCGAGCAGCTACACGAGCAGGAGGGTGACGATAGCGAGAGGGAGCGCGAGACCTTGCGCCAGCTTTACGAGGAGACACATCAGCGTATTATTGCCGTCCTGACCGAGGAGCAGAGAAGCCGGCTGGAGGAGATCCACCAGGAGCGCCATGGCGGCCGCGGCCACGGGCCTGGCCTTGAGGGCCACGGCCCCAAGGACCTGCCGGACAACGGCTGAAGGCGGGCCTCACAGCGATCCGCGCCTCTAGGTCGCCGAGGGGCTCGGCGACGTGGGGGCGAGGGGGATGGAAGACGGCGCTTCGGACCGGGAGCTCCTCGATCGGGCCCGGGCGGGAGAAGACAGAGCGTTCCGACTCCTTGTCGAGCGCTACGAGCCCGCGGTCGCCTCGGTCGTGACCGCGATGCTCGGGCCCGGCGACGATGCGGAGGACGTCGGCCAGGAGACGTTCATCCGGTTTCATAGGTCAATGGGGCGCTTCCATGGCGACGCGTCCCTGAAGACGTATCTGACTCGGATCGCGATCAACCTGTCGCGGAACGCCATGAAGCGTCGGATCCGGCGCGCGTCGCGGTTCGCGAGCCGGGACGATCCCGGGAATCGTGCGGAGGAGGCACCGTTCCTTGCGAGCCCCCAGGACGACGATGAGACCGAGCGCCGCGAGCGGGAACGCAGGGTTCGCCGCGCCATCGACCGGCTGGACGGCAAGCACCGGGCGGTCGTCGTCCTGCGGATGATCGAGGGCTATTCGACTAGGGAGACAGCCGCCATCCTCGATGCGCCCGAGGGGACGGTCCTCTCGCGCCTCTCTCGAGCAATGCGGAAGCTGGAGGCGGATCTCCTGCCCTACATGAGGTCTGAATGAAAATCCGAATGAAGGCGCAGGACCGAAGATTTCTCCTGCGCGCGATCGCGGGCGAGCTCGATCACGCGGAAGGCGCGTGGTTCGACGAGCGGCTCAACGCAGAGCCGGACCTACGGGCTGCCTTCGAGCGAATGGCGAGGGTCCACGCTCTCGTCTCGGAGTGCTCGTGGGCGGGCTTCCGCCCGGGCTTCGCGGGCCGCGTCGCAGCGCGGCTGGTCACCGAGGCGCCGGGTGGGCTCTCCGCCGCCCTCTCGCTTCACTTCCGGCGCCTCGCCCCGGTCGCGCTCGCGGTCATCTCAGGGCTCCTGGCCCACAACCTCCTGACGCCGGGACCGGATCCGCAGTCGGCCCTCGAGGCGGCGCTCGGTCTCCAACCTGTGACGCTCGCGGTCGCCTACGACCCAATACGTGCCCTGTACGAGACGGCCCCGTAGGGGAGGAGAGCAGAAAGCGCGCATGGCTGACTTACCACGCTCCTCCGACTCCAACAACGACACCGGCCTGGTGCCTGACCGCGGACCAAGCACACCACGCTGGGGGGCTTGTTCCGGCACTATTGGGTCCTGGCGAAACTCTCGATCAACGTCTTTGCCACGATCGTCTTACTGATGTACATGCCTACGCTTGACTATTTCGCAGTGGTCGCGGCAGACACGACATCTTCCGCCAGCGATCTCCGCGTTTTGCGGGACCCATCCTCCGTGCTCCACGCCAGTCTGGCGCTGCTGTTGTTGCTTACGGCCACGGTGTTAGGGTTGTACAAGCCGCGAGGCGTGACGCCGTATGGATGGCGTAAGCAGCATGAGCAGCCTAGGGGAGGGAGGCTGTCGTGACGATCGACACCAAGTCGTCGCTGATCCTCCTCGCCACCCTGATCCTCGGGATCGCGCTCGGCGCGCTCGGCGTGGGCGCCCTCGCCCACCGACGTGGCGACCACCTCCGGGAGCTCAGCCATCGGGGCGGCTTCGTCGAGTACATGGAGCGGGTGATCCAGCCTCGCAACGAGGCCCAGCGCGAGGCGATTCGGCCTATTCTGGAGCAGACCGGTCGGATTCACTGGACGCTCATGGACTCGACTCACACCCGGATGGTGGCGGAGCTGGAGAGGATGCGACAACGGCTTGCGCCACACCTCGACGAGGCTCAGCGGGAACGACTCGAGTCCGCGTTCGGAGAGTTCGGGCATACCTTGCGGGGGCGGGGTAGCAACGACCGGCCCAGGGGCGGGCCAGGCGCGAACGATTGAAGCGTCGGCGATCGTCTACGAGAAGGCTGCCTGACGGGTCTCCTGCGCTTCCAGCGTCGCCTCCGGATCCCTGCCCGACGCCCGCCCCGCGGCGAGCCAACCGTAGCGGCTGACCAGGGCCCCAGCCAGAAACGCGAGCGCCGCCCAGGGCACGAGCCCGACCAGCCGAAGGACGAGCGACGCCGGTCCCGCCAGAAGCCCCGAGCCGCGAAGCAGGAGAGCCGGACCCCCTTCGCGGAGTGCCCGATCGACCGCACCGTGCCGGCGGAGCTCGATCCAGGCCCCGAACAGGGTCTCGACGCCCGCAGCGACGAAGCCGATCAGGTGCAACGCCGGCAGCCCGAACCCGATCAGCTCGAGCGCGGCGGCGGCGGAGCCCAACCCGGCCACCCCGAAGTGGATGGGCAGACCGCGGTGGTGGGCGAACCAGACTGGGATCGCGGTGGCTCCGAGGAGGACGCCGGTGTAGGTGGCGAGGGCCGGGCCTAGGAGGCCCGCGGCGGCGATGGCCGCGGTCTGGAGGGCGTGGACGATCGGGCCGGCGTCGTAGCGGACGGTCCACTCGGTCAGGGCCAGCGCGGCTGTGACCGCCCCACCGAAGAGGAACAGGATCCACGCCCCGACCGACATCGGCGAGCGGAGCTTGAAGACCCGCAGCATGTTGAGGAAGCGACTCGGGCGGCCGAGATCCATGACGAGGAGGATCGGGGAGAGGACGGCGCCAAAGGCGAAGGCCAGCCAGAGCGCGGCGCGGACGAGCCCGCGACTCTCGGCCGCCACCTCGGCTCCCCCGGCGAGGCCGGTTCCCCCCGCTAGCCCGGCAACGTGCGCGGCGAGCGCGATCGCAGCGGCCATCCCCGCCAGGCCCCCGAAGAAGAAGTAGAGCGGGATCTCCCACGTCCAAACGGGCGGCTTGACGATCGGGCGCCCGTAGTAGCCTGGTGCATCGTCGTCCGCGGCGAGCGGCGGCATCGGGCCCCCGGCTGCGCGGGTTCCCGCGCCTCCCACCGACCCTGTCCGCCGAGCCTCCTCCCGCAGGGCGTCGAGGCGCTCCTCCGGCGCGGGCTCGAGGCGCTCCTCCGAGCGGGTCACGTAAAGAGGAAGGCGACAAGCGCGGTGACGATCGCGCCCAGCGCGGTCGCCAGGGCCGAGGTCCAGGCCACCCTGAGGCGGACGGTCGGCACCTCGGGCGCGGGAGGCTGGCCCCAGTCGCCGGGCTCGCCGGGGAGGAGGAAGATCGCGTGGGTGCCGCCGACCGAAGTGTCGACCGGATCGTAGACCGTGATGTCGGCCAGGCCCCGCTCGCGCAGCTCGGCCACCCGCCGCCGCGCTCGCTCGCGCATCTCCTCGAGCGGTCCGAACTGGATCGACTCGGTGGGACACGCCTTGGCGCAGGCGGGGGTCAGCCCCGAGGCCTGGCGGTCGTAGCAGAACGTGCACTTGAAGGCGCCGCCCGCTTCGGGGAGCGGCTCGGGACGCCGGTCGATCACCCCGAACGGGCAGGCGACCACGCAATAGCCGCAGCCGTTACAGACGTCGTCCTGGACGAAGACGGAGCCGATTTCCGTCCGCACGATCGAGCCGGTGGGGCAGGCCTCGAGGCACCCGGCGTGCTCGCAGTGCTTGCAGACGTCGGAGAGGAAGAGCCACCGGAAGGGGTCGTCGGTGCCGCCCGCCGGGGCGGTGACCTGCTGCCCGAGGGGAACCGATTGCTCCAGGAACTTGACGTGACGCCAGGTCGAGGCGCCCAGGGACCCCGTGTGGTCGTAGGAGGTCCCCGTCCAGGCCGCCGGCTCGGCCGGGACCTGGTTCCATTCCTTGCACGCCACCTCGCACGCCTTGCACCCGATGCAGACGGTCGGGTCGGTGAAGAAGCCGACCGTGACACCGTCGGCCACGTAGGAGTGGCGGGCCTGGTTGGTGCTGGTGTTGCCCTGACCGATCGACATGCCGGATCGAAAGCCTAACCGCTGCGTCCTGGTCCCGGTAGGCGACCGGGACGCGCGGTTTACCGACCTGCACGATCAGAGCAGAGGGACGTCTACACTGCGCGCCGGCCGGACACGAGCTGCCAGATGATGACGATCACGGCGATGACGAGGAGGAGATGGATGAGACCTCCCGCGGCCTCGAACGCGAAAAAGCCCAGAAGCCACAGAATCAGCAGGATCACCACGATCGTCCACAGCATCTCGCACCGTCCTCTCTGGGTTGGGGGCCGTACGACGCCATCCGGCGTTACACGGACTTTCCAACATCCTATCGAAGGCGGACCCTCGAGGGTGTAAGAGTCATGACATCGAGGCATGATGGCACGTGTCGGCATGCCGAGTCGGCAGGGCGGTCGTCAGTGTCATGAGGCCTTCCCCTCCTGGCCGAGACCGCCCGACTCGACGCGCGGTCGGGCGTCGGGACCCCCGTCCGCCTCCACCGCCGCGACGTCGCCGCCCAGGGTTCGCTCGAGCCAGTCGTCCAACTCCTCGTCGGGTGGACGCCGTCCGGGGATCACCGCGCAGACGAGAGCCTTCGACTCGTGGATCGTCACGTTGGGCTCCCCCGAGAGCGGGATCAGGTCGTTGACGACGTCTCCCTTGTTGGGTCCCGTCGGCCCCCAGTGGAACGGCATCGCGATCTGGTGGACCGTGCGCTCGCCGAGACGGATGGGACGAATCCGACGGGTGACCAGCGCCCGCGCCTCGACCGCTCCGCGCAGGGTGGCGATCGTGATCCAGCCGCCGTTGGAGATCCCGAGCTCTCCGGCCAGCTCGACCGAAATCTCGGCGAAGAGCTCGGGCTGGAGCTCCACCAGATGCGAGAGCGTCCGACTCATGCCTCCTGCGGTGTGGTGCTCGGTCAGGCGGTAGGTCGTGAGGACGTGGGGGAAGCGCGGGTCGCCGGCTTCCGCGAACGGGTTGTCGGGACGCCGATACCAGCGGACGGGGGGATTGGTCTGCCGGCCGTAGAGGGGATTGCCGACGGGCGATTCGAGAGGCTCGAAGTGGGTCGGCAGCGGGCCGTCCTCGAGGCCTTCGGGCACGAAGATCCAGCCCAGGCCGTCCTCGTGGAGGACAAAGGGCGCGTCGCCGGGGTGGGCGTCCATGCCCCGCGCGCTCTCCGGGGGTCGATATCCGGGGGGCTTGGTCCGGGGGAAGTCGGGAACGTCGTGGCCGGTCCACTCGCCCGACGCGGGATCCCACCAGACGAGCTTCTTGTGCTCGCTCCACGGCCGGCCGTCGGGCTGGGCGCTGGCGCGGTTGTAGAGGATCCGCCGGTCGGAGGGCCACGCGTAGCCCCAGCCGTGGCCGTAGGGTCCCTTCGGCTCGCGCTGGTTGGCGCGGTTCACATGGTCGGGGCCGTAGACGCCCGAGTAGATCCAGCACCCGCAGGCGGTGGATCCGTCGTCGGCGAGGTCGGTGAAGCCGGTGACCTGGGCACCGTGATGGTGGCGACCGTTCCGGTCCAGCGGCCAGATCGCTCCGGGTGGATCGCCGTCGGCGCCCTCGTGATCGGACCCGCGGGCGGGATCGGTATACCAGCCGTTGATCTCGGCCAGGACCGCCAGCATGCGCGGCTCACCGTGCTCGTCCTCTGGATACCACCAGTCGAGGGCGCAAAGCGGCTCGTCCTCGGGATCGTCCGACGCCTCGGCCTTGGCCTTGAGCCGGAGCGCGAGCTGGTGGATGAACCACGCCTCGCTCCGGGCGTCCCCCGGCGGCTCGACCGCCTTCTCCCGCCACTGGAGCATGCGCTGGGTCTGGGTGAAGGCGCCCTCCTTCTCGGCGTGGCCGGCGGCCGGCATCAGGAAGACCTCGGTCGCGATCTCGTCGGTCACGAGCTCGCCCCGGCGGACCTCGGGTGAGTCGTCGCGCCAGAAGACGGCCGGCTCGATCTCGACCAGGTCGCGGACGACCAGCCACTTGAGCTTCGCCAGCGCACGTCGCTGGAGCCGCGCGTTCTGGGCGCCCACCGAAGGGTTCTGCCCCATGATGAAGAGGCCCTCGACTCTCCCGTCGGCCATCTCCGTCCAGTACGAGAAGTGGCTGTGGTCGCGCGTCACCCTGGGGAGCCAGCCATAGCCCCATTCGTTGCCGGCGCTCGCGCGCTGGCCGTAGTACGACTTCAGGAGGCTCACCATGTAGGCCGGCGTGTGGTGCCACAAGCCCGTCTCGCGGCGATGGTTCTCGAGGTAGCCGGCCAGCGTCGCCTCACCGCGGCCGGCGCGCGGCATCTTGAGGTAGCCCGGCAGGATGTCGAAGAGGGTCGGGATGTCGGTCGAGCCCTGGATGGAGGCGTGGCCCCTGAGCGCCAGGATCCCGCCCCCCGGGCGTCCGATGTTGCCGAGCAGGAGCTGCAGGATAGCCGCCGTGCGGATGATCTGGACTCCCTTCGAGTGCTGGGTCCAGCCGACCGCGTAGCAGATGGCCGCGGTCCGCTCCGGGCCGGATGCATCGGTGAGCGCCTTCGCCACCTGGTGGAAGAGGTCGGGCGGGATCCCCGCCACCTGCTCCACCATCTCCGGCGTGTAGCGGGCGAAGTGGCGCTTCAGGACCTGGAACACGCAGCGCGGATGCTGGAGCGTCGGATCCTTCCGCGGACGGCCCAGGTCGTCGCCCTCGTAGCGCCAGGTCGCGTCGTCGTACGAGCTGGTCTCCGGGTTCCAGCCCGAGAAGAGGCCTTCGGGGAGAGCGCCGGCGCCGTCGGGGGCCTCGGGGCCGGGACCGTCCGCGTCGAGGCCATCCGGGCCGGGGCTGCCGCCGGAGCGGCCCGCTGAATCCTCCGTGTCGCGGAAGTCCTTGCGCAGGATGACGGGCGCGTTGGTATAGGGGACGACGTACTCGCGAAACTCGAGTTCGTTCTCGATCACGTGCCGGACGAGCCCGCCCAGAAACGCCAGGTCTCCGCCGGCGCGGATCGGGACCCAGAGGTCCGCGAGCGCGCTCGTCCGCGAGAAGCGGGGATCGACATGGATCACCGTGGCGCCCCGCTCTTTCGCCTTCACCACCCAGCGGAAGCCGACCGGATGCGCCTCGGCCATGGAAGAGCCCTCGATCAGGATGCAGTCGGCGTTGGCCAGGTCCTGCTGCGCCGTCGTCGCCCCGCCCCGACCGAAGGAGGTACCCAGACCGGGCACCGTGCTGCTATGTCATATGCGGGCCTGGTTGGAGACGGCCACCATCCCGAGGCCGACCGTGAAGAGCTTCTTGATGAGGTAGTTCTCCTCGTTGTCGAGCGTGGCGCCGCCCAGGTGCGCGATCGCGGTCGTGTGGTGGATGGGCTCGTCGGGATCGAGGTCCGCGCGGGGGATGTCGCGGTCGCCGGGCTCGGTCGCGCGGACGGGCTCGCCGTGCGCCTCCAGTTCGGCGGCGGTCCGGACGAAGCTCCGTTTGCGGGATTCCCACACCAGGTCGGCGATCCGGTCCATCGCCTCGTCGAGGCCGATCGTGGTCCACTCGGTAGCGTGGGGAGCGCGATGGAGGACCTTCGTAAGCCGGCCCGGATGGGTCAGCAGCTCGTACGACGCCGAGCCCTTGGGGCAGAGGGTGCCCTGATTGATCGGGCTCTCCGGGTCGCCCTCGATGGCGAGGAGCTTGTTGCCTTTGTGATGGACAAGCTGCCCGCAGCCGACCCCGCAGTAGGGGCAGACCGAGCGCGCGACCTGGGCGCCCTGGGTGCGCGCGCCGATCGCGCGGGTATGCTCCGACATCGCCTCGGGGCCGGTGCCGTCGGCGCGGTCCCGGATCTGGCGGAGGAGAGGCCAGCGGTCGAGGAGGCCGAGCATGGGATGACTATGTACGACGGTCGGCTCGCGGCGGCCAGTCCGCGACGTCCTACGACTGATCGATCTTCATGAGACGAGGACCGGTTCTACACGCTCCGCCTCCCGGAGCGCTCGCCTGTCGTGCTCCACTTCCCACCGGTCGTACCGGGTCTGCATGTTCATCCAAAGCTCGGTGCCGTTTCCGAAGAAGCGACCGAGCTTGAGGGCCATTTCGGGACTGACGCTTCGATTCTCGTTCACCAGCTGACTCAAGGTCGACTCCTCTTGCTTCAGGAAAGCTCTAACTAAACGATCAGGTTTGAGCAGAAGGTTTGGTCGATCCAGCGGGTGGGCCACGGTTGATCGGCAGCGCACCCGGTTCGGCGTCTACTGGCGTACACACCCTGTCCACCGTATCGAACGCCAGGCGGGGTATCGATCCCTCGGGCTCTTCCGGGAGAAGAGTGCCAAAGGTATCCACTTAGCTGGTCCCTTCGGCGCTGGTCCACAGCTTGCCTTCTAATGGGGCCGAGGTTTCCAAGTCGAAACCAAGCTGAAGGGAGTCCCCCATATGATCCTATCAAAGGAACTCACGGCGTTTGGTCGGATGTCCGATGATCTAGCCCCTCCCGCCCGCGACCGCCTGGCCGGCGTCGCCCGTGAGGTCCACTTCAGCCCCGGGCAGCGCATGGTGAGCTGCCTCGAGAGCCCGCGCACGCTCTACATCGTCCAGGACGGCCTGGCCAAGATGGTCGGGATCTCGGAGGACGGGCGGGAGCGCATCCTGCATCTCTTCCGTCCCGGCGAGCTGACCGGATGGGTCGCCCTGGAGAAGCAGTCCGAGGCCGGATGCGACGTCATCGCCATCTCGCCGGTGCGGGCCCTGGCGATCGATCGCCGGGATCTGCTGGCGGTGGGTCGCGGCGAGCCATCGGTGCTCCTTGCCGTGGCCCGCGAGGTGTCGCGTCTGTTCTCAACCATGGCGGACTGGATGCTGGCCCTGGTCAGCGCCGAGGTTCCGCAGCGGCTGAGCCGCCTCCTTCTCGAGC
Source organism: Gemmatimonadota bacterium (assembly GCA_050732935.1). GTDB lineage: Bacteria > Gemmatimonadota > Gemmatimonadetes > JACCXV01 > JAHWKZ01 > DASRVA01. Next base: position 20,046 of record JBOHRW010000007.1, read on the forward strand.
TGGCGGAAGATCGCACGGGGCTGCGGGTCGGGTTCGTTCCGCTCGCGCACCCGCTCACCCACGAGCAGATGGCACAGGCGGTGGGCGCCAGCCGCCCGCACGTGTCCAGCGTCCTCCGGGATCTGGAGGAGGCGGGTGCGGTTCTGAGGGGTCGCGGTCGCGACCTGCGGGTAGCGCCGGCCCGGCTGGCCGAGCTCCTCGGCTCGCCGATGGCGGAAGAGCGTCTCGTCGCCGCCGCGTAGCGTCTCCGAAACCTCCCGCTTCTTTACACGAAACAGCCGCCGTCCTGGCTTCGGCCGGTCGGCGGCTGTTTCGACAGGGGCCCACCTCCGGAGCCCTCCACTCGTGCGCTAAACGGGCGCCCCCGTCCGGGGCTGCGCCCTTTGCTCGTCCGCAAGAGGCGGGTAACGTGATCTTCAATACACTTGACGGCGGCCTCGGATTGCTTCTTGCGCTGTGGGGAGGAGGGTGGATCGGAGCACCGGCGCCGTCTACGACGGCCAGAAGATGGGAATGAAGATCGTGGCGGTGGCGAGAAGCAGCAGCGCGAGCGGTGCGCCGACGCGCGGATAGTCCGAGAACTTGTAGCCGCCCGGCCCGTAGATCAGCGTGTTGGTCTGATATCCGATGGGGGTCATGAAGTCGGCCGACGCGCCGAACATGACCGCCACGAGGAGGGCGTAGGGGTTCATGCCGAGATCCTGCGCGGTGACGATCGCGATCGGGGTGAGGACGACCGCCGTCGCGTTGTTGGACATGATCGAGGTCAAGACCGAGGTCATGACGTAGAACGCCGCCACCACGGCTCTCGGACCCAGGGGACCGAAGATCTCGCCCACGATGTGCCCGAGCCAGGCCGCCGCCCCCGTCTTGTCCATCGCCAGCCCGAGAGGGATCACCCCCGCCAGCAGGAACACGACCATCCAGTCCATCTCCTCGTACATCTCCTCCAGCGTCACGCAGCGGGTGAAGATCATGAGCACGACGCCGGCCAGCGCGGCGGTGAGGATCGGAACGACCTGCAGGCCCGCGACGACGACGACCCCCAGCAGGATGAGGACCGACACCAAAGCCCGCGGGCGGGAGGCGAGCGGACGATCGACCTCCGCCAGCAGCACGAACCCCGGCGTCTCGGCCAGCACCTGGAGAGCCGGTGTCTCGCCGTGAACCAGCAGCAGATCCCCGGGCTCGATACGCTCCAGAGCCAGCCGTTCGCGGAGAGTCCGGCCCTGATGCTGGACGGCGAGAACCGTGGTATCGTAGCGCTGCTGGAACCGGATGTCCTTGAGCGTCCGCCCCGCGAGCGGCGAGCTCGGGGTGACCAGAACCTCCGCCAGGCGGGCCTGGGCCGAGCTCAGCTCCCGCGCCACGTTGCCCAGATGGGCCAGGGTCGCCAGCTTCTCGCTCTGGGCGAGCTCGAGGAGGTCGGTTGGGCTGCCCTGCGCGTACAACAGGTCGCCGACCCGCAGTCGGCGGTTGACAGGACCCCAGATCGTTCGATCGTCCCGGTGCAGCCCGATCACCGAGACTCCGTAGCGCTCCCCCCACTTCAGCTCGGTGAACGTCTTCCCGATCCCTGATGTAGCCTCCGTGACCGACAGCTCGGTCACGAACTCGCGCACCGCGTACTTCCCGGACAGATCCGCCTCTCCCCGCCGGCGCGGCATGAGCGCCCGGCCGACGGTGAACAGGTAGAGGAATCCGACTCCGAGGTAGATCAGGCCGAGCGGGGAGATCGAGAACATCGTGAGCTCGTCGAAGCCTCGGTCCCGGGCCATCCCGTAGACGACGAGATTGGTCGATGTCCCGATCAGCGTGACCGTTCCGCCCAGGATCGCCGAGAACGAGAGGGGCATCAGGTAGAGCGAGGGCGGCTTGTTGGCCTCGTGGGCCATCGCCAGGAAGACCGGCAGGAAGATGACGACCACTGCCGTGTTGTTGAGGAAGGGCGAGATCCCGGCGGCGATCGCGCTCAGGAGAACCAGTCGAGCATAAGGGCCGCCCAGCCGTCCGGAGCGCGCCCAGCGGCCGATCTCGGCGACCGCCCCCGTCTTCATGAGCCCCAGCGAGAGGACCAGCATCGCGGCGACCGTGACGGTGGCCTCGTGGCTCAGGCCCACGATCGCTTCCCCGGGGGTCAGGATCCCGGCCAGGAGGAGGACGACGGGGATGGTCAGGGCGACCTGGTCGACGGAGTAGCGCTCGGTGATGAACAGCACGAGCGCACCCGCCACGACCGCGAAGACGAAGGCGATCTCCCAGGTCACCGGCCCAAACTAGCCGGACCTCGCGAAGCGCGGCGAGTCTGCCCCTACAGCTGGAAGGTCGCCAGCTCGTCGAGGTAAGCGTCGCTGGACAGGCCGCTGAAGCGGAGACCCCAGCGATTCCGATCCTTCCCGCGGCTTGAAAGCTCCCGGGGAACGGCCTAGCCTGAGGCGCCGAAGGGAGGGCTCCATGCCGGACCCCGACGATCTCAACGGGCAGGGCTTCGAGACCGGGCATCCCGTTCCGGGCTTCCCCGTTCGCTTCCGATGGCAGACGGGCACCTGGTTCGAGCTCTTCGAGCGCCAGGTCGCGCTTCTCGAGCGTGACATCGCCCGCGCCCGGGCGGAGGACAACGTCATGGTCTTCCTCAGCACCCCGCTCAGCGGCCGCGGGGGAGGCCACTTCGCCACCAACGTCGAGATCGCCGATCATACCGCCCGGATGATCATGGAGCGCTGGGGCCACCGCTTCTGGGTGCTGAACCCCGGTCGTTACCAGATGGAGTCCAAGGAGGGGACGGGGCTGATGCACCTCCACGCCGCCGATCTCTCCCGCGAGACGGGCCGCGAGATCGACATCGACGAGCTGTTCCGGGCTTCGCCTCCCACTGGCGGCGACTACATGCGGATGTGGACGCGGATACTGGTCGAGGACGGGCTCGAGAACATCGGTCGGCGGTGGGACGCTTTCTACTTCATGGGTCCGAGCGACGTGCGCGACTTCTTCACCGAGGGCGGGTCGCGGACGTTGACCGCCGGAGTCGAGGAGTACTTCGCCCGCAAGCTCACCATGAACCGGGAATTCGAGGCCTATTTCGAGCCGCCGTTCCACGACGCCGGCGGGAGCCTGCTGACAGGCGGGCGGGAGCGCGAGGAATGGCAGCTACGGCGGGACGCGTTCTTCCGCTACTACACGGTCCGCGCCGGGGTGAACTTCAGTCTCGGCAGCCACGACGAGTGGAACATCTGGCGGTTGCTGAACGAAAGACGGCGGGGGTCTTCACGGCAGGGCGTCAGTGACCAGATCGCGGGCTTCTTCGAGGACGCCCAGCTCGACCCCGCGTCGTTCGTCACCCCGACCGCCGCGGGCTATCAGATAACCTCCCCGGAAGACGATCTCCCGAGCTGACGGCGCTCCAGATCGAGCTTGAGGCGCGCATGCAAGTATGGAACGCGCCAAACGGCGCGCGCGGATGGGCGAGGTCGAGCGCAACGAAAAGATCGCCCATCCTCAGCGCCCGAAAACAAAAAAGGCGGGGGGCGACGCTCGTATGTATGGGCGCGCGCGTCGCCAGCCCCGCACGGGTGAGAGCGGCATGGTCTCCTGACCGCTCCGCACCCCTTGTACCTTTCATTATAGCACAAATCCCCCGAACCGGTAGAGGGGTAGTGTCCTAATTTGAATCCCACGCCCTCAGAAAGGAGCCTGAGCGTCCAGAAGGTCTCCCGCGGTCCAGACCCGGCCGGTCACGCCCGCTTCCATGGCCGGAGTCACTCTCAGGCTCCCATGTCGCCGGACAAAGTTATAGTGCCCTAGATAGAGGCTGACCGCCGCTTCCAGGCTCTCCCGCCTCTTGCTGAATGCGTTCGTGAGCCGGGTCAGTCGGCGGATGCTGGTCCGCATGGAAAGGTTGTGGCGCTCGACGTAGCTGGTGGACACGCGGTCCATGTTGGGCTTACCCCAGACCGGACGTTTCTCGGTGCCCACAACACGGGGCGGCGAGTAGCGTCCGGCCCCAATGGGCTCCGCCTCGTAGAATTTTACAATCTGAGCAAAATCCACGTCGTCACCGAAGGTTCGGTCAATCGCCCACACGTAGGCGGCGAAGGCGTCGGCGCTGATCTGGGGCCGTATAGCGAGCCTAGAGGCCAGATCGTCTATGAAGGCTTGGGCGGTAGCCCGATCCCGCTTTCCGACCCTGTACGAGGGGATAAGGCGGGTGTCCTCGTCGAGGGCGATGAAGGTGTAGAAGTCCCCGACCTTGCGCGGGTCGTCATTATCCCGGACCCAACGCTGCTTCTTGCCGACGAAGCCCCAAATCTCATCGACCTGGATGTACCGGCATTCAAGATCCTGCATTTCGGAGTCCATGATCTGGCGGCAGCCGGCCCCGACACGGTGCATGAGGCGGATGATCGTGTCCCGGTGGACGCCAGCCATGCGCTCGGTCGCCCGAACGCTCGCTCCGTCCACGAGACACCGGACCACGGCTTCCTGCTTCTCCCTCTTGAGGACGTTAGCCATTTCGCCTATCCTTCTAGCTGGCGGAGGGCGAGAGGATCGAACTCAGCCGCTGCACACACAGCGGCCCCTCGGGGTGTAGAGCCCTTTACTGGTACCAACCAGGGGTCGCCCTCCGCGTTGATTCTCTTGATTGCTGCCATGGTTTCCAGTATCATGGAGTCAGCCTTGAGTGTATCGCGTTCTCCGACGCACCAGGGTTGCAAGGGGCCGGGCGGCTCTCATCCGCCCGGCCTAACTATTTCCGAACATTGACTTTAGCTTTTTCTCCGCCCAATCCCTGCCGGGGTTGGTCAGCGAGTATCGCCCGCCGCTCCGTGACCCGCCTTTCAGGAAAAGCTCATCATGCGTCCCGATAAACCGGTCCAGGCGCTTGAGCATGATTCCGGACTTGCGGAGTCCATCGTTGAGCTTGGTAACCGGGGCGTCCTCCATGCCGAGGTACTCCTGGAATCCGTAGATCAGCAGGATTGCGGCGTCGGCGTTCCGCTGCTGCTCCCCTTCGCCGGTCGGCTGCATCCGCAGGGACACCACGTCGTCGCGCTCTTTCCTGAATGCCTTTTCCAGAAGGCTGCGCGTGACCTTGGGCGTGTCGGAGGGTTCCTCGCCACTACGGGTCGGGGCCTGGGGGATGCCCGACTTCTGGATCGCGTCGAGGAATTGCTGGTAGGCTTCCTTGACCGTTTCCTCGGGGCCATCGGCTGTGAACTCCGCCTCCCCGAGCTTCACCTTGAGCGAGTAGTTCTCTGGCATCGCGTTCTCCTTTCCAGCCCCTCTCATGGGCCGCTTATCCATAAGACGCGAACTATGCGCGCAAAGTCAAGGTATTTATGCGAGCCCCACTGATCGAGGAATACCGGCGGGCTGTCGAGGGGCTCCACTCGGGGCGGGCGAGCTTCGTAGAAACGGTACGAGTGGTGGAGGAATACGAGGGGGAGCGGGCCTGGGACGGAGATGTTCACGTTTTCGCCCTGGAGGGGCACCCTACCGCCCAGACGGCCTACGCATGGTCAGTCCCCGGGGAATCGTCAAAGGGCCGACGTTTTTACGCTGTCCTTCATGTCGGTCCGGTCGATTCGCCAGAGAAAGCCGTGAGGGCAGCCCTCGTCGCCGCAAATCGAGAGGCCTTGCGAGACGAGCAAGACCACGATATATAGTGGTCAAGAGATCGGGGGATACTAGTAATAGCGGGCAGGTGATCCCTGGGGATCGATCTTCTTCCGAGCGAAATCCTAAACGACTATGAGGTACGTGAGCGGCATCACGCTTGCGCCATCCTTAAGGTCGATTTCCCCGATGAGTGGCGCGACCTCCTCGAGGCCCTGGAATTCATCACGCTTCCCAAGAGCCGCATCCTGGCGAGGGGCGGTCGGAAATCCCCGATCAGCACGAGCATCAACGGATTCTTTGAAGAGAAGGGCTGGAAGGAGCGACGTTTCGAGATAAAGGTGATCGCCGACGGCGATCCGACGTTGGCCCCTACGCACCACGTTGATTATTACAGGAACCGGATCGCGATTGAGACGGAATGGAACAACAAGGATCCCTTCTATGATAGAGATCTCACGACCTTTCGACTTCTATTCGAATTCAACGTTTTGAGCGTGGGCGTCATCATCACGAGAGGTGACGATCTGCAAGAAATCTTCGACGAGCTTGGGAAGGGTGCATCATACGGCGCTTCGACAACCCATATGTCGAAGCTGGTGCCCAAAATGGATAACCGCGCTTCCGGTGGGTGCCCCGTGCTAGCATTCGGAATGAGCAAGGAACTCTATGACCCGGACAGCTAAGACGATGAGCTACAACGGCAATGGTAGGAATGGGAAGCGACCCAGGAAGTTTGCGACCGTTCTTGCTGATCCGCCCTGGCGCTTCATAAACCGGACGGGCAAGATGGCCCCGGAGCACAAGCGGCTGCATCGCTATGAGACGATGACTCTCAAAGAAATCTGCGCCCTCCCTGTGGAAGGCGTTACTACGAACCCTGCACACCTGTACCTGTGGGTTCCCAACGCCCTAGTCGCTGAGGGACTCAGAGTCATGGAAGCGTGGGGATTCACGTACAAGACAAATCTAGTCTGGTACAAGGTTCGGAAGGACGGTGGTCCGGATGGTCGGGGCGTTGGGTTCTATTTCCGGAACGTGACAGAGCTTGTCCTTTTTGGCATCAAGGGCTCAAAGCGAACGCTCAAGGCAGGACGGACACAGGTCAACCTCATTCCTACCCGTAAGCGCAAGCATTCGCGCAAGCCCGATGAGCTATACGACATTATCGAGGCGTGCAGCCCCAGCCCATATCTTGAGCTTTTTGCTCGGTATCCACGAGCCGGATGGATGCAATGGGGCAACGAGATTCCTGCCCATCGAAGCCAGCAAGTCGATTTCTTCTCAGAAGAAGTGAGGGGCTATCCTGCATAGAAAGTGCTATTCTATGCACGTCATGTACGCCTCGCAGGCTCGCTTCTAGCTCTAAGACGGGAGACGCAAAGTGACCTTAACCGGCCGACTGACCACCCAGATCCCCCCATCGAGACGGAAGGAGGCGGACCATGTTTATACTTCTCCGAACGGTCAAAAGTACATAGTGCCGGACGAGTTCGTCAGGTTGCGCAAGTTCAAAGAGCAAATTGAACAACTGGGGCAACGTGTTAAGGTTCTTCCGAAGAGGAAAGTAAATCGAGACTAGATTCCCCCGCCCGCATGAAAAATGACCTCGCGGTTCTTTCACTTCTCGCCCTAACCGGGGGGTTTCTTTTCACACATCTATGCCATTACACCAGTTATAGAGCATCTAGAGCCGAGACCCAGCGCTTGTTATTCTTGTCAGCGTGTTGGGGTGTTGGATTGCTCGTGCTTTCTCGCCTAATGGACTTGACAATTCGAAAACTCTGCCCTGGCATTTATGGAGTGGGGGCTGATTTGTGGAGCATTTTTGTTCCCCAGGACATCCCCGGACTCGCTCTTTTCTCTGGAGCGTTTCTCTTGGGTCTGATCCTTCCGTGGGCCTTGAATGGGTTTTGGCCAGCGCCGCTTTCCAAGAAGGTACGCGCACATGTCTCTAGGCAAGTTATAAAGAAATATGGCTCCGACATGGAAAGGCTTCTCTATAACTCGATAGACCAGGTGATCCCAGTCGCCATAACGCTGAAAAGTCACAAGGTCTACATAGGATGGCCTATCTGGGTGCCGCGTCTTACAACGGAGCTAGAAGACCTTAGCCTACTCCCTGCTGTAAGTGGCTATCGAGATCCAGAAACAAAGAGACTTGAGCTAACGACTCGCTATCAGGGCGTGTACGAGACGCCCTTCCTAGAGGCACATTCGTTAAGCGCAACCGACTTCGCAGTTATCATTCGGCTGGAGGAGATTGTTTCTGCAAATTTGTTCTCCACACAGATCGACCAAGCCGTGTTTCAAATTCCCGACGAGACGGCTCCGAGCGGAGATTGATTGGCGATTAGAGACTGGCATCTAGGCCAGCTAGTTGTTTTTCTAGCGGCTTGCATCATTATGCTGTGGCTCGCTTGGGGAATAGGCAGAGCGATCCGAAGCGAAGCCCTCGCCTTAACAATCTTTATCCCACTCTTCTTTGGGACGATTATCATTGCATTAGTGGTTACTTGGCGCTGGTTCGGTGGTCGTCGTTCAAATTAGGACACTACCGGTAGAGGAGCCCGCGCTGCCGACCTCACATCCGGACCGTAGCGAAGCCGGCCGCACCGTCCGGGGGGACACAGGCCCGTCCTCCTCCTATCTTCGCCGCGATGTCCGATTTGTCGCCCGCCGAACCCCGGCGCGCGGTCGCCTCCGGAGGCCCCAGCCGGCTGCGTCGCCTGGTCCAGGAGCTGCGCGAGCTCGAAGAGCGGCTCCGGCAGGGCGGCGGCCCCGAGCGGATCCAGCGCCAGCACGATCAGGGCAAGCTGACCGCCCGCGAGCGCGTCGAGATGCTCCGCGATCCCGGCACGCGCTTCCTCGAGATCGGTCTCCTGATCGCTTGGGACCAGTACGAGGGCGAGGCGCCGGCGGCCGGGGTGGTGACGGGTGTGGCGCAGGTGGCCGAGCGCCCGGTGGTCGTGGTGGCCAATGACGCCACGGTCAAGGCGGGCTCGTGGTGGCCGGAGACGATCAAGAAGATCCTGCGCGCCCAGGAGATCGCGATGCGGTGCCGGATCCCGATCGTCTACCTGGTCGACTCTGCCGGCGTCAACCTCCCCTACCAGGGGGGCGTCTTCCCGGGGCAGTACGGCGCGAGCCGGATCTTCTACTACAACTCGATCATGCGCCGCTATCTGCGGATCCCCCAGATCGCCGCCGTCATGGGACCGTGTATCGCCGGGGGCGCCTACCTGCCGGCTCTGTCCGATGTGATCCTGATGGTCGAAGGCACCTCGTTCATGGGCCTGGGAGGGCCCAACCTGGTGAAGGGGGCGACCGGCCAGACCGTGGAGGCCGAGGAGCTGGGCGGCGCACGGGTCCATACCGAGATCAGCGGGGTCGCTCACTACCGGGTGGAGGATGACGAGGGGTGCCTGGCCAGGATCCGCGGGCTGGTCGCGGATCTGCCCAACCGGCAGCCCGAGGTCGAGCACGACTGGACGGCGGTGCCGGGTCGGGAGCCTTCCGAGCTCTACGACATCCTGCCCCAGGACCACCGGCAGCCCTACGACATGCGGGAGCTTCTCAACTGCCTGCTGGACAAGGGTCGCTGGGATGTGTTCCAGGCCGATCGCGCGCCCGAGATGATCTGCCTGACGGCGCACCTTCAGGGGATCCCGGTGGGCGTGATCGCCAACACGCGGGGCATGTTCCCCCGCGAGGGCAAGCCGCCAAGGCTGGGCGGCATCGTCTACACGGAGTCCGCCGAGAAGGTCGCCTACTTCCTGGAGAACCTGAACCGCCACCGGGTGCCGATGCTGTTCGTGCAGGATGTCTCGGGGTTCATGGTCGGGCCCGAGGCGGAGCACAGCGGGATCATCCGGGCGGGGGCCGAGTTCGTCGAAGCCATGGCTACGGCGACGGTGCCGAAGCTCGTGCTGACGGTGAACCACGCGAGCGGGGCCGGCTATTACGCCATGGCGGGCCAGGGCTTCGATCCCGACTTCATCTTCACGCTGCCGACTGGCCGCATGGGCGTCATGGAGGGGGAAAGCGCCGTGCGGGCGATCTTCGGGACGGAGCTCGACCGGCGGGAGGCGGCCGGCGAGCCGCCCGGCGAGGAGCTCGAGGCGCGAATGGATGCCGTTCGCCGCGACTACGAGCACCAGCTCGACGCCCGCTTTGCCGCGGCGCGCGGCTACGTGGACGCGGTGCTCGAGCCCGAGGGTCTGCGCGACCGGCTGGCGTTCGCCCTGTGGGCCGCGGTCCACAACCCCGGCCCGCACCTGGGGGCCTTCTTGCTGCCGGACGGGGCAAGCCTGGGCCTGAGTCACGTGAAGCCTGCCCCAGCTCCCGAACCGGCTCCTTCCACGGAGCAGGGATCCCGATGACCCGCACGCGCTGGATCATCCTGACCGCCGTCCTCCTGATCGCGATGTTCGCCGTCGTCGTCGGCGGCTTCTTCTGGCCGCGCCCCCAGTTTCGGAAAGGACCGTGGGCGGGAGAGGGGCCTGTTCCAGCCGACTCCGTCCTCACGCCGATCGACGAGGCCCGGTGACGCGCTCCCTTCGCATCGCCTGCGGTCAGGGCTTCTGGGGCGACCGCCTCGACGCCCCGGTCGAGCAGGTCCGCCGAGGTCCCATCGACGTCCTCATGCTCGATTACCTGGCCGAGGTGACGATGTCGATCCTGCAGAAGCAGCGTTCGCGCGACCCCGCGCAGGGCTATGCCCGCGACTTCGTGCCGCTCCTCGCGGAGATCTTTCACGACGTGGTGGAGAAGCGGATCCGCGTGATCTCGAATGCCGGTGGAGTCAACATCGAGGCCTGCCGGGAGGGTCTGATCGAGGCCGCCCGCGAGGCCGGGATCGCGGGGCGGGTCAAGATCGGGACCGTGATGGGCGACGACATCCTGGAGCGGCTGCCCGACCTGATCGAGCGCGGCCACGAGCTGGCAAACCTGGACGACGGACGGCCGCTGTCGGAGGTTGTGGACCGGGTCGAGAGCGCCAACGCCTACATCGGAGCCGGCCCGATCGTCGAGGCGCTGCGGCAGGGGGCGGATGTGGTCGTGACCGGACGGTCGACCGATACCGCGCTCACCTACGCTCCCATGATCCATGCTTTCGGATGGGCCGAGGACGACTGGGACAGAATCGCGCACGGGATCGTGGCCGGTCACATCAACGAGTGCGGCGCCCAGACCACGGGCGGCAACTGTCTCGTCGACTGGGAGACGATCCCCGACCTCGCGGACATCGGCTACCCGATCATCGAGGCGACTTCCGAAGGGCCCTTCGTCCTGACCAAGCACGAAGGGACGGGGGGCCGCGTGACGCCGGCGGTCGTGAAGGAGCAGATCGTCTACGAGATGGGAAATCCGGCCGAGTACATCACCCCCGACGGGGTCGCCGACTTCACCACGATCCGCCTCGAGGAGGACGGTCCCCACCGGGTCCGGGTCTCGGGAGTCCGGGGTCGGCCGCGGACCGGCATGCTCAAGGTCTCGATCGCCTATTCGGCCGGGTACAAGGCCGTGGGCACGCTCGTCTACGCGTGGCCGGACGCGGTGAAGAAAGCCCAGGCGGCCGACCGCGTGCTCCGGCAGCGGCTCGACCGCCTGGGCCTCGACTTCGATGAGATCCGTACCGAGTTCGTGGGCTGGAACGCCACCCATGGGCCCCTCGCCGGCCCGCCGCCGGAAGATCTCGCCGAGGTCGAGCTCAAGGTCGCGGTCAAGGCCGCCGACCGGGCTCCCGTCGAGCGTTTCACCCGCGAGATCGCGCCGCTCGTCCTGAGCGGGCCGCCCAGCGTCACCGGCTTCGCCGGTGGCCGGCCCCGCGTTCAGGAGGTCGTCGCCTACTGGCCGGCGCTGGTCGATCGGCGGGAGATCGAGCCGTACCTCGAGGTCGACGTCGTCGAGGGGTGACTTGACGCCGATCGGGTCGTTCCAGGACCCGATCAGGAATGAGGCCGGAACGGGCGAAACCCGATCTTCTCGAGCCCGTATATTCGGTGACCATGCCGGGGATTCCCGACCATGACGGTCGTCCCTCAGACCGCGGCGGCTTCCATCCGCTGACCCTCCGTTTCTCCTCGGATGAGCTCGAGGCCCGGTTCCGCCGCCAGTGGCAGGATAGCGCGGTGTGGCACACGCGCGCGGTTCTCCTCCTGACGATCTATCTCTATGGTGTCTATGCCCTTCTCGACTGGGCGATCTTCCCACAGTATTTCGAGCGCTTCGCCCAGCTCCGTGCGGGGGTATGCACGCTGACGGCAGCGATTCTCGCGAGCTCGTTCCGGCCGTGGTTCCCCCGCGTTCGGACCTGGCTCCTGTCGCTGGTCCTCATCGCCGCCACGGCGGGCGTCCTCGCGATGCTCTCCGTCGGCGAGCTGCGTGTGCAGACCCTTTACTATCCCGGGATGGTTCTCATCATTCTCGGGGCTCACGCCCTGTTCCGTCTGCGTTTCCCGCTCCTGGTCGCACTCTCGGTGGGGATCCTCGTCGGCTACGATGTCCAGATCTTTCTGGTGGGGACCTCTCACGACATCCTCATGGCGGGCAATTTCACCCTCATCTCGGCAACCTTGATGGGCCTGTTCGCCAGCTACAACCTGGAGCGTTACGCTCGGATCGGCTTCTGGAACACGGCGCTCGTGGAGGAGGAGCGCGAGCGCAGCGATCGGCTGCTCCTCAACATCCTGCCCGGTCCTATCGCCAGCCGGCTGAAGAGCAATCCCGGCCCGCTGGCGGACGCGTTCGAAGAGGCATCGATTCTCTTCGCCGACCTGGTCGGTTTTACCCAGCTCTCCTCGACCCTGTCGCCGGACGAGCTGGTCCAGTTCCTGAACTCCGTCTTCACCGAGTTCGATCAGATCGCGCGTGAGTATGGGATCGAGAAGATCAAGACGATTGGCGATGCCTACATGGCGGTGGCGGGCGTGCCCGTTGCGCAGACGGACCACGTCGAGCGGATCGCGGAGGCGGCGCTGGCGATGCGCCGCCGGGTCGAGCGGTTCGACCGCGCGGCGCCGAACGGCGAGGGGCGCAGGCCCCTCGCGCTCAGGTTCGGCATCGCCACCGGTCCCGTCGTCGCCGGGGTGGTGGGCGAAACGAAGTTCATCTACGACCTCTGGGGGGACGCGGTCACGACCGCGAGCCGTATGGAATCCCACGGACAGGCGGGCTGGATCCAGGTGACGGAGGGCGTGTATGAGCGGCTTCATGACCGCTATGCCTTCCGTTCGCTGGGGACGGTCCCCATCAAGGGCAAGGGCGAGATGCCCACCTATCTGCTGGAGGGAAAGATAGTGCCATCCGTAACGGAATCGTCGATCGAACGCGCGGGACCTTGAGGAGGAGCGCCGGGCGGCTGCTCCGGGACGCCGCTGCTGTGGGCGCTGCCAGGCGCTCTGAGCTGCGGCCCCGGACCCCCGGGTTTTCTAGAGGTCCATCACCACGGCCAGCGTCAGCATCGTGTCGAACTCGTCGAGCTCGGCGAGGACGGAGTCGCCGGTGGAGGTCCCGTCCAGCCCCAGGAGCGGCAGCGACTCGAAGGACGGCCGGTTGTCGAACAGGATCCGGTGGCTGACCTTGAGGGACAGCCGCTCGCTCATCGCCACCGCAAGCGAGTTCAGCAGATCCGTCCGGAAATCCGCCGCCTCGTTCATGCTCTCGTCGGCGATCAGCAGGCTCTCGAAGCGCGTGGTGCCGGTGAGCATCCGGTAGTAGTCGTAGCCCAGGCGCAGCCCCGCGAAGGTGTCGTCCCCGGCCGCCACGTTGTCCTGGAACGTGTACGTGAGCCCGTAGTCGGTTCGAAACCCAGCGGCATCGCCGCTGAACCAGATGTTCCCGATGCCCGCGCTGCCCGAGTACCGGTTCTCGATCCCGGCGAAGGTGTTCCGATCCCACCCTCCACCGGCAAACCAGAACAGCGACGCCGAAAGCTCCCGATCGTAGCGCGACCGCACGAAATAGCTCTCCGCGGTCAACTCGCTCTCGTCTTCCTCTACGATCCGGAAGTTGAGGGGAGAGGTTCCGATGGCCGTACGCCTGCCCGGCGTCGACTCGACGCGGATCCCGCCTGCGTCGAGTTGCCAGAGGGACTCCTCCCAGACGTGACGCAGCTGGTTGGCGAACCCGATCGTGCTCGCCTCGGCGTTCCCCGTCGTGAAGACGAGGGAAAGCTCCGCCGTGTCGTGCCAGCCCGGCTGCTCCTCCTCATCGTCCTGCCCGCTGGCGATGGACGGGACGAGTGCGGAACTCCAGAGGGCCACGGCCACGGCGAGCGAGAGGCGGGTAAAGGTCATCGGAAGCCTGCCTTTCGGGGAGCCTGGAGGACGGGATGGAATTCGAGGGGCGCAGACTATCCGTTGCGGGCGGACGGGGCCAGGCCCAGATTCCGGCAGTGCCCAGGGTCCAGCTCCGCCGCCTCGCCCACGCCCGCTCGGGCGACAAGGGAGACACCGCCAACGTCGGGGTGATCGCCTATTCGCCGGAGGCCTACCGTTACCTGGAAGGTCACCTTACCGCCGAGCGCGTGGCGGAGCACTTCGCGGGGATGATCGAGGGGCCGGTCGAGCGCTTCGAGCTCGACAACCTGGAGGCGCTCAACTTCCTGCTTCATGGCGCGCTGGACGGCGGCGGCACGATGAGCCTCATGACCGACGCCCAGGGGAAGGTCTACTCGACCGCGCTCCTCAGGCTCGAGCTCGACGTTCCCGACACGGTGCTGGCGTCGGTGTCCGAGAGGGTCTCGTGAGCGAGCCCCTACGGGTGGAAGTGCCCGAAGGGGACGCGATCGCCATCCTCACCCTCGATCGTCCCGAGAAGCGGAATGCGCTCGACCCGGCGACCGTACGTGCCTTGAGGGAGGCCTTCGACAAACTCGAGCGGCACGATCGCGTGCGGGTCGTTCTGCTTCAAGCCGAGGGGCGCGACTTCTGCGCCGGGGCCGACCTGGCCCACATCGAGGCGATGGTCGACGCGACCTACGAAGAGCACCTCACGGACGCCAGCGCGCTGGGGGAGCTGTTCGTCCGCATGCGGCGCTTCGCCAGGCCGATCGTGGCGGCGGTGCACGGGAACGTCCTCGCCGGAGGCGCGGGCCTCGCCACCGCCTGCGACATCGTGCTGGCGGCGGACGACGCCCGGTTCGGCTATCCCGAGGTCCACATCGGCTTCGTTCCCGCGATGGTGATGACGATGCTGGTCCGAAACGTAGGTGAGAAGCGGGCGTTCGAGCTGGTGGCCACGGGCAAGCGGATCGACGCCGAGGAGGCGCAGCGGATCGGGCTCGTGAACGCGGTCATCAGCCGCCACACGTTCGCCGCCGATGCCCGTGCCTTCGCCGTCGAGTTGGCGGGGCGCTCGGCGAGCGCGCTCGCGTTCTCGAAGCGCCTTCTCTACGAGCTGGACGAGCTGTCTTTCGAGGAGGGAATCGCCCGGGGCGCCGAGATCAACGCCGAGGCGCGAATGACCGAGGACTGCCAGGCCGGCGTCCGGGCGTTTCTGGAAAAGCGGCAGCTCGAGAGCTGACGGGTGCGCGGCGGGTGGGTCTGGGCTCACGCGACTGCGCGACGCCTCATCCACCGTCACATCCTTCCGATAGATTGAAGAGTTGGGGGGTCGGCGTCTCGCGGCGAAAAGAGACGAACTCCCGGCCATTGGTGTCTGACCCGGTTACCCGATAGAGTCAGTTCCGCATGCACCTTCTCGATACCCTCGAGCGAATCGCCCGCGAGCACCCGGTAGAGCGCAAGATCCTCGTCTGCCCCAACCGCGGCGTCGGTCGCGAGCTCCTGCGCGCCCTGGCCGTCCGGGGTGTGGGCTGGATCGGGTTCGATGTGACGACTCCCCGATCCCTGGCCCTGTCGATCTCCGCCGACAACCTGGCGGCTAGCGGTCATGCTCCGCTGGACGAGTTCGAGGAGGAGGCCCTGCTCGACGAGGCGATCGACGAGGCGGTGGCCGGCGGCAGCGGATGGATCGAGCGTCTCTCGCAGGGCATCGGCTTTCGGGAGGCCATGGCCAACGCGATCCAGGCGCTCCGGCTGGCAGGCGTCCAGCTGTCCGACCTCGAGGCCGGGCGCCTGGAGAACGAGCGCAAGCGCGATCTCCTCCGGCGATCGCTCGAGGCGTACGAACGGCGGCTCGAAGAGAGGCGGGGGGCCGACGGGGCGTCGACCTTCCAGGCCACGATCGACCGTCTGGCGAAGCGGCCGCTCGCTGAGCGGATCGTGTTGCTGCCGGGTCTCGGACGCGGGGGGCTGAGCGGTCGATTCCTGGAGATCCTCTTCGCGTCGGGCGCCACCGTGCTCGAAAGCGACCCGGTCCTCGGCCTCGATCCCCCGACGGCTTGGATCCTCGGCCCCGCGGGTCATCGTCCACGGACGGGATCGGCCCAGGGTGAGGAAAAAGGGAGAGCGCCGGCTCGAGGCAGGGGGAGTGCGGAAGACGGCTTCCAGACGGAGCTGTTCGCCGAGGATGGTGGACGAACCGGTGACGGCGGGGTCCTCCCGGCACCGGCGAGCCTGATGTCGCATCTCTTCGCTCCGCAGACGGTTCCCTCCGCGACCCGGCCGACAGCCCTCGATCTCTATGCCGCGGCGAGCCCGTACGAGGAGATCCGGGAGATTCTCCGCCGAGCGCTGGCCGAGGGCGCGGCATGGGACCAGGTGGAGATCGTTGCCACCGACCCCGTTCTCTACGGTTCCGTCCTGGACGAGATCGCCACGCGGCTCGGGATCCCGGTCACCTACGCGGTCGGACTCCCCGTCGAGCGCAGCCGGCCCGGCAGGGCGGCGCTGGCGTACGTCGAGTGGATCTCGGCGGACTTCCCCGAGTCGCTCTTCCGTCATCTGCTCGCCTCGGGCGATGTGGGGCTGGGGACAACCGGCCGCGAGACGCCGGAGGGCCTGTCGGGCGGGCGGCTGGCCCGTCGCCTCCGACGGCTGCGCGTGGGATGGGGACGGGATCGCTACCTGGAGACGGTCGCCCTCCGGCAGCGACGGCTCGAAGAGGAGGCTCCGGACGATGCCGAGATCGAGCCGGAGGACGTGGATCGGATCCGCGCCCGCGAGAGCCGGGCCCGCGAGGCGGAGGAGCTTCGCGCGCTCGAGAGGATCCTGGGTCCGATCCTCGCCGCGACGCCTCCGGTTCCCGACCGCATCGGACTGGGGGGAGCGCCGGTGGCTCCGGCCGACCTCGCCCGCGCGCTCTCGACCTTCCTCGAGTTCGTCCCCGCCCGAGGCGCGGTCGAGCACGAGGCGCGGGAGCGGCTCTTCGAGCGGCTCGATCGTGTCGGGAGCGCCCTCGTCCGCCGGACGAGCTTCTCCGCGGCGCTCGCCATCCTCCGCAAGCATCTCGACATCCGAATCCCGAGCCCCGGGGCCGAGGGGCCCCCGCCGTGGAGCTCGACGGGCGGCCATCTCCACTTCAGCGATCTCGACCACGGTGGCCGCACCGGGCGTCCGTTCACCTTCGTGGCCGGTCTCGACGCCGAGCGCTTCCCCGGAGCCTGGATCCAGGATCCCATTCTGCTCGACGACGACAGGCGGCGCCTGAGACCGGACGCCCTTCCGATCACCGGCGAGATCCGCGAGGAGCGACACTACGCGCTGGCCGCGATGGTGGCCGGGCTGCGAGGCCGGGTGACGTTCAGCTTCAGCGCGTGGGAGGCGGCCACCGGTCGGGAGGTAGCGCCGGCCGGGATCGTCCTCCAGGCCCACCGGTTGGCGACCGGCCGGCCGCTGGCCTCGTACTCGGATCTGCGGGACGCCCTCGGCGCGATCGTGAGCCCCGTGCCTGGCGCAGGGCGGGCAATCGACACGGCGGACGTCTGGCTCGATGCCCTTCACGAGGACGGGCTCTTCCGACGCGCCGAGGAGCTCATCCGGGTGTCCTTCGCAGGGCTCGACCGCGGCATCACGGCGAGGCGTGCCCATCGCGGGGACGGCTTCTCGGCCCACCTCGGAAGGATCGCTGCCAGGCCCGACCGCCTCGACCCGCGACGGAACCCCGATCTCGCGCTCTCCCCGACCGCCCTCGAGAACTTGGGCTCCTGCCCGCTCGCCTACCTGCATCGGAGCGTCCTCGGGCTGAGGGATCCCGACGATCCCGAGCTCGATCCCGGCGCATGGCTCGAGCCGCGGGATCGCGGGTCGCTCCTTCACGCCGTCTACGAGGAATCGCTGCGGCGGGCGCGGGCCCGGGGGGTGGCGCTCGATCGACCGGCCTTCGAAGACCTCGCGATGACGGTCCTAGAAGAGGAGATCGTCCGGTTTCGTGGACGGGTGCCCGTTCCAAGCCGGGAGGTGTTCGAGCGCGAGTCGAGGGCGCTCGCCGAGGACATGCGCGTTTTCGTCCACATGATCGGCACGACCGCGCCGGACTGGCTTGACCTCGAGCGCGGGTTCGGTCTCTTCGGCGGGAAGGAAGCGCCGATCGAGATGCCGGTGGACGGCGGGGTGATCTTGACCCGGGGCGTTATCGATCGTCTCGACCGCCTGCCGGATGGGAACCTCCGCGTGGTCGACTACAAGACCGGAAAGCCGTGGGACCACCGGGCGAAGAACGGGGTCTTCAACGGGGGGCGACGGCTCCAGCACGCCGTCTACGCGAACGCGGCGTCGGCGATTCATGGAAGCCCGGTGGACGTCGTCGAGTACCACTTCCCCACCTGCCGCGGGGACGAGCGGCCGCGCGTCTATGCGGCTCCCCGTTTCGCGAACGCCACGCTGGTGATCGGCCGGCTGCTCGACCTGGTGGCGGCCGGGCACTTCGTCCCGACCGACGATTCCGCCGACTGCCGGTACTGCGAGCACCGACCGATCTGCCGTGTCCGGGACGACTACAACGAAACCCACTCACCGCCCGCGGGCTGGGCGGCGGGCGTCAAGGCGACCCTGCCGGAGTTCAAGCCGCTGGACGAGGTGCGCCGTGTCGAAGGCTGAGATTCTGACGGGGCCTCCCGACCAGACCGCGCGGGACCGGATCGTCGAGGCGCTCGACCGGAGCATGCTGGTCGAGGCGGGCGCAGGCTCGGGGAAGACGACCTCGCTGGTGGATCGCGCGGTGGCGCTGGTCTCGACCGGCACGGCGCGTGTGGACGAGATCGCCGCCGTCACGTTCACCCGCAAGGCGGCCGCCGAACTCCGGGAGAGGTTCCAGGAGGCGGTCGAGAGCGCGCTCTCGGACGAGCGCACGCCGGCCGGAGCGTGCGGACGCCTGGACGAGGCTCTGCGTGGCATCGACGGGGCCTTCATCGGCACCATTCACGCCTTCTGCGCGCGGCTCCTGCGCGAACGACCGATCGAAGCCGGGCTGGATCCAGGGTTCCGCGAGATGACGGGGCCCGATGAGATCGAGATGCGACGGGAATTCTGGCTCCGCGAGCTGGAGCGGATGCGGCGCGGGAACGATCCTCTCCTTCAGGAGCTGGAAGAGGTGGGGCTCCGATCCGAGGGTCTCTATCACTCCTTCGGCATCCTTGGCGACAACCCCGACGTGGAGTTCCCGCCCGGACACGGGGAGCGTCCGGACGCCGCCACGGTCGAGGCCATGCGAGCCGAGCTCGTGCGGCTCCTCGAGGAGGTTCGCCCATACCTGCCGCGAGAGGAGCCCGAAAAAGGCTGGGACCCTCTGCAGCAGCGGATCGTCAACGTGCGCTTCAGCCACGACGTCTTCCGGTGGGACGACGAGGCGGTCTTCTTCGAAGCGCTTGGGATCCTGATGGACGGCTCGAAGACGGCGTACCAGAGTCGGTGGGGCGGAGGCAAGGAGGGGAAGGAGGTCGCCCGCAGGTTTCAAGCGGCGTTCGAGGAGTACTGTGCCGATGACGGGCTCGCGCGGCGGGCCCTCGACCGCTGGTGGGCGTGGCGGTACGCGAGAGCGATCCGCTTCGGAACGAGCGTTGCGCACGCCTATCGGCGGGAGCGTCTCGAGACGGGTCGGCTGACGTTCCAGGACCTGCTGATGGAAGCCGCCCGGCTCCTCCGCGCGGATGCCGACGCCCGCAAGGACCTCGGACGTCGCTTCCGCTACCTGCTCGTGGACGAGTTCCAGGACACGGATCCGGTACAGGCGGAGGTGCTGTTCCTGCTTGCGGCGGAGAGCCCTTCGGAACGCGATTGGCGAGCGGCGACCCCGCGGACAGGAGCGCTGTTCGTGGTCGGGGACCCGAAGCAATCCATCTATCGTTTCCGACGCGCCGACATCGCGGTCTACGAAGAGGTGCGCGAGCGCTTCGAGGAGCTCCAGCGCCAGGGCCTCGGCGAGATCGTCTCGCTCACCGCCAACTTCCGGTCCACCCGTCCTATCGAGAGGTTCGTGAACCGCCGGTTCGAGGACCTCTTTCCGGACCGGGCGAACCGGATGCAGGCGGCCTTCGCCCCGCTCCAGATCCACGACGACGACCCCGATCGGGGCGTCGTGACGTGGTACGAGATCGACTGCGAGAAGGAGAACCAGCTGGCGGTCGCGGAGTCCGACGCGAAGCTGCTGGCTTCTTGGATCCGCGGGCGGATCGATCGGGGAGAGCGGCGACCCGGCGACTTCCTCCTCCTGCCCTATCTCCGGCGGTTCCTCAGCGTCTACGCCCGGGCGCTCGAGGCGCGCGGCGTGCCGGTGCAGGTCACCGGAGGAGATCTCCTGATCGACGAGGAGATCCACGAGCTGCGCCTCGTGCTGGAGGCGCTGGTCGATCCCGACAACCCGATCCTGACCGCCGCCGCGCTGACGGGGCTCTTCTTCGGCCTCGATTACGAGCAGCTCGTCCAGCATCGGCTGGCAGGCGGTCGCTTCCGCTTCAACCGCGAGCCCCCGGATGCGTCGACTGAGGTCGGTCGCGGCCTGGGCAGGCTCCGCGAATGGTGGTTGCTCGCGCGTCGCTCGCCGGCGGACATCGCCGTGTCGACGATCGTCGACGAGGTCGGGCTCATGCCGTATGCGGCATCGGGCGAGCTGGGAGGCGCCCGGGCGGGCTCGCTGGCATTCGTGGTCGACACGATCCGGGCTGTCGCCCTCGAAGGGCGCACGTCCCTCCGCGACGCCATGAGCGCGCTGGACGCCGTGCTCGAGCTGGGCGAGGCGGAGGCTCCGCTCGAGCCCGGACGCAAGGACGTCGTCCGCATCATGAATCTCCACAAGGCGAAGGGGATGGAGGCGTCGGTCGTGATCCTGGCGCATCCGACCGGCAAGACGGATTGGGAGCCGCGCAAGCGGATCGATCGACAGGGTGACCGGGCCGAGGGGTGGCTGCAGATCGCCCGGCCGATCAATCGCTGGCAGTTCCGGGTCCTGGCCCAGCCCCTGGACTGGCGGGGGTACGCCGACAACGAGCGTAGCTTCGAAGATGCGGAAGCGGTAAGGCTACTCTACGTCGCCGCGACGCGGGCCCGTGAGGAGCTCGTCGTGGCCCGCTTCCGGCCCAAGGACGGGGAGTCCTGGTGGGCCCCCTTCTACGACCATCTCGAGGAGGAATGCCCCCGGCTCGAGATGACGATCGAGGCACCGGCGCCGCGACCGGAGGTCGCGGTCGAGCCGGCCGTCGTCCAGCGACGGATCGAAGCGGTCGTGGTAGATCGAGCCTCTCGTGCCTCGCCCTCGTATCGGGCCGCGCCGGTGTCCGAGCTCGCCAAGGGGGAGAGCCGGCACCTGACCGGGCGCGGAAGAGGCCGTGACTGGGGAAGCGCGGTCCATCAGGCGCTGGACGCCGTGGGCCGGGGTTGGTCGGGGGAGACGCTGGCCCGGGTCTGCCGCGCCGCTCTGCTCGAGAACGGGCGTCCGTCCGCCGCCGGCGAGCCTGTCGAGCTGGAGGAGCTCGTGGCGCTCGTCGAGGCGGTCGGCCGGTCGGATCTACTGTCGCGCGCGCGCGCGTCCGGGCAGGCCCTCCACGAGGTCCCCTTCGCCCGCCCGCGGCGGACCGGGTCGGATCGAGGCGACGAGGTCCCCCTCGAGATCGTCGAGGGCGTGATCGACCTCGCCTTTCGCGAGGAGAACGGCTGGGTGATCGCCGACTACAAGACCGACGAGCTGGCGGACCCCGGCGAGCTCGAGCGACGGCTGGCCGTCTACCGCGCGCAGGTCGATCTCTACGCCGATTGCTGGGAGGAGCTGACCGGAGAGCCGGTCAAGGAACGGATCCTCTATCTCACGGCGCAGGCCCGCAGCGAGACATGGTAGGAGTCTCGACACTGTCGGACCAAGACCTTATCCTCCGGACGTGACCGAAAGAATCACGAAACTCCAGCGCTGGCTCGACCTGATCGCCTTCCTGATCGGCCGGCGCTATCCCGTCACCGTCGACGAGATCATGGAGGACGTGCACGCGTACGGGCGAGGTGCCGGCGGCGGGATGACCACGGACGACAGCGTCCGCCGGATGTTCGAGCGCGACAAGAAGGAACTCCGCGTTCTTGGCATCCCGATCGAGACGGTGGAGTTCAGCGTGCGGGACGCCGAGCAGTCCTCCGGCTACCGGCTCGCTCGCCGCGATTTCTATCTGCCCTACCTCCGGATGATCGGCGGCGGACCCGCGGGGGCAGGGGCCGGAGCGCCGACGGGGATCGACGCGTTCGACATCCGCCCCGAGGAGGCGCGGGACGCCCGCGATGCGCTCTCCTTCGCGGTGGCGATGCCGTCGTTCCTCCTGCGCGACGAGGCGCGTTCGGCTCTTCGCAAGCTGGAGTTCGATCTGGGCCCCGGCCGGCCCGATGCGCTCCTCGCCGTCGACCGCCCCGAGGCGGCGGAGATCCGCGATCGGCTGCGGGTCCTGAACGACGCGCTCCAGGCCCGCAAGCGGATCCGCTTCTGGTACCACGGCATCTACCGCAGCGAGCCGACCGACCGCGACGTGTCGCCCTACGGGCTCCTGTTCCAGGGCGGGAACTGGTATCTGGTCGGGCACGATGCCCTGCGGGACGACCTGCGCGTTTTCCGCGTCGACCGAATGGATGAGCCAGAACCCAACCGCAAGGCCCCCGAGACCCCGGACTACGACGTGCCGGACGACTTCGACCTGGGTGCCTATCGCAACCGCGAGGCCTGGGAGCTGGGCGAGGGCGAGGAACCGGCTCTCGTGGCCAGGGTCCGGTTCGAGTTCCCCACATCCCTGTGGGCGGCGCGCAACGCCTACGGCGAGCCCGCCCGGGAGGCCGCGGACGGCTCGTCGGTGCGCGTCTTCCGGGTGCATCAGGTCAATCCGTTCCTGCGCTGGGTCCTTTCCCTGAGCGGCGAAGCCGAGATCCTCGGCCCCGAAACGCTTCGCCGCGCGTACGACGAGCTGGTCCAGCGGGTGGCGGCCCTGTACGCCGGGAACCCGTAGGGTGACGGCCGAGCTCGCGTCCGATCAGCTCGAGCGGATCCTCTACCTGCTGCCACGGGCGGCGCGGCCCGACGGCGTCCCGATTGCCGAGCTGGCCGTTGAGCTCGGCGTCACCGAAGAGCGCATCCTCCGTGATATCGAGGAAGTGACCTCGAGGGCCTATTACCATCCCGCCGGCTGGGTCACCGATCTCGAGATCTCGGTCGATAGCGACCGGGTCAAGGTCTGGACGACGGGCGAGTTCAAGCACCCCGTGCGTCTCTCCCCGCGCGAAGCGCTGGCGCTGACCCTGGGCCTCAGGTTGCTGGGGGGTGCCGCGGGCACCGGGCGACGGGACGAGCTGCTCGACCTCGCATCTCGCCTCGACGCCGGTCTGGCGACCGCGCCCGCCGAGCCCATGGCGGCCGGTTTCGCGCTGGACGGCGGAGATCCGCACGGTAACGGGAAGCTGGCGCTGGTGCGAGACGCGGCCGCCGAGCGATGCCGCTGCCGGATTCGCTACCTCAAGCCCGGCGAGCCGGAGCCGGAGACGCGTGTCGTGGCTCCCTACGCGCTCGTCTTCGCCACCGGCTGCTGGTACATCCTCGGCCACTCCGAGGAAGCGAAGGCGGTGCGCGCCTTCCGCCTGGACCGGGTTCTCGACGTCAATTCGACCGACGAGAGCTTCGAGGTCCCGGAGGGTTTCCAACCCGAGGACTACCTGGAGGAGGGCGCCGTCTTCCGCGCCGGCGAGGAGGTCCTGGCGGTGGTGCGCTACTCGCCGCTCATCGCCCGCTGGATCGCCGAGCGCACCGAGGTCGAAGAGCGGCCGGACGGCTCGGTCATCGTGCGCCACCGGGTGGCCGACCCGCGCTGGATCGTGCGTCACGTCCTCGCCTACGGTCCCGAGGCCGAGCTGCTCGAGCCGGACGAGCTGAGAGATCTGGTGCGCGAGACGGTCGAGGGGATGAGATCGCGATAGCCCCCGGGCGGCCCGTCGCCGGACGGCCTTACAGATAGCCGCCCTTGCGCGCGAGCTCGGCCACCGTGGGGAAGGGCGCGCGGACGGCGGTCTCCTCGCCCGGATCGATTTTCTCGATGGCCTTCTCGAGCGCCGACCGGAGCGTCTCCGGCATCGGCTGGAGGTCGGGATCGAGAAGGCTTCGCGCGTGCCCGGCGGCCTCATCCAGACGACCCCGCGCCAGGGCGACCCCAAGCAGAGGCCAGATCGGCATCCAGAGGAAGAGCCGGTAGGGCCCGCCGATCCTCTCCCACAGCTCGACGGCGATCCGGCCCTCACGCTCGGCCTCATCCCAGCGCCCTTCGCGTCCCGCCGCCCAGGCGAGATGCGCATGGGTCGCCGCCAGGTACTCGGTCATTCCGCCGGCCTCGGAGACCTCGAGGGCGCGAAGTGCGTGACGTCGTGCCGCCTCCACGTCACCGCGCTTTCGATGGGTCAACGCGAGATAGGTGACGCATCGGGACTGGAGGGTGACATCACCGATCCGCTCGGCGAGGGCCAGCGCGGCCGAGAGCTCGCGCTCGGCGTCATCCTGCCGCCCGGCCCACATCAATGCGAAGCCGTAGACGAAGCGGGCGTGACTGATCTCGTGAAGGACGCCGGTCGTCTCGATCGTCTCCCAGGCGGCCTTGGCGTTGTCCACTGTCTCCGCGGATGCGACATAGCGCTCCCGCTGGAGGCCCGCCACCGCCATGATCCTGTACAGCAGCCCCCGCTGGAGGGACGAGCCGTGGGCGAGGAACTCGTCCCGGTAGCATTCGATCGCGCCCGCGATCTCGGCCTGCGCCGCCATGAAGTAATGGAGCATGAGCTTCCCCAGCACCGTGTCGAGCCGCTCGGAGAGCCATGCCCGTTCGGTGTCGGGAGGCGGGTCTCCGGCCAGCGCCGCCAGCGCCTCTTGGAACGCCGCCAGCGACTCCGGGAACCGGCGCTGGATCTGGAGGCTCGCGCCGGTCTTCCGTAGGATCCTCGCCCGGTCGACCGCGTTCGCGGGCCCGGCTTCCTCGAGCGCCGCCTGGAATCCCACGATCGCCTCCTCGTGGCGCCCGGTCAGCTCGTACAGGTCGCCCAGCGTTTCCCGGACCCTACCGCGCTTCGCCCTCCGCCACGGCTCCCGCTCGGCCGGCAGGTCCAGCGCCCCCAGGCGCTCGAGCGCCCGCTCGTAGTAGCCGATGGCGGCCGCGTTCAGAAAGGCCCGGTGCGACTTGTCTCCCGCCAGCAACAGGTATTGGAATGCCTTCTCCCCGACGTCGGTTTCGTCGTAGTGGCGGGCGAGCTGCTCGAAGTGCTCCTCGAGCCGGTCCGGATAGAGCGTCTCGATCGTCTCGGCCACCGTCCGGTGGAGGCCGACCCGCTGTCTGCGCAGGAGACTCCCGTAAACCGTGTCGCGTGTGAAGACGTGCTTGAAGGAGTACTCCTCCTCGGGAGCCACGCGATCCAGGTAGACGAGATCGTGCTCCTCAAGAGCGGCCAGGGCGTACTCCACGCCGATCCTGCCGCCGGTGGCCGCCGCGACGACGGCGGTGAGGAGAGGGCGCGCGAACAGCCGGCCGATGACCGCCGCCGTGTGAAGGACCTGACGCGGATCCTCGTCCAGGCGGTCCACCCGGCTCAGGATGATGCTCTGGACGGTCATGGGGACATCGACGGCCTCGATCCCAGGCAGTATCCGCCACCCGCCGTTTCGGCGGACCAGATGCCCCCCGTCCACCAGCGCCCGGAGCATCTCCTCGAGGAACAGCGGGTTCCCCTGCGCCCTTTCGAGCAGGGACTCTCGCAGCCTGCCGGGAAACTCCGAGAGGCGGAAGAGAGATTCGAGCAGGCGATCGCTGTCCGTCTCGGTGAGCGGATGCAGGTGGATCGAGGCGAAGCGCCCCGGTGCCTGCCGGGCCCCGGTCGTCTCCATCTCTCGTGTCGGATGGCGGTGCTCCGGCCGGTACGCGCAGAGAAGAAGGAGCGGCGCCTGCTTCGTGGCGGACATGAGAAGACCGGTGAGATCGAGCGAGAGCGCGTCCGTCCAGTGGAGGTCGTCGAGGAAGAGGACGACCGGCTGGCGCGCCGTGAGCGCCACCAGGAAGTCACGGATCGCGAGGAACGTCTGATTCCGGATCTGCTCGGGAGTCGCGCCCGGAAAAAGACTCCGTGGATCCTCGGCGGGGGACAGCAGGTTCGTGAGCAGGGCCGTGAGATCCGACTCCCGGTCGGGGGACAGCTTACCGCTCGCGACGAGGTCGCGGACCGATGCCGCGACGCGATCGATGAGAGTATCTCCGGCCTCGTCGCCCCCGAAGAATGTGCGGAACAGGTCTACGAACGGTCCGTAGCTCGTGCCGGTCGTGGTCTCGAGGCAGCGCCCGTCCAGCCAGAGGATCGGGCTATCCGAGGCGGAGTCCGCGAGCCCGCGATCGACGTGCCGCTTGAGCTCGGCCACCACGCGCGACTTCCCGATGCCGGCTTCCCCGACGACCGCGACCACCCGGCCGCTGCCGGACCGGACGGCGCTCAGCGCCTCGAGCAGCCGGGCCAGGTCGTCGTCCCGACCGACGAGATCGGCCCGCAGGCCCTCGATCCCGCGCGCCTTCTCGAGGCGCGGAAGCGGCTTGAGCGCGAGATGCGCCACGATCGGCTGCGGGACCCCCTTGACCTGTACCGACAGGGGGCGGAACTCGAACGAGCGCCGGGCCTCACGGTACGTGCTTTCGCCGACCAGGACCTGCCCCGGCTCCGCCTGGGACTGCAGCCGGGACGCCAGGTTGATGACCGGCCCCAGTGCCGAGAATTCGGCGTGACGATCGGAGCCGATCCGGCCCAGGTAGACCTCGCCCGTGTTGATGCCCGATGTCGCGCGAAGCCCCCGCAGCTCGAGCTCGTCGCGGATCTCCAGCGCCGCCAGGATCGCTCGCAGGGGATCGTCTTCGTGGGCCTGTGGGGTGCCGAAGAAGGCGAGGACACCGTCGCCGAGATAGCGGTCGATGCGGCCCTCGTACCGGCCGACCGCCCGGGCCATGACGTCCAGCACCTCGTTCACGCGCTCCGCGGCGGCTTCCGGATCGAGGCCGTGGGTCGCGGCGACTGATCCGCTCAGGTCCGCGAACAGCGCGGTGAGAAGCCGGGTCTCGCCGCCCGCGCCAATATCGGCGCGCGGCGAGGATGGCTCCTCCGGTGCCAGCTCCACCCCGCAGGTGGAGCAGAATCGAGCGCCGGACGGAGCCGGGGTGCGGCACCTCGGACAATCCATCGATCCCGGAATGTGCATCATGGAGAAGGGGACGGGAACCCGTCGTTGTCGTATGCCCGACCGCCATGACCGATGAGCATCCTCCGAAGGGGATCCTCTTCCTCGGCGTCGCGAACTCGGCGCGCAGCCAGATGGCCGAAGGCCTGGCGCGGCTGTCTGGCCCGCTGCCGCCGGCGGCCGTCTACAGCGCCGGGTCGGAGCCGGCATCGGTGAACCTCCTCGCCGTCCGCGTGCGGCTCGAAACCTGCGTGAAACTCCCCATGGCACCCGATGACGCTGTGCTGTTCGAACAGTTTCGCACACATCAGGACAAAGATGAGCGCTTACCGCACTCCCGAAACCGAGAGCAGTCCGGTCGCATTCTGCCGGTCGCTCTTCCGAGTCTTTCTGCTGGTCGCCCTGGCGGTGGCTTTCTTTCAGCGTCTTGCTGATGCGCAGACGGCCGATCCCGTACGGAATCCCCCCCTACCGGATCCGGTCCCGCTCGAGGTCGGTAGCACGTGGACCTACGAGGGCCAGGTGTGGTGGATTCCGCGGAGCCTCGGCCGGATCTACCGGGAACAGGTGACCTGGATGAGCGAGGTCACGGAAGTCCTGCACCGCGGCCCCTGGACCGCGGCCATGCTCGAAGGCCACCCCTACGATCTCCTCTGGTACGAACACGGTCGCGAGCGTGGCATCTACGTGCTTCTGGTGCGCGACCGCAAGAAGGCCGGCCCGCGCGTATTCCTGACCGGCGGCCAGCGCGCATGGGATGTGTGGCGGCGCCTTCAGGACCGCGAGGACTCGCTGGAGGGGCTGACCCTACCCGCGGAGCTAGTCCTCGATCTGCCGCTCCACGGAGGAAAGCGGTTCTGCCCCGAGCGTGACCCGGTCCCGGCAGCGGCCGAGAAGCGGACACAGCCCGCGGACGACCCCGCCCCGGTATGCTGGTCGGTGACGGATGACGGTCCGGCCGACCTCCGCGCCATTGGTGGCACCGAGGACATGGCCGCCGCCGATCTCTTCAGGGTGAGCGCGCGGACCCCGGTCGAGCACGCCGTGTGGACGTTCGTGCCCGGGCTCGGCTTCACCTCATTCGCCTATGGCTACGGCGGCGAGGTCTCGGCGGTCGAGTTGGAGCTCGTCGACTACCACGCGCCGTCGATGATCGGGGACACCGCGCTCGAGCACTGAGGGGGCGACCCGTTCCCTACGAACCGGCAGGCATCCGCGCGCACCGAAACCAGCCGCAGGTAGCAGCGGTACATCTGACCGCTCGAAATCCAATCGGCTTCCGGGAAATGAAAGCAAGGGCGGCCGTCCCTTCGACGGCCGCCCTTTCGCAAAGGACCTGCTATTCGGCCGGCTATTCGGGAGACGGCGCGGACGAGCAGCCCAGGATCAGGGTGTTGGAGTCGCTGGCCTCGAACGCGCCATCGCCGGCCCCTGGGAACTCCGCACGAGCGAAGCGGGTGGTCGAGATCTCGACTCCACCCTCGGGGGGCGGGAGGGTTCCCTGGGTGTCGCACTGAACGATCACGCTGGCCTTGCCGTCGTCGAGGAACTGCGTGACCGTCGGTGGACCGGGCCCGCCCGAGAACTGAGAGAACACGAAGGTGACCGACGGCTCGAGTTCGTTCCCGGGGGCCGGGTCGACGATCGCGGTCGCCGTCGCGATCTGGCCATGGGAAATGGAGAGGTTCGATGCCTGTTCGTTCAGCGTGAGGGTTGTCCTCGTGGGCCCGCCATCGTCGTCGTCCCCGGCCGACGTCGTGTCCACCGCGCCGACCGGGCTGAAGGCGGTGATCAAGCCCCGCCGCTCGCCCGGATTGGCCAGCAGTGGCGCGACCATGAACTCCGAAACCGGCCCGAACGCGGAAGCCGCGCGCTCACCCCACCACCTGAGCGACACGATGTCCACCTCGGGCGTGCCGCTCGTGCTCGCGCCCGTGCAGTCGAGGGCGAAATCGCCGGGCGGCGCTTCCTCCAGGATCTCGACCCCCGGTCCCTCCTCGCCCTGGATGACGTGGCCCAGCGCTATGTTCGGCAGGATGTCCGGGTCCGGCGCCATGGGATCCGGCGGATCGACCACGCACACGGCCACGGTGGCCGGCTCGGCCAGCGGCGCGGACGCCAGGTTCAGACCGAAGGACGGGCCGCCCGTCGCACCGGAGATGCTGGTCGCGCTGAAATCGAAGAACAGCGGGAAGTCGTCGAAGCCGAACGTCTCGAAGGGACCGGGGTCGTCCGGCAGGCGGGCGATCGTGACCAGGGTCTGCTCCGTGAACGTAGCGCTGATCCCGGCGAACTGAGTCCCCGTCTCGAACACGCACTTCCTGTTCGGCTTGCAGATCTCGAAATCGAAGTCGCCCGCGAAGCTGGGGTCCAGCCCGACCCAGACGAGGAGGGCGTTGAGGAGCTCGGTCAGTCCCTCCTCGGTGGTCTGGGGGCCGGGTGGATCTTCGAGCCGCCCCTTCTCGTAATGTTTGACCGCGAACTCAATCAGATTGAAGGTCTTCCCGATCGCGTTGTCGAGATCCCCACGGCCGAGCTTGCGCGCGATGTTGCCGCACTGGTGGTGGGCGGCGTTCCCGAGGCCACGCGGGAACAGGCCGGCGATCATGTCGTTGATCTCTGTCGGGCAGGGACCCTTGCCGGCTGCGGTCACCTCTTCGGGATCCGAGGGAAGCTCGCCGCTCTCCCCCTGGCATGCTGGCAGGAAAACGATCAGAGCCAGAGAGATCGCCAGGACCGTTCGAGACATGTAAACCCCCTACAGGAAAGGGAAGCGGTGTCGATGCTGCCTGGCCTGGGGATTACCGTACGAATGGAGCAGCAGCCGATTCGGGGGACCCCCAGCATACAGGGATCGCTTTGCCCACGGCAAGCGATTTCCCCGGGGCGGGAAGAATGGGCGGTGAAGTGCTGCATCGAGGGCGGGTGACGGTTTCCAGACGGTACGGAGCTTTTCCACGATGTGGAAATCGTGTTCACATTTCCGGTCGCGGAACCCACGTCGCCCAGGATGGCGAGACCGAGCTACCGGTGTGGCTTCACGCCAGGTTCGAGCCGCGCTTTCGCTCCCACCGGCTCATGTTCACGAGAGGGAAGTTTACCAGCACGGCTGGGAACGACATACCGGATCCCATTTCGACTCACCGACATGGCGAGGGCGCCGTGCTCGATCAGCAGACTCTCCACGCGACGCTTGTCGTAGGATACCCCGTAATGCCGCGCTACCGGTCCCAGTACGTAGCGGAGCTCGGGATCGACCGTGACCGGCAGGTCAGGCGAGTAGTCCGGAAGAGCCCTTCCGTACCCCGCCACGATCCAGGTCGTATCGAACGGATAGTCCGCGGGGAGCGGTCGTCCAACGGTGACGTACCGCTCGTAAGGGAGACCATAGTAGCGCCCCTGTTGATGGAGCAGCCGCGGGACGTACTTCACCGCGTGGCCAGGGCGTACGTAATGTTTCGACAGCTCGCGGGTCAGGGTGCCGATGGCGTAGGCCCGACGGGCCTCGGCGCCCGGGGAAAGCCACCTTTGTCCAGAGGATCGCGATGAACGCGATCGCCGCGAAGGCCGTCCAGCGGAGCCGGGGCCGTCCCAACGAGGCAGCCAGGCAGGCCAGCCCAACGTGGGCGGTCAGGTGCAGGGGCAGGAGGTAGCGGTTGATTCCGTACGCCCGATCGCCGGCTCCGACGACGGGAGCCAGGATCGACAGGAGGAACAGCCCGACGAGGACCCGCGAGAGGAAGGGGTCCCGCCGATAGAGGCGGATCAAACCCATCAGCGCCGCGAGCAGGAGGAGCAGGCCGGCGACCGTCCCCGGATAGACCGAATCGAGTCCGCGCAGCGCGAGGATCGAGGGTCCGAATCCTTCCTGTCCCGATGCACTCGAGCGGATCGTCTCCACCGCGTGCCTCCACAGCCAGTCGAGACCGACCGCCGAGAGGACGACTGCCAGCCCCATCGCCTTGACCGCGGCGAGTCGTCGTTCGCCGTCGCCCCGTCCGGTCGCGATCCCGAGAGCGACCCCGCCCCACAGGACGAGTCCCAGCACGTGTGTCCAGAAGATGGCACCCAGACCGAGCCCGGTCAGGCCCCAGCGCCATCGCGGAATCCGCCCTCTACCCTCGAGATGAGTCAGCCCGTACAGCGCCGCCAGGAAGAGAAGCGCGTAGAGGGAGTACATGCGGGCCAGCCGGGCCTGGTCGACCAGCAGCGGGTCGAAGGCGATCAGGATCGCCAGCAGGATCCCGCCCGCTCGCGAGCCGAGCGCCCGGCCGATCGCGTACGCGAGCGGGATGCAAGCCATGCCCGCGAGCAGGGAGGGAAGGCGGAGAGCCCACTCCACGTCGGTACCGAAGAGCGTGGTCGAGAGACGCGCCAGCGCGTAGCTGAGGGGCGGATGGTGAGGATGATGCGCCCAGAGGAGGAACGCAGTCGGGTCAGCCTGCGCTGTGAGCCAGGTCAGGACCTCGTCGTGGCGGATCGGCCAGAGGACGGCCGGTCCCACCCGCAGAGCGGCGCCAGCGAGCGTGACGAAGATAAGGATGAGCGAGACACCGGCCTGCCGGCCGTCGGGCAAAAAACGAGGGGCGGCAGGAGTGCCGCCCCTCGCGCTGCATGAACCGCAGGCCTGTCTTACGGGACCAGGACGGCTATCCCAGGCTGCAGTCGAAGTCCTGCGGCTCGGAGCTGCTCTCCTCGTGCGTCGTGGTCCCCAGGAAGAGGGCC
>JBOHRW010000008.1:0-2299 GCA_050732935.1 Gemmatimonadota bacterium
GGTCAAGGCCGATGGCCAAGTGACGGCGGAACAGCTGGCCGAGATCCGGGCGCTGGTCGCCGAGGCGAAGAAGCGGGGCGGGCTGAAGGTGGTGCGGTAGGCCGTGGCCCGAGGTGGATGCATGAAGGGTTGTCCGATGATCGCGGGTGACCGCGTGACGCCTGCGGTCCTGGCCGAGCTCCGACAGCTCGAGGCGGAGGAGGACCGGCTGGCCGAGCGGATGGCGGATCTCCGTTGGCGCCGGCGCGCTCTCCTTGGCCACGTGGTTCGGCAGGGGTGGGACGGGAACGCCCCCGGGGGTGAGCGGGCGCTCCAGGATTGCGACGACTTCGCGTTCGACCACCTGAGCACGCT
The DNA here is from genome assembly GCA_050732935.1 of Gemmatimonadota bacterium. GTDB lineage: Bacteria > Gemmatimonadota > Gemmatimonadetes > JACCXV01 > JAHWKZ01 > DASRVA01. The sequence continues at coordinate 355 of JBOHRW010000008.1, forward strand.
GGTCACCAGGGCCGGTTCCCGCCGCTACGTGGCGGAGCCCTACCGGATCGACACGGACCAGCTGCGGGCGCTGGTCGCGCTGGCGGATCGTGAGATCTGGGAGTTCCAGATCACAGCTGGCGAGTCGGTTCACTTCCCGGGTCACACGGTCGCGCTGATCGCGACGCCGAGGGGGCGGTGACGCTCCCCCACGAGGTCGAGCTGGCATCGGCTCGCCGGCGTCTCGAGGCCGCGGTCGGCAATCGCGAGCCGGCCCCGGAGCTCAGGCGTCTGGCCAGGCGTGTACAGGAGCTCGAGCGCCGGCGGAACGGTCCGAAGCCGACTCCGACCGTCGAGCCGGACTCGCTCAGCCGGCCCGGAGTCGGCTCGTTGGCGACGGCTGCGAGGCTCTCCTGCGGGCACCCGGCTTCTGAGTTGGTCGCGTCGGACGAGGGCTCGAGCTACTGCGCGGCGTGCGAGTACGAGGCGCGGGAAGGGTGGCAGGTGGGATGAGCGCGGCCCCGGGCAACTACAGCTCCTCGCTCACGGTGGCGGTGAGCCATGCCGCGCCTGGTGTTCCTCGATGGGCTGTCGAGCGGGCCGTCCGGCTGGAGCTGGACGCGATCGCTCACGACTGGGGCCGGGTCGCCTTCCTGGCGGCGACAGCTCGTGAGCTGGTCGTGGTGTCGAACGGGTCGAACGGGAGGCGTCGTGGATCGCGAGCGTGAGATCCGTCGTGAGATCCGGCGGCACCTCGAGGCGGTGTTTCTGCTCGATCACGAGCTACGGCAGCTCAGGAGCGCCGAGCGGGCCGAGGATGCACCGGAGACACCGCCACCGGACCGATCGGGCGCGAGCGGTGGCGTAAACGAGTCGGGAGGGCCAGTCGTGCCGTGGTGGGAGGAAGAGCCTTGAAGAGAGGTCGCGGAAAGGACCGGCTCGACTGGTCAGCGGTGCTTGAGGCGGCTGCGGAGATCGTTGTCACGTATGACATCCCGCCGACGTTGAGGCAGCTCTTCTACCGGCTCGTGGCAATGGGAGCCATCCCGAACACCACCACCGTCTACAAGATGCTCTCGAGCCGGACGGCGAAGGCGCGGCGCGAGGGGGCATTCCCTGCGCTGGTCGACCTGACGCGGGAGATCCGCCGGGACCCTTCATGGACAGGTCCACGCGATGCACTCGAGGCTCTCCAGTCGCAGTATCGGCGGGATCGCACCGAGGGCCAGGCGTGGGCGGTCTACCTGGGGGTCGAGAAGCACGCCTTAGTCCGGCAGCTGGAGACGTGGTTCAGCGAGTACGGGGTCCCGATCCTGGCGCTCGGCGGGTACAGCTCGCAGACCTACGTGGACGAGGTCGCCGAGGACATCCGCTCACAGGATCGGCCGGCCGTGCTCGTCTACGGCGGGGACTTCGACCCCAGCGGACTCGACATCCAGCGCGACTTCGCCGCGCGGGTGGGGGTCTTCGAGCAGGTCCAGCGGGTCGCGCTCACCTGGGATCAGGTCCTCGAGCATGAGCTCCCGCCCCAGCCGGGCAAGGCGACGGATTCTCGGGCGGCCCGCTTCGTGGAACGGCACGGAGAGCTCGTCCAGGTCGAGCTGGACGCCCTTTCTCCGGAGGTCCTGCATCAGGTATACCTGGACGCGCTAACGCCCATGTTGGACGTGTCCACTTGGGCCTCCTCGATGGATCGGGAGCGTGAGGATCGGCGACGGCTCGCGGCGCTCTTGGAGGAGCCCGGTCCGTGACGGATGCGGAGGCCCGCCGGGTCGAACCTTCCGGTAAAAGACCGGAAGGGGGTCCCGACCACCGGCGGAAGATCGCGCAGGCCGGGTACACGCCCACGACGGAGGTCCTTGCTGAGCAGGTGCGCCGGCTCGAGGGGGAGCTGGCCGATCTCGTGGACGAGGGCCAGGCACGGGGCAAAATCGCTACGGAAAAGCAACCCGGGCCAGGGCGTGGC
>JBOHRW010000009.1:0-2964 GCA_050732935.1 Gemmatimonadota bacterium
ACAGTCCCTTGAGAGGACCCGCCAAATGTTGCGTGATGACACGCCGGATCTCGATTGCGAAGTCAGACGCAAACGAGCCCTTAGTTCAGCCGCGGTGGGTCGTGTGCGGTGTTGCGGATGGGTTTTCGGGTTGGGTCGATCCAGGCTGGTGGGGTGAACCAGGCGTGTCCGTTGTGGATGGTGATGGTCCAGCCGGGGTGGTGGATGCGGCGGTGGCAGCGGTCGCAGAGCAGCACCATGTTCGATAGGTCGGTGGTGCCGCCGTCGGCCCAGGCGATGATGTGGTGCGCGGTTGTCCATTTGAGTTTGCGGGTGCAGCCGGGGTAGGCGCAGCCGCCGTCGCGGATGGCTAGGGCGCGGCGTTGGGCGGGGGTGGCGGTGCGTACGGCGCGGCCCATGTCGAGTGGTTCGCTGCGGGTGCCGAGTAGGGCGGGGATGATTTTCGCGTCGCAGGCGATGCGGCGGATTTGCGCTGGGGTCAGGACTGCGGTGGCGGCGGGTAGCCAGGGTCGGCGTTTGTGCGCGCCGGGTAGCGACCCGCCCGATCGGCCGTGTCGGCGGTGTCCGTTGGTGTCCGCGTCGGTGTCGGTGGGGAAGGGCTCGTCGAGCTGGTCGTTGATCTGCTGTTTGAGGTCGTGGAGGTCGACGGTGACGGTGATGGCTGCGGTTTCGCCGCCGCGGGTGGGTAGCTGGTCCTCGCCGGTGCGGGCGGCGGCGGTGATGATGTCGGCTAGTGCGTCGCCGTGGCGTTGCTGTGGGCCGCGGTCGTCGGGTTCGCCGGTGGCCTGATCGGCGGGGCGTGGTTTGGCCAGCGCGTCGAATAGGCCCTCGAGGATGGCGGCGGTTTCCGGGTCGATTTGGCCGGTGAATTTGAGCCAGCCGGTCTTGTCGGTGTGGGAGCGGAATTCGCGTTTCGGGCCGGCGGTGTGCGGGTCGTCCGGGTTGGGTTCTTTGCCGTCCTGGTTGAGGTAGGCGAGTAGGTGGTTGCCGGCTTTGCGGACGTCTTCGGGTTTGGCTTGCTCGGCGAGTCGGACCAGGGTGTGTTCGGCTTCGGCGTAGGAGTCGGGGTCGGTCAGCTTGGCCGCGCTGCTCAGGATCTGTTGGAGCACCGTGAGTTGTTCGGGGTTCACGGTGCCCGCGGCCACGGCGGCGGCGGTGGCCGGCATCGGCGCCGGGACCTCGGCGCCGGTGACCGAGCGCAGCGGGGTGATCGCGCGCGCGTTGGCGACGCGTTGGTTGGCCTCGCGGGTGCAGATCCGCAGCGTCGCGCCGAGCAGGGTCGCGGTATCGCGATAGCCCAGCTCCGCCGCCAGTGCGCGGGTGTCGATCTCGGCGATCACCGCCAACTGGCGCAGATACGCGCGGCGCGCCTCGGCTTCGGCGGTGAACAGCGCCGCGGTCAACGCCACACCGGGCACCCGCCACAACGGCTCGGCCGGCGGCGGGGCCGCGGTGGGTGGTGGGTGCAGGACCGGGATGGACACACCCCCAGATTACCCGAACGGGTGATCGAACTCCACCATTCGAACGTGCGTGCGCCGAACGGTCGATCCGACACGACCAACGGTAGATCAACAGTAGCAGCTCAGGTGGCTATGCGGGCCACGGCCGTTTCAAGATCATGTGGTGAGTCGGAGAATCTGGAAGGCCGGCCGGTGCGTGTAGCGGCTGGCCCAGCGGGTGGTTTCGGTGATGCCGGTTCTGCCGGTGAGCCGGATCGCTCCGATGGCTAGGTTTCTTAGCGCTGCCATGATTCTGGGGCCGGACCGGGTTCTGACGCGGGAGTCGTCTTCGCGGTAGACGGTGTCGCGCAACCAGTGCAGGGACTCGATGCCCCAGTGGTTGCGGGTGATCGCTGCCAGGCGGGCCGGGTCGGCGCGGGTCGCGGGCAGGCTGGTGATGCCGAGCGCGGCGACGGCGGAGACCGTGTTGCCTGCCAGGTCGCTGACGTAGCGTTCGATGAGGTAGGCCTGGCGCAGGTGGGGGAAGCCGGTGGTGGTGGGCGCGGGCAGCACCCGGATGGTGCGGCGTTCGACACGGCCGTGGCCGCGATCGGTGTGGTCGTCGCTGATCGAGGGTTGGGCCCAGGGAAGGTCCGAGAGCGCGGAGAACAGGTTGGGCTGGTTTTCCTTGACGCAGAAACAGAAGTGCGCGCCGCGGCGACGCAGATAATTGGCGGTGGCCCGCTGGGTGTGCAATGCGTCGGCGGCGATAGTCCAGCCGCTGATGTCGAACTGGTCAAGCAGCGTGGGCAACATCGGGATCTCGTTGGTTTTCGCGCCGACCTCCACCTGCCCGGCAACCAAGCCCTGGTGATGGGTCATCGCCGCGAGCAGGTGCACCTGATTGCCCTCGGCATCGACCGCGCCGCGGACCGTTTTGCCATCGACCGACAGCGCACCGTGCTCGTCCGCGAGCCAAGGCCCCAGCACGGGCTCCGGCTCCGGCGCCGGAGTGGGCTCGTGGTCCCCGGCGTGGTCCTGGACCGGCTGCCTTGGCAGGTTCTGGGTGGCGCGGTCCAGCAGCCACGCTCCGACCGTCGCGTCGAACTGGCCAGCATCGATACCGGTCTCCACCCGCCAGATGGTCAGCTTCGACGGCCGCCGCTGATGGTGAGCCTGTCCGGCCGGCGCCGTGGCGGGGCAGCGGTCGTAGAGCACCGTCAGTATCTCGGCGGGCAGGTCGGCGACCCAGGAGGCGATCGCGGCGAACGAGCGGGCACCGGTCACCACCGCCGCGGCGGCCACGGCCAGCACCACCGGCAACGGATGGGCCACCCACTTGCGTGCCCGGAAGTCATCAAGAGCAGCGAAACGCTCCATCAGATCCAGCAACACCTCCTCGCCGGCGGCGGCGCCTGCATCGATCGGATCGGCGGGTAAGGACGACGAGGGCCAGGCGGCGTCAGCATCGGAAACGGCCGTGGCAGACTGAGCATGCAGCGGAACTCCAGCGGGTGAGAAG
>JBOHRW010000010.1:0-12731 GCA_050732935.1 Gemmatimonadota bacterium
AGTGGATAGATGTCGTCCGAAGCGAGGGCGGCCTCCCCGCACAAGGAGGAGGCCGCCCGGAAGGTCCATCGCTCGTGGCACCCCGCTCTCAGGGGTCCACGTTGATCGATGTGCCGTCGCTGTCGCCATCGGGGTCGTGGTTGGCGCTCGGCTCATACGACTGGGACGCGTGGGTCACGTCGTCCACCGTGAACGTCACGCTGTTTCCGGTGTTGCGGATTCGGCTCCGCTCCACCGAGCAGGACCCGCCGGCGTCCGTCGTGCATGACCGTTTCCCGCGCGTACCGTTGCTGAACTGGCCACTCACCGTGGCGCCCGAGACGTTCCCGTGGGCGTCGTCATGGACCTGGATCGCAACCGTCGCCGTCCAGCGTTGCCCCTGGCTCGAGCTCGAGCCGTCCAGATCCCCGACGTGCATCGTGCCCGACGGAGGAGGTGGTGGCGGAGGCGGCGGCGCGCCTCCCTCGCCATCGATCGTAACGCCAAACTCGTTCAGCACGAGGTCGATCCGGTTGGCGAGCGTGCGGGTGTCGCTGCCTGCAAAGAGGAGCGCCACGGGGTTCTTCCCGGAATCGTTGGTGACGATCAAGGAGCCCGAGTCGCCCCCGTCGCTGAACGTCGCGCTCCCGATCGCGATCTGGTCCTGGAACAGCGCCGACTTGGTGCAGAAGATGAAGACAACCTCGTAGCACACCTCGACCGACACATCGATTTCGCTGATCTGGCCCGTGGTCAGCTCGGTCGTCCGGCCGTACTTCTGAACGTTGACGCCCAGCAGGTCGCTCGTGTCGTCGAAGACGCCGTCACTGTTCGCGTCCCCGAAGATCGTCGAGGAAGGGGTGCCGTAGGCGTCGTCGGTCGGCGTCGCGTTCCCCAGGTCCGCGGTCGTCGAGATCGCGATCGCCGCGTCGATGAAGTTGACTCCGCCGGAGAAGTTGATCGGCTGGAACTCCGCCAGCGTTCCGATCCGGTCCGCGGGGTCCGAGCCGCCGTCGAAGTCGCCCGGCTGGATCGCCCCGTCGCCGATGTTGGCGTCGTTGCCGTTGGCGAGGACGTGGTTGTTGCTGAGGACGTAGACATTCCCGTTCTTCGTGACGCGGGCGCCGATCGTCCCGGCGGTGATGGCCGGGTGCCCGACCGAGAAGCCGAGCGGCGCCGGACGAGCGCGGGTCGTGGGATCGCTGAGCGCCACGAACATGCCGGTCACCTCGACTACGACCGGCACGTCGTCCAGGCGTGCCGGGAGGTCCGCGACTCCGGGCCGGGTGACGAACAGCTTGACGGTCGGCTTGCCGTCCGCACCCAGCCCGACGGCGGTGCCGACCACATCGGCGCGGGCGCGCAGTCCCGGACCGTGCTTCTTGTTGGCGGCGCGGGCGGCGGCCAGGTCGGGGCCGGCGGCCGGAACGAGCCCGCCGCGCGGGGCGTTGGGAGCGCTCGGCGTGGTCGGTCCGTCGCCCGTGCAGCCGAGCCAGAGAAGCGCCGTCAGCCCGGCCAGGGCAAGGGGCGCCACGAAGGTTCGTTTCATCTGTCCCTCTCGAGTGGCTGGAGGAGCTTTCTTCTTCTTGGGGGGAACCCGGTGCAGTCCTGTCGGCCACCACTATAAACCCGGTGTTCAGCCAGGTCAATCCTGGAAGTGGAGCCGAAGGCCGCCCCTGTCGGAGGGTCTTGACAAATAAGTCATAGTACTCTAGAATATCGAGTACTCTGGCTCTGTCCATGATGGGCGAGCCGATCGATCCTTTCACTCAGGAGATCTACATGCGAGGTCTCGGAAACAAGCACCTTGGAGTCGCGCTCTTGGTCGTGCTCGGCATCGCCGGGGGCGCCGATCTGGTGGTCTCGCGATCCCTCCTCGCGCAGGAAGCCCCCGCGCAGGGGACCACAGCCGACTTCACCCAGGAGCAGGCCATGGAGCCCCTCGCCTGGCTCGTCGGCGACTGGGAGGGCGAGGGATGGATCCAGCAGGGCCCCCAGGAGGGGCGGGCCGAGTTCACTCAGACCGAGCACGTCGAGAGCGCCTTCGGCGGAAGGCTCCTCCTCGTCGAGGGGGTGGGCCGCGCGAAGCCGTCGGCGGGCGATGCGGCGTCCCCCGAAGCGGGGTCGATCGTTCACCACGCCTACGGAGTGCTGTCCTGGGATCTCGAGGATGCGGAGTACGACTTCGACACCTATCTCGCCGATGAAGCGGGGGTCGACGCCGACGCCACTCTCGAGGACGGCCTCCTCACCTGGAGCTTCGAAACCGGGGAGGGTCAGATCCGCTTCCGCATCCGGCAGACGGAACAGGGCGAGTGGCACGAGAAGGGCGAATTCTCGCCGGACGGCACGACCTGGTATCCGTTCTTCGAGATGACGCTCCATCGCGCCGGCGAAGCGCCCGCATCCGAAGGAAACCGATGACCGAAGGAGGCAACGACATGGAAGAGGCCCGCAGGATCGAGCAGGATCTGGGTTACGTGCGCGAGGTGGTCGACCGCTCCGAGCGAAGCGGCTCGCCGCGCGCCATCTGGTACATGTGGGCGGCGATCGGCGCCGTCGGCTTCGCACTGATCGACTTCCGACCGCCCTGGGTCCCCGTCTTCTGGGCGATCGCCGGGCCGCTGGGGTTCGTGGTGAGCGCCTGGCTCGGCCGGCGGCACGCTCGAACGACCGGACAGGAATCGAGGCGGGAAGGATACGTTCACATGCTCCACTGGGGGGGCATGGGCGGCGCGATCATCCTGCTCGTCTTCTTCGCCGCCCGCGGCCACCTGACCGGCGTCGAGCTCGCGCAGGCGATCCTTCTCGTCGTCGCGCTCGGCTACTTCCTGGCCGGCGTCCACCTGGCGCGACCGCTCGTCTGGGTGGGCCTCCTCCTGGCCGGGTCGTTCCTCGCGGTCGAGTTCATCGACGGGTACGTGTGGACGGCCGTCGGCGTCGTCATGGCGCTCGCCCTGGTTGTCACCGCGCACATGGGGGGTGAGGTTCGTGGCGCCGCCGCGCGGCCCTGATGGACCCGAAACCGGGGAGGTCCTGGAGGGGCTCGACGCGATCGACCGCCTGCTCGAGCACCGCGTGCGGCTGGCGATCTGCGTGCTCCTGACCCGCTACGACCGGCTCTCGTTCTCGCGGATCAAGGAGCTGACCGGCGAGACGGACGGCAGCCTGGGCGCCCACCTGCGCCGGCTGGAGGACGAGAAGTATCTCGCGGTCAAGAAGGAGTTCGTCGACCGCAAGCCGGTCTCCTGGTACCGTCTGACCGCCACCGGCCGGAACGCGCTCTCGGCCCATCTCGACGCGCTCGGCGGGTTGATCGGAAGGGCGGAGGCGTAGCAGGCGCGAGAGGACCGAGCGAAGAGGGGATGGCCCAATGGCTGCGAGCGCACACAGAGCCCCGCCAATACGAACTCACGTCGAAACCGCGCCCGTACTCATTATGGGTTGCGAGGGAAGGAGATCCGCCATGCGCATCTTCCTTGTTGCGTGCCTGTTGCTGATCGGACTCGCAGCTCCCCGCTCGACTTACTCGCAGACGGTGTTGGCCTTCCAGGATGTCCGCGTCTTCGACGGTGAACAGCTGATCGATCCGGCCACCGTGGTCGTTGAGAACGGAACGATCGCGGCGCTCGGTGCCGACGCCAAAGTCCCCGAAAGGGCTGAGGTGATCGACGGCGCGGGGCGGACGCTGCTCCCGGGGCTGATCGACGCCCACACCCACACCTTCGACGTGGCCCAGCTTCGCCAGGCCCTCGCCTTCGGCGTCACGACCCAGCTCGATCAGGTCACCGACCCCGAGTTCGCGGAGGAGATGCGCTCCGAGCAGGAGGCCGGAGGGGCCTCGGGCCGCGCCGATCTCTTCTCGGCCGGGTTCCCGGTCACCGCACCCGGCGGGCACGGCACCCAGTTCTTCGCCGACGCCCCCACCATCTCCGGTCCAGAGGAAGCCCAGGAGTTCGTCGACGCGCGGCTCGCCGAGGGATCCGACTGGATCAAGATCATCATCGACGACGGCCGCGCGTACGGGATCTCGTTCCCGACGATCAGCGAGGCGACGCTGGGCGCGGCGATCGAAGCGGCTCACGCGCGCGACGAGATCGCCGTGGTCCACATCGGGACCCGGGCCGACGCGAGGACCGCGATCCGGCTCGGCGCCGACGGACTGGTCCACCTCTTCACCGACAGCGTACCCGAAGCCGGCTTCGGCGAGTTCGTCGCCGGGGAGGGCGCGTTCGTGATCCCGACCCTGACGGTGCTGCAGAGCGTGAGCGGCACCCCGAGCGGCGCGGAGCTCCCCGACGATCCGCGGCTCGGACCCTTCATCGATCCCGCCTCCGCCGCCGGGCTCGACCGCGCCTTCCCGGTTCTGCCGGACCGCCGGCCCAACTACCAGGCCGCCGTGGAGGCAGTTCGCGAGCTCGACCAGGCGGGCGTCCCGATCCTCGCGGGGAGCGACGCGCCCAACCCGGGCACGACCTACGGCGCCAGTATCCACCGCGAGATGGAGCTCCTGGTCGAGGCGGGCCTGGAGCCCGTCGAAGCGCTCACCGCGGCGACCTCGGCGCCGGCCGAGTACTTCGGTCTCGACGACCGCGGCCGAATCGCGCCCGGGATGCGCGGCGATCTGGTGCTCGTCGAGGGGGATCCCACCGCGGACATTCTCGCCACACGGGCGATCGTCGGTGTTTGGAAGGGGGGCGTCCGCTTCGATCGCGACGCCTACCGCCAGGAAATCGCGGCTCAGCTCGCCGAGGCCGCCGCGCAGAAGGGGGCCCCTCCCCCGCCGGGCAGCGAGTCGGGCCTCGTGAGCGACTTCGACCGCGCCGTTGCCGGAGGGGAGCCCGCCGCCGAGTTCGGCTCGGGGTGGGAGGTCTCGACCGACGCCATAATGCAGGGCAAGTCGACCGCGGAGATACAGGTCGTCGAGGGCGGCGTCGAGGGGACCGCGGGCGCCCTCGAAGTCACCGGCGAGATCCGGCCCGGCTTCGCCTTCCCGTGGGCCGGGGCGATGTTCTTCCCCAGTGAGACGCCCTTCACGCCCGCCAACCTGTCTTCGAAGGAAGGGCTCTCCTTCTGGGCCAAGGGGGACGGGAAGATCTACCGCGTGCTGCTCTTCTCGGCAGAGCGGGGTCCCATCCCTGTCGAGCAGTCCTTCGTCGCCGGCCCCGAGTGGGAGCGGCACGCCTTTCCGCTTGCGGCCTTCGACGGGATCGACGGCCACGACCTCCAGGGGGTCCTCTTCACCGGGGGGCCGCAGCCCGGGGCGTTCGCGTTCCGGATCGACGAGGTCAGGTTCGACTGAGGCTCACCGAGCGGCGAGCAGGCGGGGCCTGAACGACGTTTTCCTGCTGAGGGAGACCGACGACCTGGACGGAGGGCCCGTAGTGCCCGGCTGGACCGTACCCGTCGGGGATCTCTTCTTGTCGCAACATCCCCCCGGCGAGCCGCCTGGGGATCAAGCCTGGCTCCGCAGTCGTGAGATCTCCTCGACCATTCCCTCGCGCCCCGGAATCTCTGCGAACTCCCGGGCCCAACGGTCCAGATACGCCCAGTCGAGCGTACTCCCCTGTCGCCGCAGGATGCCGACGACATCCTCCCGGTCTCGCGGTCGACCGGCGAACAGCTTGTGGAGCACGAGATCCTCGGCGGCGGCGAAGGGAACCTCCCCGCCGCCGACCTGCACCCGCACCGCGCGCTCGATCGCCTGTCGCTCGTAGGGGGTCGTCGAGAAGACGAAGTCGACGCGGATGCGCGTCTCTCCGTGGAGGGCCGGGAGCACGAACGTCTCCCGCACGAAAGGCTCGACATCCCGGGGCAGGGGATCCAGTTCGAGCTCCTCGCAGACCTCGAGAACCGTGTTCAACCGGTCGGGCTCGACCCCCAAAGTGACGTCGATGTCCTCGGTCAGCCGCGGCTGGCCATGGAGCAGGACCGCCTGGCCGCCGATGAGCATGAACGGAAGGTCCTTGGCTTCGAGAGATTGCGACAGCGTCGCAAGAAACCGGCTGAGGTCAGGATCTGGGCGGGAGGCCATTCACCGCGCGGGCGACCGCCAGGTCGGCTTCTAGATCTTCCCTCCAGTCGGCTCCGAAATCGGGGTTGAGCTCGCGGGCCTCCACATAGAGCGCCGTGAAACGGCGCAAGGCCTCCGCGAACGTGAGATCCCTGAAGGCTTCCCTTTGGTAGTGCGCGTCGAGATCCTCGAGCTTCTTCGATGACCGGAGCATGGCTTGAATATAAGCACGCGGCGGCTCTAGGCCGGGAAGTGGAGCTGCCGCACGTCCCGCACACCCTCGATCCCGCGCAGCGACGCCAGCACGTTGTCCGGCGCCGGCTGGTCCAGATTGATGAAGGCGAGCGCGGTCTCGCCCGGTGCTGAGCGGCCGAGCCGCCACTCGGCGATGTTGACGCCCGCCTCCCCGAGGATCGTCCCCACCCGACCGATCACGCCGGGGACATCCCGGTTCCACACGAGCAGCGCAGTCCCGACCGGGGGCGCGTCCAGATGGTAGCCGTCGATCTCGACCGCACGCGGCCGATCGTGGAACAGCGTCCCACCGACCGATCGCTCGCCCTGGTCGGTCGCGACCCGGCAGCCAATCAGGTTGGCGTACTCGGCGGCCGAGGCGCGGCGGCTCCGGATGACGTCGATCCCGCGCTCGGCGGCCACGATGCCCGCGTTCACCCAGTTCACCTCTTCGCCCGAGATCGGAGCGAGGAGACCGCGCAGGAGCGCGGTCGAGATGGGCTGGGCGTGGGGCGCGACCTCGGGCCCCCGGACCTCGACCTCGACGCGCTCGAGGCGCCCCGGCGCCAGCGCGACCGCGAGCCGTCCCAGCCGCTCGGCCAGGTCGAGCCACGGCCGGATCTCGGCCAGCCCGCCGGTCGCCACGAACGGCAGGTTGACCGCATTCCGGAAGTCCTCGCCCCTGAGCGCAGCCAGGACCTGGTCCACGATCTGGACCGAGACGTCGCGCTGGGCCTCGGCCGTCGAGGCGCCGAGGTGGGGGGTCACGACGACGTCGTCGCGGCCGACCAGCAGGGTCCCAGAGGGCGGCTCGACCGCGAATACGTCGAACGCCGCGCCCGCCAACCGCCCCGCGTCCAGCGCGACCGCGACCGCCGCCTCGTCCACCAGCCCGCCACGCGCGCAGTTGACGAGGAGCGCCCCTGGCTTCACGCGCCCGAGGCGGTCGGTGTCCAGCAGGTTCCGCGTCTCGTCGGTCAGGGCGGCGTGGAGGGAGATGACGTCGGATTCGGCCAGAAGGCGGTCCAAATCGGCGAGCTCGACCTGGAGCTCCGCCGCCGTATCGGCCGCCAGGTAGGGATCGAAGGCGAGGACGGTCATCCCGAACCCCTGCGCCCGGCGCGCGACCTCGCGACCCACCCGACCCAACCCGATCAGCCCGATCGTCTTGCCGGCGAGCTGGACGCCCACGAAGCGCGAGCGCTCCCACGCCCCGCCCCTCAGGCTCCGCTCCGCCGCCGGCAGCCGCCGCGCCAGCGCCAGGAGGAGCGCCCAGGTGTGCTCGGCGGTCGCGACCGCGTTGGCCCCCGGCGTGTTCATGACGAGGACGCCGCGGCGGGTGGCCGCGTCGATGTCGATGTTGTCGATCCCGGCGCCCGCGCGGCCCACGACGCGCAGCCCCCCGGCCCGCGCCAGCAGCTCGTCGTCGACCTTGGTCCCGCTCCGGACGATCAGCGCCTCGTGCCCGGCGATCGCCTGGAGGACCTGAGCGCGCTCCATCTTCCCCGGCGCCGTCACCTCGGCGTCGGGCGCCGCCTTCAGCCGTCCCAGCCCGGCGTCCGAGAGCGGATCGGAGACGAGAATCCGGTAGACCTGGAGGGCGGTCGTCTTCATGTGGGTCGAAACCCTAGCGGGCGATCCGGAAGTTGAACATGTGCGTCCCCAGGACGCCCATCAGACGGATCCAGAGGGGGAGCAGCATCTCGGTCCCGCGGGCGGCCTCGATCCCGCCCAGGTCGAGAACGCTGTCGGGTTTCCAGCCGAACCAATCGTGGAGGTATCGCGCGACCTCGGCCTTGGCGGCAGAGTCGTCACCGCAGACGAAGATGACGTGGTTGCCGTCTTCCACCGCATCGGGCGCGATCATCATGTTCGCGTTCACGGTGTTCAGGGTCTTGACGACCTTCGCTTCGGGGAGCGCCCGCTGCACCTGCTCGCCCAGGGAGTCGGTGTTGCAGACGGTCAGGGTCGGCGGCATCCCCTGCGAGAAATCGAGCGGATTGGCGACGTCGATCAGGATCTTGCCGCTCAGGTTGGCCTCCCCGGCGGTCTCGAGGGCTTTCAGGCTACCCGTGCCCGCGGTCGCGTTGATGACGACCTCGCCGTGCGTCGCGGCCTCCTCGAAGGTGGCCACGCGGGCCGTGCCTTGCCCGCCCTCGGCGCTTGCGAGCCAGTCGGCGAGCGAGTCGCCCATGCCCCGCTTCTCGTCGAGCTTGTCGGGGCTCCGCGTCCCCAGAACCACGTCATGTCCCCGCTCGACCAGCTTCGCCCCCAGCGTCTGGCCGACGACGCCCGAGCCCATGATGCCGATCTTCATGAGATTCTCTCCCTTCTTCTGCAGGAGATATCTTGTTCACCACGGTGCTTATACGGGATACTGCATGAGCATCATAGTTGTACGGTCGGGGGTCGTCCGCCGAGGACCCCCGGCTGGGCCACTGTGCAAGTCGATTTGAACACGGCGCGAGAGAGGGCTGACCCCGCCGGCATTCGGGGGAGCCGGCGGCTGCCGCGGGGCGCTTCGGGCCCGCGGCTACCGGCCCGCCGCCTCCTCGGGCATCCCCTCCCCCTCCGGCACCAGCGTCACCCGCACGAACCGCTCGGCCGGGAGCCAGCGGCGGGCGGCGTCGGTGATGGTGGCGGCGTCGAGAGCGGCGATCCGCTCCTCGTGCTCGAGGATCCGCACCGGCTCGAGGCCGTTGATCCAGACGTCCTGGAGCTGGTCGATCCACCACCCGTTCTCGCGCAGGTTGGTCTCGAGCTCGCGCCGCTGGCCTTCCCGCACCTTGGCGACCGTCTCCTCGTCGGCCCCTTCCTTCACCGCCTCGATCTCCATGAAGAGGGTGTCGACCAGGGCCTCGATGCGCGCCGGATCGGCGCCGAAGCCGAGCCGCACCTGGTACTCCTCGTCCGGCCAGCGCTGCAGCCACCCGGCGACCCGGACGCCGTAGGTGCCGCCCAGGTCCTCGCGCAGGATTTCGCGCAGGCGGATTCTGAGATACTGGACCAGCGAGGTCATGGCATAGCGGCCCTCCGGGCTCCACGCCGCGTCGCCAGCGAAAACGATCTCGGTCCGGCTCTTGGGCTCGATCCCCTTCCGCACGGTCTTCCGGACGATGCCCGGCGGCGGGTCGATCCCGTTGTCCACCCACGTCTCGTCGCGGCCTGTCGAAGGCAGGCTTCCCAGCCAGTGCCGGACGAGCGGCAGGAGCGTGTCGGGATCGAAGGCGCCCACCAGGAAGAACGTGAAGTCGCCGAGGTCCGCGAAGCGATTTCCGTAGATCGCATGCGCCCGGTCGAGATCGATCCGCTCGACGTTCTCGACCGTCGGCAGCCAGGCCCGCGGATGATGCTGGGCGAGCGTCTGCGAGAGCGTGTCCTGGAACACGGCCTCCGGGCTCGCCGACCGGTTGGCGAACGAGGTCCGGAGCCGCTGCCGGAAAGCCTCGAAGGCGTCGGGGTCCTCGCGGGGAGCGGTGGCGTAGAGCCAGACCAGCTCGAGCATGGTCTCGAGGTCCTCGGGGGAAGCGCGCCCGGTGAACCCCTCCTGGAGACCGCCCACGACTGGCCGGAGAGAGACCTTCTTTCCGGCCAGCGCCTTCTCGAGGGTGATCTGACTCATGTCGCCAACGCCGCCCTCGTACATGACGGCATCGGCGAAGGCGGCGGTGACCACGACGGAGTCCGGCGCCAGCGATGTGCCGCCCGGGCTCCAGGCCCGGAGGAGGATCTCGTCGGCCTTGAAGTCGGTCGGCCGGGCGACCAAGCGAACGCCGTTGCCGAATGTCCACTCGACGGCGCCGATCGCCTCCAGGCTCCGCGTGGCCGTGAGCGCCCCGGGCTCGGGCGGCGCGTCGACCAGGGGGCCGGTCGCGACCTCGTCCTCCCACGGCTCGATCTCCGTCCCCTCGACCGCTGCGACGATCGCCAGCAGCTCCTCGTCCGCGGGCGCCGTCAGCCCCTCCTTCTCGGGCGCGCTCACCACGACCACGCGGTTCTCGTCGGTCAGCCATTCGTCCGCGACCCGGTTCACCTCGTCGAGCGTGATCTCGGGGACGAAGCCCTGATGGAGCGGCCACGCCGTCTCGATCCCGGGCGCCGGCTCGTCCACCAGGAAGTGCTGCATGTACGCTCCGGCATAGCCCTGCGACTCCGTCTTCTCGCGCTCCAGGTACGCGCTTTCGACCTGCCGCAGGAGCTCGGCCTTGGCGCGCTCGAGCTCGGACGGGTTGAACCCGTGACGGGCGGCCCGCTCGGCCTCGGTCAGAAGCGCCTCGATCCCGGCCCTGGCCCCGCCCTCCGGGACGGCGGCGGCCAGAACGGACACCTCGCTGGGGCGCACGAATCGGCCTTGGCCGGCGAACGCGAAGATGAACGGCGCGTCCGGCCGCTGGACGATCTCCTCGAAGCGCGCGTTCAGCATGCGGTCGTGGAGCCCCTCGACGATCGAGCGCCGGTAGGCGGCCACCGTCCCCGTCTCCCGAAGGGCGTGCTTGTTGTAGATGGTGACGGTCGTGACCCGGGCCTCCGGGTCGGTCGCGACCGAGACCAGGGTCTCCGCGTGGTTCGGCACCGGGAACACCCCGCGTGGACGCGCTCCCTCGACCGCCGGTATCGCGCCGAAGTGACGATGGATCTTCCCCACCATCGAATCGGCGTCGAAGTCGCCGACCGCGATCACCGCCATGAGCCCCGGCCGGTACCAGTCCTCGTAGAAGCGGCGGACTGACTCGACCGGCGCGTCCTCGATGATCTCCAACTCGCCGATCGGCAACCGCACGGCGTAGCGCGAGTCCTTGAAGATGACCGGCAGGTGCTCGTCCAGCATCCGCATCTCGGCGCCCCGGCCCAGGCGCCACTCCTCGACCACGACCGGCCGCTCCCGGGCGAGCGCTTCGGGCTCCAGGGAGATCCCGTGCGCCCAGTCCTCGAGGATCTGAAAAGCGGTCTCGACGACGGCCGCGCTGTCGGTCGGCACGGTCAGCATGAACACGGTCTCGTCGAAGCTCGTGAAGGCGTTCACGTCGGGACCGAACCGCATGCCGATCGACTCCAGGTAGTCGACAAGCTCCTCCTCCCCGAAATGAGCGGTCCCGTTGAACGCCATGTGCTCGAGCAGGTGGGCGAGCCCGCGCTGGTCCGCATCCTCCAGCACCGAGCCCGCGTCCACCACGAGCCGCAGCTCGGCCCGCTCGCGCGGCTCGCGGTTCTCGCGCACGTAGTACTTGAGGCCGTTGGGGAGGGTGCCCTGGATGACGAGCGGATCGAGGGGGAGAGTGTCCCCGGGCGCCAGCGCGGCCTCCTGTCCTCGGGCCGGACCCACGAACAGGGTCGTGATCGCGAAAACGTGGAGGGCCGCGGAGATCCGCATCAGCCGCGCCGCAGGCCTCCCAGCCGGATCGCTCCCTGACGGGCCTCTTCGGCCAGGGCGCGCATCTCCGGATCGGCATGGGCCCACGCCTGCGCGGCGATCGTGTAGCCGTCGCGTGCCTCTTCGAATCGCTCCAGCTCCTCGTACAGCTTCGCCGCCCGGAAGCGGGCCATGGGTTCCCACGACATCGACTCGAAATAGCGGAGGGAGTCCTCCGGGCGGCCCGCCTCGACGAGGATCTCCGCCAGAGACAGCCGAATCATCACGTTGATTCCGTTGCGAATCTCGTGGCCGGTCGCCTCACGGCGCCCGGCCTCCAGCAGCGGGATCGCCCGCTCGAGGTCGCCCCGCCGCCAGGCGGCCACTCCCTCGACCGCGCGGGCGATCCCGAGCGCATAGCGGGCGTCCGTCGAGTCGCCCGCCTGCAGGCTGCTCTCGGACCATGCCCGGATGCGCCTCAGGGTTTGATCCACTGTCCCCCAATCCCCGCGCTCGGCCGCCCGTGCGCTGATCACGAAGCCGAACTCGGGAACGAGCGGGAAGTCCTCGTGGGCGAAGATCCCCTCGAGGTTGGCGAGCGCGGCATCGACCCGGTCCCGCGGCACGGGATAGCCCCCCAGGTCGGCGGTATACAGTAAGACCGCAGGGAAGGCGGGCGGCAGGCTCTGCTCCTCCTCGAGCGCCGTGAGCACGGCCCCGATCCGGCCCGTACTCAGGCGGTTGAAGACCCAGAAGATGTGAGGGCCGGGGTCGGGTCCGGCGGAACGTCGCGCGCGGGCGAGGACCCGGCCCTGCTCCTCCAGGAGACTCGGGTGGCCGAGAGACAGGGCGAGCCCCGGCAGGTATATCGAGATCGTATCCAGCGTAGCCCAGGCGACGGTCCTCGTGGCCGAATCTCCGAACGCGATCGCCAAGGCCATGTTGAAGCGCCGCTCGGTGTCGCTTCCCGCGGCGAGCTCCGTATAGGCGGTGACCCGCTCCGCGGCCAGCGCGCTATCCGCATGCTGCTGGAAGGTGGCTTCGATGTAGTGGATCCACGCCGGGCCGAAGCGGGGATCCAGCTCGATCGCCTGGCCGAACGTGCGCTCGATCCCCTCCCTGGGCAGAAGCGCCTGCTCGCCGAAGTGGACGTAC
>JBOHRW010000011.1:0-2242 GCA_050732935.1 Gemmatimonadota bacterium
GGCAGAGATCAAGGTCGCACACGTCGATCTCGCGGCGGCGCGGGCCAGCGAGTATCGGGACGAGGCCGTAGCGCTCGGTGAGGAGGTCTGGGCGCACCTGGCGGCCCTGGCCGAATCGTGGGAGAAGCTCGAGGCCGTGGCCGCGGCCCACCGGCGCGAGGCGACAACGGTACAGCGTGCGGGCCGCGGTGGGCTCGGTGGCGCGCTCCAGGCGGCCGGGCTCGAGGTCCCGAAGGGTGCGATCCGCGATCTCGTCAGCGCGATCCGGACGGACCCCAAGCGGTCGGCGGTGTGACGGAGCGCAGGCCAGGCGGGCAGCTCTCGATCCTCGAGGTCGTGATGAACTGTCCTGGGGACTTCCTCATCCCCGCCTCCTGGGTGCGGGACCTCTTGACGCGGCATGTCCCCGAGCTGAGGCTGGATTCCGGGGGTGATCCTGCCGGTGTGCGGCGGGGTGTTCCTCGAGGAGTCGCTACCTCCACCTCGACCGCCGCCGGCGACCCCGGCCCACTCGAGAAGGCGTCACCAGACGGCCCAGGACGGCCGATCGCGGCCGGAGCTATACCGTGGGTCGGCCCGGGCAGCTATCCATCGACGGTCAAGCGCTCCGCGGCGCGGGCGGTGCGTTCATGAGCCTGGCCACCCTCCAGCGCTTGCAGCGCGAGGTCGGCCAGCTCCTCGAGCGCCACGATCGCGGTCGCGACCTCTCCGAGCTCGAGGTCTACCGCGGAAGGCCGATCGACTTCGCCCGTGAGGTCCTGGGTGTCACCTTCTGGGGCGCGCAGGAAGAGCTCTCGCGGGCCACGATGACCGACCGGCGGCTCTGCCTGGTCGGTGCCAACTCGGTCGGGAAGGACTTCGCGTGCGCCGTCTTGGCGCTCTATGCGGCGTTCGTGGAGGGCGCGCTGGTTTTGATCACCGCGGCCTCGCAGCGCCAGACCCGTGAGATCGCCATGGCGACCATCCGGCGGCTGTGGTCGCGCTCGGACTTACCCGGGGAGGCGTTCGTCGAGGCGCTCAGGATTCCAGGGCTCGAGGAAGGCGGAATCCTGGCCTTCACGTCCACCGAGTCCGGCCGGTACACCGGGTTCCACGCCGCGAAGGTGTGGGCCGTCCTGATGGAGGCCCAGGCGCTCCCCGAGCACGCGTTCGAAGGCCTCTTCAGCTGCGCGACGGGTCCCGAGGATCGCGTGATCGTCCACGGCAATCCGCTCTTTCCGGTCGGCCGGTTCGTCCAGCTCGCGAAGTCGGACGGCTGGCGGACATTCACGATCCCGGCGACGAGCCATCCGAACATCGTGGAGGGCCGGACTGTCGTCCCGGGCGGCCCGAGTGCCGAGTGGATCGAGCACATGGCCGCCACCTATGGCGCGACGAGCAATCTGTACCGGAGCCGTGTCGAAGCTCTTTTCCCGAGTCAGTCCGAGGACGGGCTGATCTCGGTCGAGATGCTGGCAGCGGCGGCCGAGCGGTGTGAGGCCCTCTTGGCGGAGCACGAGGGCGAGGAGGCGATCGCCGCGCTCGATCCGGCAAGGTTGGGCGCTGACGCTTCCGCCCTGGTCGTCCGCCGTGGTCCGGCCGTGGTCGCGATGAAGAAGTGGCGAAAGCTTGATACCTCGGAGATCGTGTCACGGCTGCAGGAGAAGTTCCGGGAGCACCACATCCGACCGAGCCGCGAGGAGTGGCTCCCCGAGGGCCGGCGCGGGTGGTTGAACATGCCCACGCGCCGCAGGGGCGGCCGCGGCCGGATCGTCGTGGATATGGTCGGTGTCGGGAGCGGCCATCTGGACGCTCTCCGCGCGCTCGGCTACCGCTGCGAGGCCTTCAACGCCGGCTGGAAGGCGCGCGACGATCGCCGGTTCGGGAACCGGAGGGCGGAAGTCTACTGGCACCTCCGGGATCTTCTCGCGGAGGGGCTGGTGGGCATCCCGCAGGACGAGGACTTGTGGACGGAATTGCTGGCGGTCACGTGGTCGCCGGATGCCGGCGGCCGGGTCGCGCTCCCGCCCAAGGACACGCTGCGCGATCAGCTCGGCCGATCACCCGACGTGAGCGACGCGCTTGTGATGGTGTTCAGCGGTTACAAGACAGCCTATGGGCCGCCTCGGCTCGAGCCGGTGTACTTCTCGAACTGAAAGTCCCCCGGCTCTTGGCCGTCCGAAGTCTGGCCCCCTCGCGAAAACAGTCCGGCTTGCCACAGTAGTTTCGGCGATTGGGATTCGGCTTGCGTGCCGCTGGGTAC
>JBOHRW010000012.1:0-7160 GCA_050732935.1 Gemmatimonadota bacterium
GCCGCCATGGGTCTCCCCCGAAAGCTCGCCGGAGCTGCGCTGGCGGCCGGGGCCGCAGCGATCGCGCTTCCCCGGCTCCTGTCCAAACGGTCTCCCGATCCTCCACCCCCGGTCCCCGGGGTCCCAAAGACGTACCCCTGGAGACATGCGGACCTCTTCCTGGCAGTCCGCGGACGGGGCCCCGCCGCGCTCCTGCTTCACGACCTGTACACGGGCGCCTCTGGCGCCGAGATGCAGGCCTTGGCGGACCTCATCGTCCATCGTCTCGAGATCCACGTGGCCGATCTTCCCGGCTTCGGCCGCTCCGGTCGGCCCGCCATGCGGTACGCGCCCGACCTCTTCTTCGACGCCATCGTCGAACTGGTCCGGCACGCCATCAATCGCCCGACTCTGGTCGTCGGGAGCGGCCTGACCGGAGCCTTCGCCGCTGAGGCCGCCCTGCGCCTGGGAGACCTCGCGACAGGGCTCGTCCTGCTGGGCCCGCCCGAGCCCGATCGCGACGGGTTCATCCGACCCCCGCTCTGGGGCGGGGCCGTGTATCAGCTCCTGCGCTCACCGCTCGGGCAGGCGTACCACTGGTGGCACGCCAGCCCGGTCGTGCAACGCCGGACGCTCGAGGTCGACCTTGCCACCTCGACCCTGGACCTGGAGGAACGCGCGCGACGGCGCTCCCGCTCCGCGCGTCAGCCCGGCGGCGCGTGGCCCTTGTGGTCGCTGTGGACGGGTGACCTCGTGTGGGATCCGCGCCCCGCCCTGGCACGGCTCGGGGCGCCGAGCCTCGTCCTCTGGGGTGCCGAGACGAGCGGCAACCCGGCCGCCCCGGAGGCCTACCGCGCGGTCCGCCCCGATCTCGACCAGGTGGTCGTTCCGGGCACGGCCCGCTGGCCCCACGTCGACGACCCGGTGGGCGCGGCCGATACCTTGCTGGAATGGTGGGAGCGACAGGCCTCTCCCGCTCCGACTGGGCGAGACCCGGAGAGCGGAAGCGAGTGAGCCGCGGCGCGGCCGGGGTGGCATGGCTCGCCGCCGCCGTCCTGCTGACGGTTCCGGGCCTTATCCACCTCGCCATCGGCTTCGAGGCGTCGCCCCCGGCTCTGGCCCTCATCTACGGCGCTGGCATCCTCGGCGCCGCATTCCTCCTCTCGTGGGCCGCCGAGGTCGCGCAGCTCGAAGTCAGCCAGGCGCTCGCGCTCGCCATCCTGGCGCTGATCGCGAT
Organism: Gemmatimonadota bacterium; assembly: GCA_050732935.1. Lineage (GTDB taxonomy): Bacteria > Gemmatimonadota > Gemmatimonadetes > JACCXV01 > JAHWKZ01 > DASRVA01. The sequence goes on from JBOHRW010000012.1 coordinate 1,217, forward strand.
CCTCCCCGAGTACGCGGTCGACCTCTACTTCGCCTGGCGTGCCGCCGACGATCCGATCTACGGCCACTACGCCGCGGCCAACATGACAGGCGCCAATCGGCTCCTCGTGGGTCTCGGCTGGCCGCTCATCGTCTGGCTCTACTGGGCCCGCTGGCGGCACAAGAAGGTGCGGCTGGCGCCGGCCGACATGATCGCCGTCAGGTTCCTCGGCGTGGCCACCATCTACGCGTTCGTGATCGCGGCGGTGGGCGAGTTCTGGTGGCTCGACACGGTCGTCCTGGTCGGCCTCTTCGTATGGTACCTGGCCAAGACGGGGGCCATGGGGGCGGTGGAGCCCGAGCTCGTCGGCCCGGCCCTCCTCATCAGCCGGCTGCCACGCGGTACCAGGATCTTCTGCAACGTCCTGCTGTTCGTGTTCTCGGGAGTCGTGATCTTCATCGCCGCCGAACCGTTCGCGGAGTCCCTGATCGATACCGGGGCCCACTTCGGGATCGACGAGTTCCTGCTCGTCCAGTGGATCGCGCCGCTCGCCTCGGAGGCGCCGGAGTTCATCATCGCCGCCATGTGGACGATGCGTCGCCACGCGACGATGGCGATGTCGGCCTTGATCTCCTCGAAGGTAAACCAGTGGACGCTGCTGATCGGGACGATCTCGCTGGTCTACTCGATCTCGGCCGGCGCGATCCGGCCGCTCGTCCTCGACGAGCAGCAGCGCCACGAGATCTTCCTGACCGCGGCGCAGTCCCTGTTCGCGGTCGTGATGCTCTCGGATCGGGAGATCTCCTGGTGGCAGGGGCTGCTCCTCTTCCTCCCCTTCGCTCTTCAGCTCATCGTTCCGGCCTGGCGGATCGAGGTGGCGGTCGTCTATCTGGCGCTGACTGTGTTCTGGGGATTCCACTACCGGAGGTACCTGGCGGCGCTCCTCCCCGGGCGGGAATGGCCTGGCGGGGGCTAGCACATCAGCGCCCCCGGTCAGATCGTCAGCGCCTCCTCGGCCTCCTCCGGCTCGATCACGGTGTCGAGCTCGAAGCCCTCGGAGCGCGCCACGTAGGCCGCCGCCGCGACGTCGCCCGTAACGTTGACGGTCGTGCGGCACATGTCGAGCAGGCGGTCGACGCCCAGGATGACGCCGATCCCCTCGCCCGGCACACCCACCGACTGGAGCACGAGCACGATGAGCGGCAGCGACCCCCCGGGCACGCCGGCCGTGCCGACGCCCGCCAGGATCGACATCAGCACCACCTGAATCTGCTCGGGCACGCCGAGCGAGACCCCGAAGAACTGGGCCAGGAAAAGCACCGTCACTCCCTCGAAGAGCGCGGTGCCGTTCTGATTCCCGGTCGATCCCAGCGTCAGCACGAAACCCGAGATCTGGCGCGGAACGCCGAGCCGCTCCTCGGTCACGCGGAGCGCCGTCGGCAGCGTGGCGTTGCTGGAGCTCGTCGAGAAGGCCACGATCATGATCTCGCGGATCTTGCGGAAGAACGTGATCGGGCTCATGCGCGCGAAGACCCGGACGAGGATCGAGTAGACCCCGAACTGGTGGAGCGCCAGGCCCAGGAGCACGACACCCACGTATTTCGCCAGCACGACGATGATGTCGAACCCGAGCCGCGCGGCGACCGAGAAGAGGAGCGCCGCCACGCCGTAGGGGGCGAGTCGCATGGCGAAGCCGATGATCTTCATGACCACCCAATAGAGGCCTTCGATCGCGGCGATGAGCCCTTCCGTTTTTTCCCGGTCGACGGTGGCGAGAGCCACTCCGAAGATGAGCGCGAAGAACATGACCGCGAGGAGGCCGCCGCCCCGATAGCTGCCGTCGAACGCACGCGCCGCGTCCTCGACCGGGTTCCGCGGGATGATGTTGAGGAGCGTGTCGATGACGTTGGTCTGGCGGGCCGCGTCGGCCTGCTCGACGTTTCTCCGGGCGTCCGGCGAGACGAGCGTCTGGATGAGCTCCTCCCGGGCTGCCGGGTCGATCCCGCGACCGGGCTGGAGCGTGTTGACCAGGGTGACCCCGATCGCCACCGAGATCAGCGTGACCGTGAGGGCGAAGGCGAACGTCTTGATCCCGACCCGCCCAAGCCGGCGCAGATCACCCAGCTCCGCCACTCCCAGGGTCAGGGCCGCGAAGATCAAAGGGATCACGATCATGAAGATGAGGCGCAGGAAGATCTGGCCGATCGGGTAGGCGACGTACTGGATGAGGGGATCGAGCCAGGCCGCCTGCGAGAAGAAGACGTTGGCGATGATCCCGAGAACGAGGCCCGTCCCGAGCCCGATCAGGATCCGCGTAGGAAGCGACAGGCGGGCCCACGGCCCGCGATGGTCGGACGGCGACATAGCCGCCAACCTAAGCGACTGTCCCGATCGGCGGAAGCAACCCCCGCCGAGAGCCTGTCAATGGCCGCTCGCGGAGCTGCTAGCTACGGGGAGGGAAGAGGCCGGAGAGCTCGATGCGGAAATCCGGAAGGACATCCAGGCCGTCGAGGACGTCGCGTTCGGTCAGCCATTGGACCTCATCTCGAGATCGGAAAACGGTCACGCTCCGCGTGTGCGGATCCACGACCCAGACCATCGACGTACCCGCCGCCAGGTAGTCCACCACTCTCTCCTGGATCTCCGCGGCAGAATTGGAGGGCGACATGACCTCGACAGCCAGTTGGGGCGCCATGGTCCAGAAGCCGGTCGGGATCTCATCCGGCGGGATCGCCAGATCGGAGATGAAGGCCACGTCCGGTCCACGAACCGTCGGCGGATCGACGGAGAGGAGGAAGCCCGCCTCGATGACCGCCAATCCGCGTCCCTTCTCCCGGGCGTACGTGTCGAGGCTCCGGAACAGCTGGCCGGCCAGCCATCCGTGACGGGCTCCGGGGCGGGGTTCCCGTACGAGCCGTCCATCAGTCAGCTCCAGGCGAAGGTCGCCGGACTCCGGGAGTCGCTCGAATTCCTCCAGCGACAGCTTCCCGGCGACCTCCTCCGCTTCGTCGACTCTCGCGTTCGTCACCATCCGTCAATCTAACCCTGGCATGACCCATGCCGCCCGCGATGGTCGACGGGCGTTTCGATTATCCCCGATAGCGGTTCGTGATCGGCATCCGGCGATCCTTGCCGAACGCCCGCGTCGTGATCTTGATCCCCGGCGGCGCCTGGCGGCGCTTGTACTCGCTCCTGTCGACGGCTTCGACGACCCATCGCACAGTCTCTTCCTCGAAGCCCAGACCCACGATCTCCCCGACGCCCAGGTCGCGCTCCACGTACGCCTCCAGGATCCCGTCCAGGAGATCATAGGGAGGCAGCGTGTCGCTGTCCTTTTGCCCGGGCCTGAGCTCGGCGGTCGGCTCGCGCGTGATCGTCGCCGTCGGGATCACGTCCCGGCCGGCCTGGCGATTGATCTCCTGGGCGATACGGTAGACATCGGTCTTGAGGAGGTCCTTCAGCACCGCGAACCCGCCCACCATGTCGCCGTAGAGGGTCGAGTAGCCGACCGACAACTCGCTCTTGTTGCCCGGCGCCAGGACCAGCCAGCCGAATTTGTTGGAGAGCGCCATCAGCAGGTTCCCGCGGATCCGCGCCTGAAGGTTCTCCTCGGTTTCGTCATCCTGCGCGTCGCCGAAGACGTCGGCCAGGACCTCGCGGTACTCGAGGAAGATCGACCCGATCGGGATCTCGTCGCATGCGATCCCGAGGCTCTCGCAGAGGGCGCGCGCCCCGGACTCGCTCGCCTCGGTCGAGTACGGCGAAGGAAGGTAGAAGCCGTGGACCCGCTCCGGCCCGAGCGCCCGCGCGGCGATGGCCGCGGCGACCGCCGAGTCGATGCCGCCGGAGATCCCGAGACAGGCCTCCAGAAAGCCGTTCTTTCCGAAGTAGTCGGCCAGACCGAGGGTGAGGGCCTCCAGGATCTCCGCCGCCCGGCTCACCGGGTGGGGCGCGATCTCAGGCGGGGCTGCCGGCTTGCGGCCTCGCGCGTCGCGACGGGACCCCAGATCGACCCGCTCGATCACGAGCCGCCGATCCAGCCCGCGCTCCCGCACCCGCCGCCGGCGCGGGTCGTGGAGCCGCTCCAGGAACACCCGCTCGATGGGCAGGTCGGCGACGACCAGATCCTCGACAAACGCGGCGCCCCGGGCGATCAGGCCGCCGTCCTCGTCGAAGACCAGCGAGCAGCCGTCGAAGACCAACTCGTCCTGCCCGCCCACCTGGTTGCAGAAGGCGACGATCACGGCGTTGTCCTCGGCACGGGTGGCGATCATCCGCTCCCGGTCGTGGCCCTTCCCGGCGTGGTAGGGACTCGCCGACAGGTTGACCGCGAGCTGGGCGTCACCGAACAGCGCCTGCGCCGTCAGCGGCTCGCCCGGATACCAGATGTCCTCGCAGATCGTGACGCCGAAGGTCACGTCCCCGAGGACATAGACCGGGATCTCCCCGCCCCGGTGGAAGTAGCGGTTCTCGTCGAACACGCCGTAGTTGGGGAGATAGCGCTTGCGGTAGACGTGCCGGACCTCGCCCTTCCGGATCACCGCCGCCGCGTTGTAGACGTCGGCGTCCCGATCGGGAAAGCCGACCACGGCGACCGCCTCTCCCACCGCTTCCGCCACCCTGTCCAGCGCCTCCCGGGACGCGGCCAGGAACGACGGCTTGAGGAGGAGATCCTCGGGGGGATACCCTGACAGCGTGAGCTCGGGGAAGACGACCAGGTCCGGCCGATGTTCCTCGGCCTGGGACAGGGCGGCCTTCACCCGCTTGACGTTGCCGTCGAGATCCCCAACGACCGTATTGATCTGCGCGAGAGCGACCCGGAACGGCTTCATGGCGCGGGATACCTTAGGCCGCGCCTGGGCGCTGGTCAATCGGCCTGAACCCCATCTCCGGACCGCATGGCGCGTGGCGAGATCCTGCTTCGCCGGGGAGACTTCTCCTCTGCGGTCCAGGCGTATCAGGACGCGCTGGTGTCGATCACGAGCCCCACGGATCTCCTGGCAATCGATCGGCTGCTCCCACCCGCTCCAGCGCCTCGGCGAAGCCCGCCTCCGATTCCGCGGCCTCCTGCCAGGCCAGACGGGCGACCGGCTCCCCATTGCGCTCGACCACGAACGAGTCTCCCAGATACCGGATTTGCCCGAGGACGTCGCCGAGCCGGCGAGCGAGATCGGTCGCGGAGATGCGGTGTTCCATAATTACGGATTTTAAGGAAACCAGCAATCAAATGTAAGTTCAGCTGTTGCCGAGAGATCGCCCGCAGACGTGGAAGTCGAGCTTCTTCTCCCCCGCCCGGCCCGCCGGATCAGGTCGAGCGAGGGCTTCGACTCTCGCTCACGAGCGCGCGTACCGATGACCCGTAAGCCATTCGTACCCGTACGCGAGGATCACGCCCACCAGCACCGCGATACCGATATCTCCCACCCTGCTGTCGGGAAGAACGCCCACTCCGATGAGACCGAGCAGCAGGGCGGCGACGAGGAAGATCGGCCCGACCGCGTAGCAGTGGATCCGCCCGCAGCGGGCCGCGTTGACCAAGCACGTGATTCCGATCGCGAGGAACGCCGGAATCCAGAGCCAGAGGATCCACGCTTCGACGATCGATCCCAGTACGATCAGCGCGATCGGGACGCACCAGCCGAGGAGCGCGGCCACACCGCGCACCTCGCCGGGACGGCAGGCATCTCCAGAATCTGATGGGTTCCGGACGGTCACAGCCCTACTCGATCGGGTGCTCGAGCAGGTCCTCGGGCCGCGGCCCCAGCTCCCGGTCGCGGAGCAGCCTCGCGCAGGCGTTCCAGCGCAGAATCGCGTCGTCGTTGCCGGGCGGCCGGAGCGTCTCGGCCCGCTCGTACGCGGTCATCGCCTCCTGGATCCAGTGGTGGGCGTTCGACTTCGAGCCGGGGGTGCCGGTCCGGAGCTGGGCCTTCCCCTGTCGCTCGCTGATGATCCCGCCGTAGTAGGC
>JBOHRW010000013.1:0-17410 GCA_050732935.1 Gemmatimonadota bacterium
GGGGCCGTCGTGGGCGCCGGCTCGACCGGCACGACGTCCAGGGCCGGCCAGCGGCAGCGTCAGGGACGGAGCTCCACGGGGTCGGTGTGGAAGCGCTCGGGCCGTCGCGCGCGCCAGGCGTTCTTCGCCGCCACGCGTGCGTACCGGGGCAGGGTCCGGGCTACGCTGAGCTTGCTCGGACCCCGCTTGCGGTCGTACCGGAGCACGAGCGGCACCTCGTCGATCCGCGCACCCAGCGCGGCCGACTTCAGGAGCAGCTCGAACCCCGAGGCGAACCCGGCGTCCTGGACGAAATTCTCTCGGCCATGGACGCGGATGAGCCCGGCCAGCAGCGATCCCCGGTACGCGCGAAAGCCGGAGGTGTAGTCATGGAGACCCTCGATGCCGATCGCCGCCCGAAAGAGCACGCTGGCCCCGCGCGAGAGCACGCGACGGTAGGAGGGTACGCCGACCTCGGCGGCGCCGGGCTGATAGCGGGAGGCGATCACCAGGTCGCTGCCGCCCTCGATCCGCGCCACGAGATCCTCGATCAGCGCGGGGTCGTGAGTGTCGTCGGCGTCCAGCGTCACCGTGGTTCCGCCCTGGTCGTACGCGGCGAGGAGCCCGGTGCGGAGCGCCCGGCCGTAGCCCTGGTTGACGTCGTGGGAGATGACCCGGATCGGCTGGCGCTCGCCCGCGTGCTTCGCGATCTCCGCAGTCCCGTCCGTGGAGCCGTCGTCGACGAGGAGAATCTCGTGCTCGCGCTCGACGCGCGACGCGATCCGGTCGAGGAGATCGACCAGACCCGCCGCCTCGTTGTACGCGGGCAGGACGATGGTGATCATGACGGGAGGGCCCCCGGGAGGTGAAAGCCGCTGGCGACGCTTCGACCCTTCCCGGTCTCGCAACTAACGTGCCAGAAACGGTCCTCCCGGTACGCGCCCGAAGGCCAGATCCGACCTTCTCAGGAGCTTTCGATCAGCTCGATCTCGATCCCGTCGGGGTCCTGGATGAAGGCGATCCGGCTGCCACCCTCGCTCACGCGGTACGGACCCCGGGAGAACTCGATGCCATGCTCGCGGAGCTCCTCCCGGGCCCGATCGAGGTTCCCGACCGCGAAGGCGAAGTGCCCGAATTGGTTTCCCAGCTCGTAGCCTCGACCGTCGTGATTGTACGTCAGCTCGATCGGGTGGTGGCCCCGCTCATCGACCAGAAAGACGAGGGTGGCGTCGGCCTTCTCGAGGACCCTTCTCCGCTGCTCGCGAAGCCCCAGCATTTCGGTATAGAAGCGTACCGAGCGATCGAGGTCCTGTACGCGGATCATCGTGTGGAGCAGCTCGGATTGCATTCGAATCCTTTCTTCGAGCCCGGCGTGGGCTCGTCGCGTTACGATTCCTCCTGGACGATGGACCGTCCGGCGCGCCAGGCGCGGACGACCTCGCCCAGGTCGCGACCTTCGACGGCGACCTCACGGTTCAAGGCCCGCATGGTCCGGGCGTCCAGGGCGCCCCCCAGCGCATCCAGCGCCTCGCCCAGGCCCGGGTAGCGCTCCAGCGTCACCCGCCGCGCGACGGGCGCCGCCTCGTACGGCGGAAAATAACGGCGGTCGTCGACGAGCACTACGAGGTCCATCGCCTCGATCCGCCCGTCGGTCGAGTTCGCCACGGCGACGTCGATCTCGCGCTCGGCGAGGGCGCGGTACATGAGGCCCAGGTCCATCTGGCGGATCTGCCCGAAGTCGAAGCCGTAGGTCCTCTTGAGGCCGGGGTAGCCGTCCTCGCGGGCCATGAACTCGGGGCCGAACCCGGCGGTCATCTCTCCAGCGACGAGCGCGAGGTCGCTGATCGTCTCGAGGCCGAACGAGTCCGCGTCCGCCCTCCGGACGACCAGCGCGAACGTGTTCTCGAATCCCAGCGGCGGCCCCCAGACGAGATCCCACCGCTCGGCATAGGCCTCGGACACCACCCGGTAGACCCGCTCCGGATCCTGGATCGGAGGCCGCTCCAGGATCGCGGTCAGGGCCGTGCCGGTGTACTCCGGGTACAGGTCGATCTCGCCGCCCACCAGGGCGCTGTGGCAGACGAACGTGCCGCCCAGGTGGAACCGGCGTTCGACCGGTATCCCGCGCGCCTCCAGCTCCTGGGCCAGGATCTCGCCCAGGACGTTCTGCTCGATGAAGTTCTTGGAGCCGATCACGACTGCGTCGCCCGACCCGCAGGCGAAGGCCAGCACGAGCCCGGCGCCGCCGCTCACCCATCGCTTCACCCGCGAACGCCTTTCGGGAGACTCACGCCGCCCGTCCCTCGACGTGCCGAGCCCCGTACCCCGCCGGGGTAATCCGCCGCTCCAGAAGCCCCAGCAGCCCGTCGGCCACGAGCGCCAGCACCGCCGCCGGCACCGCGCCCGCCAGGATCACCGTGTCATCCACCATCGCCAGACCCTGGAAGATATAGACCCCCAGACCGCCGGCGCCGATCGCGGCCGCGATCGTGGCGATCCCGACCGAGATCACGGTCGCGACCCGCACGCCCGACAGGATCACGTTCGCCGCCAGCGGCAGCTCGACGCGCGTGAGAAGCTGCCGATCGGTCATGCCGAGGCCCCGCCCCGCCTCGCGGACCGCGGTGTCGACCCCCCGGATCCCGGCATGCGTGCCGCGCACGATCGGCAGCAGCGCATACAGCGTGAGGGCCACGATCGCCGTCCTGGCGCCGACCCCGCCGATGAAGGGAACCGGGATCAGGAAGCCGAACAGGGCCAGGCTGGGGATCGTCTGGAGAACGTTGGTGGTGCCCATGACGACCCGCTCCCATCGTCGCCAGCGGGTGGCCGCGATCCCGAGCGGCACTCCGATGGCCACCGCAACCCCCACGGCGAGAGCGACCATCGTGACGTGCTCGACGGTGAGCTCGGAGACCCGGCCGGCGTTGTCGCGCAGGTAGCGGAGCAGGTCACCCATCCGGTGCCCCGTCCAGCGTTGCGACCAGCGCCCGGACCTCGGGATGCTCCGAGGACAGGAAGCGCGCCGGTGGCGCGATCTCGGCCAGGCCGCCGGCCACCAGCAGGCCGATCCGGCCGCCGATCGCCAGCGCCTCGCGGACATCGTGGGTGACGAACAGCGCCGCCTTCCCCAGCCGCGCCATGAGGTCCCTGAACTCGCGCTGCAGATCGAACCGCGTCATGGGGTCGAGGGAGCCGAACGGCTCGTCCAGGAGGAGGAGCGGCGGATCGGCCGCCAGCGCGCGCGCCACCCCCACCCGCTGCCGCTGGCCTCCGGAGAGCTGGTGCGGCCAGCGACCTCCGTACTCGCTCGCCGACAAGCCGACCATCGCCAGGAGCTCCGCGGTCCGCTCGGCCACGCGGACGCGGTCCCAGCCCAGCAGGTCCGGGACGAGCGCCACGTTGTCCGTCACCGTCAGGTGCGGCAGCAGGCCGACCTCCTGAATCACGTAGCCCGTCCGGCGGCGAAGCGTCACCGGGTCCCACTCACGGGTCGGCCGTCCGGCCACCCGGATCTCCCCCGAGGCGGGTTCGAGGAGCCGGTTGACGAGCTTGAGGACGGTCGTCTTGCCGACCCCCGAGCGCCCCACCAGGACGACCGTCTCGCGGGCCCCGACCGAGAGCGAGAACCCGTCGAGGACGCTCCGACCGTCCCCGAGCACGTAGCCGACGCGGTCGAACTCGACCGCTGGGGGATCGCCCCGGGAGCCGTCCGGCCCGAGAGCACGTTGCCGGTTCACGAAGGACGATGAGCCATTCTCAGTGATCTACTAATATAGAAGCCATGGCGCTCCCCACCCGAACCGTCGCCCTCGAGCTGACCGACTCTCGAGCTCCCGGCTTCCAGGAGCGATCGGGTGACGGGTGGGTGGTGTTCGTGGACACCACCCCCACGGCGGCCGCGGCGTTCGCACAGTCCGTCGCCCACGGGCTTTCGGACCATCCGCGCTGGCTTCACTGCCGTTATCTCTACGACGAGGTCGGGAGCGCCCTGTTCGGTGAGATCACCGAGCAGCCCGAGTACTATCTCACGCGGGCCGAGACCGAGATCCTGGCGCAGCAGTCCGACGCCATCCGCGCGGCGGTCGGCGCCGTCCCGCTGGTGGAGCTGGGGGCGGGAATGGCGGTCAAGACGCGGCACCTCCTCGCCGCCTGGGCGCGAGCCGGCGAGCCCGTGGAGTACGTTCCGATCGACATCGACGCGTCGGTGCTGACGGCCGCGGTCGAGCGACTGGCCGGGGAGTTTCCCGGTATCACGATCACCGGCTTCGCCACCTCCTACGAGCGCGGCCTCCACCTGATCGAGGGTCAGCCCCCGTTGTGTCTCGTCTTCCTCGGCTCGACGATCGGCAACTTCAATCCCCGGGAGACCGACGCCTTCCTGGCGCGCCTCGCCCGGTCCCTCTCGCCCGAGGACCAGGTGCTCCTGGGCGTCGACCTGATGAAGCCGGTGGAAGAGCTCGAGGCCGCCTACAATGACGCCGCCGGCGTGAGCCAGGAGTTCACACGAAACCTCTTCCGCCGCATGAACCGCGACCTCGGCACTGACGTGCCGGCCGACTCGGTCGAGCACGTCGCCTACTGGAATGACCGACTGGAGCGCATCGAGATCTACGCGCGGTTCGATCGCACCGTACGGATCCAGCTCCCCTCCATCCGCCGCAGCTTCCGGATCGCCGCCGGGGAGATGATCCTCACGGAGATCAGCCGCAAGTACCGGCTCGGGGCCGTCGAATCGGACTTCGCGCGCTTCGGCTTCGGCCTGGAGGACGCCTTCACCGACGAGGCGCGCAGATTCGGGCTCCTTCTCTTCCGACGGATCGAGCCCGGCGCCCGGCCCGACCTCGCCGTCCGTCTGGCCGCAGAGCTCCAGCGGACCCGGCGGCGCACTTTCGACCTCATCGACGCCTTGGATGACGAGCGGCTCGGTCGCCAGATACTGCCGATCCTGAGCCCGATCGCGTGGGATCTGGGCCACATCGCCGAGTTCGAGGAGCTGTGGCTGGTGCGCACCATCGACGCGCTCACCGACGGCGGCGAGGCGAGCGGGCTGGCATCCGATTTCGACGCCGTCCAGACGCCGCGCGGCGAGCGCGGCGACCTCGGGTTGCCGTCACGGCGGGAGCTCCTGGAGCGGCTGGACGGCGTGCGGCGGGAGGCGCTCAGCCGGCTGCGCCGGATCGACCTCACGGGCCATCCGCTCCTGGCGGACGGCTTCGTCTACCACCTGCTGGCCCAGCACGAGGCACAGCACCAGGAGACGCTGCTCCAGGCGGTCGCGCGGATGGACGACCTCGCCTACGAGCCGGCCCACCGCGAGGCCACACCCCGGGCCAAGCTCCCCCCGGACACCGAGATGGTGATCATCGCCGAGGGGCCCTTCCCGGTCGGCGCGGACGGCATCCCCGAGGCCTATGACAACGAGAAGCCGGTGCACTGGGTGGAGCTCCAGGGCTTCTGGATCGACACCGCTCCGGTCACCAACGGCGGCTTCCTCGAATTCATCGAGGCCGGCGGCTACGAGCGGCGGGAGTGGTGGGGCGACGAGGGCTGGGCGTGGCGCTCCGAGCACGAGATCGCCCACCCAGAGGGCTGGCGCCGCAACGAGGGAGGATGGGTCGACGTCCAGTTCGGCCACGTGGAGCCGCTCGTCCTTTCCCGACCCGTCCAGCACGTCTCGTGGCACGAGGCCGACGCCTACTCCCGCTCCGTCGGCAAGCGGCTGCCCACCGAGATCGAATGGGAAAAGGCGGCCGCCTGGGATCCGGAGGCTCGAATCGTCCGCCGCTACCCGTGGGGCGACAGGGACCCCGACGTCCGCCGCGCCAACCTGGACGCCCGGACCTTCGCGCCCGCGCCCGTCGGCGCGTACCCCGGTGGCCGGTCCTTCTACGGCTGCCACCAGATGGTGGGGGACGTCTGGGAGTGGACGGCCAGCGAATTACTCCCCTACCCGGGTTTCGAGGCTTTCCCCTACCCCGAGTACTCGAAGATCCATTTCGGCAAGGGGTTTCGCGTGCTGCGCGGCGGATCGTGGGCGACCGCCTCGATCCTGGCCCGGAACTCCTTTCGCAACTGGGACCTCCCCCAGCGACGCCAGATCTTCGCCGGGTTCCGCTGCGCGAAGGACGCGTGAGTCCGCTCGGCCCGGGCGAGCTCGCCGAATGCATCGCCGCCCTTCCCGTCGCCGTCGACGGCCACTCGGTCGAGCTCGGCTCGGTGCCGGTTTCCGGCTTTTACGGCGATGAGCCCCGCCCGACGGCCGTTCTCTCCCTTTCGGGCGCGGGCCACGTGGGCCTGGGCGAGAACGTCGACTGGACGGCCCGCGATCAGTGGCGGTTCAGCCAGGTGTGTGACGAGATCGTGCCGCCGCTGGCCGCGCGGGGCGAGACCACCGTCGGCTTGATGGGCGCAGCCATCGAACGGTCAGGAGCTCATCCCCATCATCGGGCGGCGATCGAGGCCGCGGTCATCGACCTCGCGTTGCGGCGGGCGGACACCGATCTGTTCACGCTGTCCGGGCGTTCGCCACGCCGCGTCCGCTTCTGCCGGTCTATCGGCCGCGAGGAGGTCGATCGCGAGGGCCCGCTCGCCTGCGTAGAAAGCCTCCTCGCCCGACACGCGGAGGCCCGGATCAAGATCGACTGCCCGCCGGGTGGCTGGCCGGAGCCGATCTGGGAGGCCCTCGCCTCCACCGAGCGCGTCGTGGTGGTAGATTTCAAGCGCCTTGGGGCCACCGAGCGCGTGGAGCTCGCGCACCGCTTTCTCCCCGACGCCTGGCTCGAGGATCCGCCGGTGGACCTCCACGCCCTGGACGGCCGCGCACACCACCCCTGGCTCTCCAGAGTGGCGCTGGACGGATACGTGATCGGGATCGCCGACCTCGAGGACCCGCCCCTTCTCCCGGCCGCCGTCAACGTGAAGGCGCCCCGCGTGGGGGGGCCCCTGGAGGCGCTCGCCATCCTCGAGCGCTGCCGGGAGTCGGCGTGGGCCGCTTATTTCGGCGGGATGTTCGAGGTGGGCGTGGGTCGGCGGCAGGCGCGTGTCCTCGCATCTCTCTTCACCGCCGAGGCGTGGAACGATCTCGGTCCGCTGACCGACCCGGCTCCGAAGGACCTCCCTCTTCCCGGGACGACCCTGGGATTCGGCTGACGCGACCCGGTGGTCTGGCTCAGCGGCGGCCCTCCAGCCGCCGCAGGTACTCCCGGTCCCAAGCCGCCGGCAGGCTCTCCCGCGGCGAGTAGGGCCCCGGCGCGTATTTCCGCGACGAGATCCCTGCCTGGGCGAGCTCGCAGATGTGCCAGTCCTCGCGATTCGTCACATCCCAGAATTGGACCGCGTCCTCGGGGTCGAACCCCGGCGCCTCGGACGCGCCGGGATGGAAGAGCCACTCGCAGACGATCCGCGTCCGGTCGGGCGCCTGAGGCCACAGCCGGTGCGCCATCACGTAGTCGGGATGGAGGCTCAGGAGCAGGTTGGGCAGAATCGAGTAGTAGTAGACCCGCTCGAGATCCTCCTCGGGCAGGTCCCCGACCGGCAGCGCGCACGACCGCCCGCTCATCGTCATGCTCCCGCCCTTTTCGGCGAGGACCATGAAGCCGCCCAGAAACGGGCCCTCCACGAGGTCGTTCTGCCCGGTCCGGAAGGGGGTCAGCTTCGAGAGGCGCGGATGGATCACCGGACAGTGCAGGCACTCGGAGTAGTTCTGAAAGATGAGCTTCCAGTTTGCCTTGACGTCGTACTCGATCCGCCGCCAGGCGCGGAGTCCGGCGATGTCGAAGCGGTCGAAGCGGTCGACGATCGGCGCGAACGCCTCCGCGAAGGAATCGGGCTCATCGGCCAGGTTCACGAACAGGAAGCCGCCCCACGCTTCCAGCGCGACCGGGTGGAGCGAGTGGTCGGCCGGATCGAAGCCATCGACGTCGTCCATGTCGGGGGCGCCGATCAGGCGACCGTCGAGCCCGTAGGTCCAGGCGTGATAGGGGCACTGGATCGAGCGCGCGAGCCTCCCCCGCTCCTCCTCGCGGAGACGGGTCCCGCGGTGGCGGCAGACGTTGTAGAGGGCGCGGGGCTTTCCTTCCTCGTCGCGGACCACGATCATGCTCTCGCCGGCAGCCGAAACGAGAAAATAGTCGCCGGGAAGGGAGATCTCCTCCTCGCGCCCGGCGCAGATCCACGAGCGGCGGAAGATCCGCTCGGTCTCCTCGGCAAAGACCTCCGGCGTCGTGTAGAAGCGGCCGGGCAGTGTCCGGGAACCCTGCCGGTAGGTGCGGGTGGTATCGACGAAGGTCGTCCGGTCGGGCGGCGTCATGTGGGGCTCACCTCCTCGACCGGCAGCCGGGTGGCGGCCGCGTTGGCCGGCGCTTCGCGGCCCGCGGCCGGGTTCTCGAGATCCCCGAGGATCACGTTGGCGGCATGTCGGCCCGAGGCGCCGGTGATAGCGCCCGCCGGGTGCGTCCCCGGGCCGCACAGGTAGAGGCGCTGGACCGGGGTCCGGTGGCGGGCCCATCCCGGGACGGGACGCATGAACAGGAGCTGGTCCAGAGCGAGCTCCCCCTGGTACGGGTCCCCTCCGGTCAGTCCGTAGCGCGCCTCGAGATCGGGCGGCGTCAGAATCCGCCGCTCCAGGATCGCGCCCGGAAGGTTCGGGGCATGCCCGGCGAGGAGCTCGATGACCCGATCGCCGAGCACCTCGCGAGGCATGGCGCCTTCCGCATCGCGGGTCTCGCCGACCGGGACGAACCGCACGTCGATCGACATCACGTGCCGCCCCGGAGGTGCGAGCGTGGGATCGACGAGCGACGGGATCCGCGCCTCGAGCACCGGTCTGGCCGACACGCCACCGTGCTTGGCGTCGTCGTAGGCGCGCTCCACATCGTCCAGTCCGGGCGCGATCACCAGAGTGCCTTCCGGCGTGTCGGCCAGACCCTCGAACCGCGGGGCCTCGGAGAGCGCCAGGTCGATCCTCGCGCATCCGCCGCGGAAGCGGATCTTGCGGACCGCGTGGACGAAATCGGGATCCAGGTGAACCGTACCCGCGAGATCGAGGAAGGTGTGCACGGGATCGGCGCCCGACAGGACCGCGCGGGCCGGGATCTCCGCGCCCCCCGCTAGCGACACGCCCACCGCCCGCCCCTTCTCGATCACGATCCGTTCGACCTCCACTCCACAGTGGATCTCGACTCCCCGTTCCCGGGCGGCGGCCGCGAGCGCGGCGGCGAGGGCTCCCGTTCCTCCGCGGACGACCCCGCGGAGGCCGAAGACGCCGGCCGGGGTTCCCACCAGATGGTGGAGCAGGACGAGCGAGGTTCCCGGCGAGCGCGGCCCCTGAAAGATGCCCCTGACGGCGATCGCCGCGAGCGTGCCCCTCAAGAGGTCGTCCTCGAAGTTGTCCTCGAGAAGATCGTAGGCGGGCAGGGAAACAACGCGGAGAAGCTCGGTCATCCCCTCCCGGCCGAGCGACCGGATCCGCCAGCCGAGGCCGAGGAGAGGGGTCAGGTCCTTGAGGGACCCGGTGGGCCGGAAGGCGGGCCGGGAGCAGGCCGCCTCGAGGATCCGGGCGAAGGAGGCCATCCGCTCGGAGAACCCGACCCACCGATCGGCGTCCCCCGGCGAGCGCTTCGCGATCGATGTCCGCGATCTCCTGGGATCGCGCCACAGGACGAGCGGCTCCCCGCTGACCGTCGGCGCCACGAGGACCGGGTCGGGACTCAGGAAGGTAACCCCCTGCTTTTCGAGCTCCAGGTCGCGCAGGGCTCCGGGCGGCAGGTAGCCCGCGTCCCGCAGGACGGGGTCGACGCGGAAGCCCGGAAGGATCTCCTCGGTGGCCGCCAGCCCCCCGGGGGTCTCGCCTCGCTCGAGGACCAGCACCCGGAATCCCGCCTTCGCCAGACGGGCGGCCGCGAACAGCTCGTCCAGCCCCGAGCCGATCACGATCGCGTCGTACCGATCGGCGCTCACGCCCCGACCCTCGCTCGCGGCCTCGCGTCCCGCCGACTCCCGCGCCGGTCCGCGAGGACCGCCCGCGCCCCCAGCCGCCCGCTGGCGCCCATGATCCCGCCCCCGGGATGGGTCCCCGAGCCGCACTGGTAGAATCCCCGGACCGGCGTCCGGTGGTCCGCCCAGGCCGGCGCGGGCCTGAGGAAGAAGAGCTGGCTGAGCGCGAGCTCGCCCTGGAAGATGTTGCCCTCGGAGAGCCCGGTGACCGCCTCGATGTCGGCCGGGGTGATCACCTGCCGGTGGAGGATCGCCGATCGGATGTTGGGCGCGTAGTCGGCGAGCGTGTCGATCACGGCATCACCGAAGGCCTCGCGGGCCGCATCGTCCCAGCCACCCTTCCGGTGATACGGGGCATACTGGACGAAGATCGACATCACGTGCTTTCCGGGTGGCGCCATTTCGGGATCGATCATGGACGGGATCACGATGTCCAGGAAGGGGCGGCGCGAGAACTCGCCGTGCTTGGCGTCGTCGTAGGCGCGCTCGAGGTAGTCGACGCTCGGAGCGATCGAGATGGCGCCCTTCAGGTGGCGTCCGTCGCCGGGGAGGGCGGTGAAGCTCGGCGGCTCGGCGAGCGCGAGGTTGACCTTTCCGGACGAGCCGCGGAAGCGGAAGCGCCGGACCGCGTCCACGAGGTCGTCGGGGAGGTGCGCGGGCTCCACCAGCTCGAGAAAGGTCCGGCGCGGATCGAGACCCGAGACGACGACCGGGGCCCGGATCTCCTGGCCATCCGCCAGGGCGACCCCCGCCACCCGGCCGTCCTTCACGAGCACCCTGTCGACCGCGGCGCCCGTCCGGATCTCGGCGCCGAAGCCCCGCGCAGCGGAGGCGATCGACTCGCTGACTGCGCCGGTTCCCCCCCTGGCGAACCCCCACGCCCTGAACACGCCGTCGATCTCGCCCACGTAGTGATGGAGGAGGACATACGCGGTTCCCGGCGAGCGGGGCCCCAGAAACGTCCCGATGATCCCGCTCGCCGACTTGGCGGCCTTCAGGACCTCGTTCTCGAACCATTCCCCCAGATAATCGGCCGCGCTCATCGTCATGAGCTTGACGAGCGCGTGGAGCTCCTTCCCGCCGAGGTCGCGGAAGTGCTTCGCGAACCGGCCCATCGCCAGGAGATCGCGCGGGTGCAACGACGCGGGATCGGGCGGCGAGATCCCCAGGATCGGCTTGACCGCCATCGCCATCCGCTGCATGAGGCGGCCGAACTCCTCGTAGGCGTCGGCGTCCCGCGGCGAATGGCGATAGAGCTCGCGCCGGGTCTCGTCCGGATCGGCCCAGGTCGCCAGATGGTCGCCGTCGGGAAGCGGGGTGAACGTGCTCTCCAGCGGGACGATATGGAGGCCGTGGCGGGGGAGATCGAGGTCGCGGATGATCTCGGGCCTCAGCAGGCTGACCACGTACGAGAAAACCGAGTATCGGAAGCCCGGGAAGACCTCTTCGCTGACGGCGGCGCCACCGAGGACCGGCCGGCGCTCGAGCACGAGGACCTTCCGACCGGCACGGGCCAGGTAGGCCGCGCAGACGAGACCGTTGTGCCCCCCGCCGATCACGATCGAGTCGCAGGCACGAGCGGGGGCCATCAGGCGCGCTTCCGCTCGGGGTCGAAGAAAGGCGTCTTGACGACCGTCGCCCCGGCCCGCTTTCTCCGATGCTCGACCGTCATTTCGATCTCGACCTGCGACCCCGGCTCCGCGTGCGGGGTCTCGATGTGGGCGAGCGTGATGGACTTCTTGAGGAGCGGCGACCAGCAGCCGCTCGTCGCGTAGCCGACCTGTTGCCCGTTGACGTAGACCGGTACGCTCGTCCGCCAGGCGATGGTGGGGATCTGGGGCGGCAGACCCACCTCGGCGAACAGCGACTCCAGCGAGTCCCAGTCCATCACCAGGCCCCGGAGCTGCCAGGGCGAGCCCAGCTCCCGCTCCGCCTCGAGCGCCCGCTGGCCCACGAACGGCGCCTTTTCGCGGGCGACCGTCCAACCCAGGTTGAGCTCCAGGGGCGACGACTTCTGTCGCTCGATCAGGGCCCGGCGCGCCGACACGTAATCCACGTCGATCAGCAGGAGCCCGGCCTCGATCCGTGCCACGTCCATCGCCAGGAGACCCGTTGGGACGAGGCCCAAGGGGGCGCCGGCCGCGATCAGGCGGTCCCATAGCAACTCGGCGCGATCGTTCCCGATCCAGATCTCGTAGCCCAGGTCGCCCGTGTAGCCGGTACGGGTGATCGTGACGGGGACCCCTTCCAGAGCGGCGGGCGTGGCGCGGAAGAATCCGAGGCCCCCCAGATCCCGGTCGGTCACCCGCTGGAGGATTTCGCGCGACTTCGGACCCTGGAGGGAGAGGGCCGCCGTCTCCGCCGTCTCGTCCTCGATCTCGACCTCCATGCCAACCGCGTTCTGGTGAAGCCAGCGGAGGTTCGCGTGGGCCGACGTCATGCGGAAGTCGTGCTCGTCCAGGCGCGTGATCGTGCCGTCGTCGATCACCTTCCCCTCCGGGTCGCACCACGGTGTGTACATGACCTGGCCGACCGCGCAGCGGGCGACGTCGCGCGTCACCGTTCGGTCGAGCAGGCGCGCCGCGTCACACCCGCGGATCCGGTACTTGAACAGCGGCGTCACGTCGATCAGCGCCGCCGTGCCACGGATGGCCGCGTACTCGAGGTCGTGCACCAGGTCGTAGGAGGAAGCCACCACGTACCCCGACCAACGCCGCCAGGCCTGGCCGCGCATGAGTTGCGAGGTGCGCGAGTGGAAGGGAGTGGTCTTGAGCACGCCGGGGGAAGCCGGGCTACCGACGTGCCGGCGAGGACTCGCGTCGCGGGGCCGGCGGCTCGGCTTCGTCGCGGAGGCGGGTCACGAAGTGGTCGAGGTCCATCTGCCCGAGCTCGCCCTCGGCGTGCGAGCGCACGCTCACCTTGGAGGAGCCGACCTCCTTCTCCCCGACCACCACCATGTAAGGCACCTTGTGGACCTCGGCATCGCGGATCTTGTAGCCGACCCCCTCCCGGCGCCGGTCCACGTCGGCCCGGAACCCCTTGGTGCGGAGATGCTCGGCGACCGTCTCGCCATAATCCACGAACGCGTCGCTGACCGGGACGATCCGCACCTGCTCGGGCGCCAGCCAGGTCGGGAACGCGCCGCCGTAGTGCTCGATCAGGATGCCCATGAAGCGCTCGATCGAGCCCAGGATCGCGCGATGGATCACGACCGGCCGCTCCTCGCCCCCCCCGGAGGTGGTATAGACCAGGTCGAAGCGCTCGGGCAGGTTGAAGTCGAGCTGGATGGTCGAGAGCTGCCACCTCCGCCCCAGCGCGTCGGTGGCCTGGAAGTCGATCTTGGGGCCGTAGAAGTTGCCCTCCTCCGGAGCCACCTCGAACTCGATTCCGGTCGCCTCCAGCGCCTCCTCGAGCGCGCTCTCCGCCCGGTCCCACGCCTCGTTGGACCCCATCCGCTGGGGGGGCCGGGTCGAGAGGGCGGTCTCGATCCGGAACCCGAACACATCTCCTAACACATATTCCACCAATCGGATGAGTGACTTGACCTCGTCTTGTATCTGATCCTGCGTGCAGAAGATGTGCGCGTCGTCCTGGACGAAGGTCCGGACCCGGAAGAGGCCGGTCACCACCCCCGACTTCTCGAAGCGGTGCAGGCGACCGAAGTCGGCGTATCGCAGCGGCAGGTCCCGGTACGACCGCTTCTGCGAGGCGTACACGTACGTTGAAGCCGGGCAGTTCATCGGCTTGACCGCCATCTCCCGCTCGTCGGCGTCGGTGAAGAACATGTTCTCGCGGTAGTTCTCGTAGTGCCCCGAGCGGTGCCATAGCTCGACGTCGTAGATCTGCGGGGTCACGATCTCGTCGTGGGGCCAGCCGTCGGCGTAGAGCTCGCGCATGAAGCGCTGCAGGCGATTGTAGATCCAGGCTCCCTTGGGGTGGAAGTAGGGGCTGGCCGGGGCGTTTTGGTGGAACGAGAAGAGGTCAAGTTCCTTCCCCAGCTTCCGGTGATCGCGGGCCTTCGCCTGCTCGATCCGCTCGAGGTGCTCTTCGAGGTCCTTCTTCGCGAAGAAGGCGGTGCCGTAGATCCGGGAGAGCATCCGGTTGCGCTCGTCGCCCCGCCAGTAGGCACCGGCCGTCGAGAGGAGTTTGAAGACGCCGAGGCGACCGGTCGCCGGGACGTGCACGCCGCGGCAGAGGTCCAGCCACTCCCCCTGCCGGTACAGGGTGAGAATCTCTCCCTCGGGGATCGCCCCGATGATTTCGACCTTGTAGAGCTCCTCGAGCTCGCGGAACAGCTCCACGGCGGCGTCCCGGGGGATCTCCTCGCGCTCGATCGCCAGGTCCTCGCCGACGATCCGCGACATCTCGGCCTCGATCGCGTCGAAGTCTTCGGGCGTGAACGGCTCGTCCCGGTCGAAGTCGTAGTAGAAGCCGCCCTCGATCACCGGGCCGATCGTGACCTTCGTGTCGGGCCACAGCCGCTGGACCGCCTGGGCCATGAGATGGGCGGTCGAGTGGCGATAGACCTCGAGCGCCCGCTCGTCCCGCTCGGTCAGGATCCTGAGGCGGCTGTCGCCCTCCAGCGGCCGCGTCAGGTCCCAGGGCTTTCCGTTGACCTCCGCGACCAGCGCGGCCCGGGCGAGACCGGGACCGATCCGGCCGGCGACCTCGGCCGGGGTGGACCCGGCCGGAACCTCCATCTCCGATCCGTCGGGGAGGGTGACGTGGATGACGCCGTTCTCTGGCATGACGGAAGGAAGCTATCCGGGCCCCAGGGGGGCGGCAAAACAGGAGGCCCCCGACACTCGGGGGGCCGCCGCGCCGCACGGGGGGGGCGCGGAACCAGGCGTCGCCGAACCAGGGCCTTGCGCCGAACCGGGCGCTTCGCCGGTGGCTCGCTACAACGCGCCGTAGCGGCGCAGGGTCTTCTCCGTGACGACGTAGACGAAGGCCGGTTCCGCATCCACGCCGGAGCCGGGCTCCCCGGCGACCACCCGCGCCTCGAGCCGGACGTACAGCCCCTCGAACGCCCCCTCGTAGGCGTCGAGGCGCTCGTAGTCCTCGCCGGTCAGCTGCCGGTACAAACCGCCCGCGACCACCTCGCCCGGCGCCTCGAAGACGGTCGGGTAGGAGAGCCCTTCGACGGTGAGCACCTCGAAGTCGAGGAGCCGCGCCTCTTCGGTCGCGACCTCACGCTCCAGCAGCCGCGACGTGAACTCGGGGTCCAGGAGCGTCCCGTAGACGAAGAGCGGCAGCCCGGCCGGCGGACCGAGGGACCTCATGCCCGGGACCGTGAGGGATGGCCGGGCCTCCTCGTGGGGCGCCGGCGGGCGCCCCGGCTCCCGGGTCGCGGCCCGCGCCAGCCCCAGCGCTTCAAGTCCACCGTTCCGTTCAGGCGGAACTCGATTCCCTCGTCCGCGAGCAGCGCCCGCTGCAACTCGGCCGGCACGCCGACCTTCCAGATCGAGATCCCGCCCCGATGATTGACGACCCGCTGCCAGGGGACATCCGAGCCATCCGGGAGCGCGTGGAGGGCCCAGCCCACCGTGCGTGCCGCCCTCGGTTTTCCGCAGAGAGCGGCGACGTGGCTGTAGGTGCTCACCTTCCCTGCCGGGATCCGCCGTACCATGGCGTAGACTTCGTCGAAGAACCCGGCCGGCTTCCGGGTCACCACGGCAGGACGCTACGGACCACGAACCAGACGTTCGCCGGCCGCTCCGCCAGCCGTCGCATGTACCACGGGAACCAGGTTTCCCCGTAGCTGATCAGGACCCGCGTCCGACAGCCCTGGGCGGCGAGGCGGCGTTGGTGGTCGGGCCGGATGCCATAGAGCATCTGGAACTCCAGATCCCGGGCTTCGACTCCCTTCTCTTCGGCGCGTCGACGGATTCGTGCCACGAGCCCGAGATCGTGGGTCCCGAATGCGGCGCGGACATCTCCGCTCTCCAGCGCCTCCAGAAGGCTGTTGGCCAGCCGCACGTAGCTCTCGTCCACGTCCCGCTTACGCGGATACGCCACCTTCTCCGATTCGTTGTAGGCTCCCTTGACCAGCCGGATCCCCGGGCCGAGCGGAAGGAGGGCCGCCAGATCGTCGGCGGTCCGGTAGAGGTAGGCCTGCAGACAGACCCCGACGTTCGTGTGGCGCGCCCGGAGATCCCGATAGAGGTCGAGGGTCGGGTCGACGTAGGGGCTGGACTCCATGTCGATCCAGAGCCAGCGACCCATGGCCCGGCTGCGCCCGGCCAGTCGTTCGAGGTTCTCGAGCGTGCGGTCGGCGTCCAGGTCGAGGCCGAGATGAGACGGCTTGACCGAGATCTCGGCGTCGAGACCTCGCACCTCGATCCGGTCGAGGACGCTTTCGTAATGCTCAGCGACCCGATCGGCCTCCTCGGGCTCGGTGACGTTCTCGCCGAGCTGGGTCAGGACCGTGCTCAGCCCGTCCCGCTTCAACTCTTCGGCCGCGTCGAGGGCGTCCTCGGCCCGCTCGCCCGGCATGAACCTACGGACGGCGCGCTCGGCGAACGGGAGCCGGGGAAAGCTCTCGCGGAGCCTGTCGCTGCGCGCGGCGCGCAGGAGGAGATCGCGGGAGAGGGTCAATGGTCGCGGTCCGTCCCCAGCGCCCGCACGATCTCAGCGCCGATCAATGGATCTTCTCTGGAAGGGGAGGTTGGTGGAGCTGATCGGGATCGAACCGACGACCTCCTGAGTGCGATTCAGGCGCTCTCCCAGCTGAGCTACAGCCCCACGCGACCCTCAATATATCCCGGCCGATCGAGGCCGTCGACGCTGGGATCGCTCATTTGGCGGGCGGAAGCTCACGCGTAGATCCCCCGCAGCCGGTGGACGAACGCCACGCGATCGATCGCCACCATGTACGACGCCGTCCGCATGTTGACCCCGTGCGACTCGGTGAAGGCGAGCACGTCGCGGAACGAGTTCCACATGATCTTCTGAAGGCGCTTCTCCACACGCTCCCGGCTCCAATAGTACCCCTCCCGGTTCTGGACCCACTCGAAGTAGCTGACCGTGACCCCACCGGCGTTGGCCAGGATGTCGGGGATCACGAACACGCCTTTATCGTCGAGGATGGCGTCGGCGGGCGCGGTCGTGGGGCCGTTCGCCCCCTCGCACACGATCTTCGCCTGGATGCGGTCGGCGTTGGCGCGGGTGATCTGGTTCTCGATGGCGGCTGGGATCAAGACCTCGCACGGCAGCTCGAGCAGATCGGCACCGGAAATCGTATCGCCGCCCTCGAACCCCTCGAGCCAGCCATGCCGGCCGACGTGAGCGATGGCGGCCTCGACGTCGATGCCGTCCTCGTTGACCCACGCCGAAGTGTGGTCGGAGATCCCGACGACCTTCATGCCCCGGCTGGCGCAGAGCCGTGCCGCCACAGAGCCGACATTCCCGAAACCCTGTACGACCACGCGTGCGC
>JBOHRW010000014.1:0-17841 GCA_050732935.1 Gemmatimonadota bacterium
GGACCGTACAGCTCGACCCCCCAGAGCCGGCCGCCGCCCGCCTCGCTTGCTTGGCGCGCCGCCTCGAAGGCACGCCGCGCCTCGTCGAGGTCGATCGCCAGCTCCTGAGCGTGCGCCAGGGTCGGTAGCTGGAGGAGGAAGGCGGCCGCGAGAACGAGTCGACGCGACAAGATCATGAAAGCAAGTTCCTCCCTGCCGTCACGAGCCCTCGGGTCGGTAGGTGCCGAAGCCCCACAGGTGACCCTCGAGATCCCGGACCGAGTACTCGCGGCCGCCATAGTCCGTATCCTGGATCTCCCGGACGATCTCGGCCCCGGCCGCCTTCGCCCTCTCGTAGTGCGCGTCGACGTCGGCCACGTAGACGTAGATCCCCTGCTTCTCGGTCGCCCACGGGTTGTCCTTTTCGTGGGTGCGGGCCGAGCCCAGCATGATGACGCCCGGGCCGAACCTCAGCTCCGCGTGGGCCACGGTCCCCTCCGCACCCGGCACGACCATCTGCTCCTCGAAGCCGAACACCCGCTCCAGCCACTCGACCGCCGCCGGGCCGTCCTGGTAACGGAGGGCGGGGAAGATGTTGGGGGCTGCGTTGTGGGTGGGGGCATTCATGGGGATCCTCTTTCCTGTCTCATCGAATCCGGCGGCCTGGGCGGCATCCCAATGATAGCGGATCTGGGAGGAGGATGTAGGAGTCGGGTGGTTCGCAGCGAGATCCTAGGAGGACAAGGGAGCCAAGGAGCCTGTACCCGGATGCGAAGGACCCGAACGACTCGAGGCGTATGGGTTCGAGGGAGGGCGGCTCGTCAGCCAGGTTGCGGTATCGATCGCCCGGCGGTCGTGGTGGTCCGATCGGGGTTCTTAGGGGCTCTTGTCCTCGCGCGCCTGGCGCAAACCACCGCGGATGCGCTCAATCGCCTTTTCCCACGGGATTGCCGACGCGGGGTTCCTCTCATGTTCCGCCAGCCGACGCTCAAGCTCGACGATCTGCTCTTCGGCGAGCGGAATAGCGTCGGAAGCGCCCTCTGTTTCCTCGACAATTGACTCCCAGATCTCCTCGATCAGCCGGAGTCGTTCGTCAACGCTGAGTTGTCGGAAATCAAGGACGGATCTGTTAGAACCCGGAGATCCTCGAGACCGCGGGCGAGGAGATGAATGCCCACTCCGGCGAGGAGTACCGTCAGGAGCTGCGGAAGGGGTTGATCGAACGCCGGGAGGAGATCGAGCGCCTGCCATGGGGGGCAGGATCTGGGTTCGCCGGCCTAAGCGAGGGTCACTTCTTCTGTGCGCGGATCGCGATCGGCCCTTCCTCCGGTTCGTCCCCGCAGATCCGGAGGAGACCCTGGTGACCGATACTCTGGGGTGTCTCAGGCTCGTCACCTGCGAGCCCGGAACCGAGCGCATTCTCTCAGAGGAGATGCACGACGGGGCCTATGTGGCCTGGGAACGTGCCCGGCAGGACATCTACAAAGCGTGGACGTTCGCGACCGATCCCAAGAATCTCCAGCCGAAGATCCGTCCCCTCTTCCGGCGGATCGCCGAGCATCTCCGACAGCACCCGCCCGCGGACATGACGCAGGAAGCGCTGGACCGGATTGTCGAGTCGGTCGAAGCTCCCTGGGGCATGCGCCACGAGCGGGCGTTGCGTGAGGAGTGGGACAGATTCGAGGAGGGGCGGATCGAGCCCGCGGTCCTGTCCGCGGCGCTCGTGGAGAAAATCCGTGAACTCGGGCTTCAGCCCTTCAAAGCGCCGGAGGCGCTGGATCCGATCGACGAGGAGGAGATCAAGCTCGTCTGCTGGATGGCGGTGACTGAGGGATCAGGCAGTGACGGGTCCTCGTTCAGGCTGGAAGGCGAGGATCAGCAATTGGAGATCCGATAGCGTGGATTCCAATGCGCATTAGGCCTGACTACGGAGAAAGCCAGCCGTTCTCTGCCAGAACACGTCGGGCAAGGAGAATCTGCTGGGGTGAGTAACGGCGCTTCCGGTCTGCCCAAGCATAGGTCCGGGTAACTATCTCCTCATCCGTCCCAGGACTCTCGTGCTTAGCGATCCAGTGAACAGTCGATAGAAGTTCTAACCCGAACGGTGTTTCGAAGCCCTCGACAAGACCGGCAACTCTTTCGAATCGCGCCCGTGTATCGGGATGCGCTTGCAGAGAGGCCATCGCGTCAGTAGTTGCACCGGGGACGAGTTCCAGGCGCTTGTCAGGTGTTTCGCCCCCCTCACCATACCCCGATACATAGTGGCCTTCCACGGCTTGGAGAACGTGCCGCAGGTTCTCCGCGTAGGGACCATAAGAGGCTGCGACATACCGCAAACGCAAGGGCTCACCGGCCTCCTGCATGAAGTACATCAGCTTGTGCGCCTCAAGCAGCGACACAAAAGGATCCATGTGGCCAGCCAGGTAACGGTCGATTAGACCAATCAACGCAGCACGTCCTGGGGTCATCTCGGGCACCTTGCGAGGTCTCGCCTTCCGTCTTGGAGATTGAGCATCGTTCGGCTCAAAGACAACGACGCGCACGTGCGGTAATTGCTGCAAGGACTTATCAATGCGCGGACGCACCTCACTCCACTCCAGTCCACCGAGCCCGGAGCCGAGCGGCGGGACGGCAATCGAGCGAATGTCCCGGCTTCGGATCTCCTCAACCAAGGCTCCAAGACCGGTTTCGATGTCCTTCAGGCGGGCCCTGCCCCGCCAGTGCCGTTTGGTTGGAAAGTTGATGACGTAACGAGGGTTCGTGAGCTGTTCCGTCTCGAACACGAACATTCGGCCGGGTTCGAGCTCTCCGCGCAGGCAGGCTGCACGGTACGCCTTGAAGTTAGCTGGAAATGCCTCCTTGAACTGAAGCGCGATGCCCCGCCCCATGACCCCGACGCAGTTCACTGTGTTCACTAAAGCCTCGGCATCCTCGGCAAGAATATCACCCTTCTTGTATTCGATCATGGTCGCGCCTCCCAACTCAAAAGTACCAGTCTGACTGGATTTCGACAGCGGGGCGATGTGCTGCTTCACTCAGTAGCGCAGCCACCTCTACCTGAATATCTCTGGACAGAACCCCGATTCGCTCGACCAGTTCCCAAGGGAAGCTGCCGTGCACAAGAAACTCGGCCTGTTTCTTCTCCTTCACCTCTTCAGCGCGAAAGTCGCGTGCGGCAATTGCCGCCCAGTCGAGTTGATCCAGCTCTTCCAATTGGGATCGGAATTCCGCGTAGAATGCCCCAGCGTTCGACAACGAGAACGCCCAGCGCCGCCCACAATTCCCGGCCCAGTCGACAACCCTCCGCAGATCCGCCTCCATGTGCACAATTGGCCCTTGGCCCTCGCGATAGGTCAATTCAGGGTGATTGGCGCGGTGAAGTACGTAAAGCATGATGGATCTAGGACAGAAGTAGAATGGCACGTAGTCACCGACCTTCGTCCCTGGATGGGAGCCCAGCTCGAGACGCTCAACCCGCCGCTTCTTGATGCTGGACATGCCTATTGCCTCAGCCGGCCTTCCCTTGGTAACCATCTCCGCATCACATAAGAGTCCGCCGTCCTCTATTATGTCGCGCAAATTTCTCGCGTGTGTGATGTGATAGATCTTCGGATTTGCCGGAGGCGGAGTTATAATTTGGCCTGCTCGTCCAAGGTCTAGGACATCTTCGGCTGGGAGCCTGCTTGCTAACCCTTGGGCTCTTCGAAAAGCCGCCGCCAGCGGTAGAGCCAGTCCAGGGCCTCCCGTGGGCTCACCGAGTCCAACTCAAGGCCGCGGAACTCCTCAACAATGGGATGCATCTCTGGTTCACCGAACAGCGTCATCTGATCCTGTGAGCGACGAGCCGGCTCCGGTGCCAGAGCCCCGGGAGCCAGCGACGGCACGTTGTCCGCACTCCATTCGCCCGCCTCGAGGTTGGCGAGGATCTCCTGAGCTCGCCCCACCACACGGTCCGGCAGCCCTGCCAGCCGCCCGACGTGGATGCCGTAGCTCCGATCCGAAGGGCCGGGGCTGACCCGCTTCACGAACACGATCTCCTCGCCATGCTCCGCGACTTCGACCTTGTAGTTCTTCACGCGCGGCAGGATCGACTCGAGCTCGGTGAGCTCGTGGTAATGCGTCGCGAACACGGTCAATGGATGCGCCGGCCCCTCGTGCAGCCACTCCGTCACCGCCCAGGCGATCGCCAGGCCATCGAACGTCGAGGTGCCACGGCCGATCTCATCCAGCAGGACCAGCGACCGGTCGGTGGCGTTGTGGAGGATGTTGGCGGTCTCGATCATCTCGACGAGGAACGTCGACTGGCCGCGGGCGAGGTTATCGGAGGCGCCGACCCGGGTGAACAGCCGGTCCACAATGCCGAGCAGCGCCTTCTCGGCGGGCACCCATGAGCCCATCTGCCCGAGCACAGAGATGAGGCCGATCTGCCGGAGGTAGGTGGACTTCCCGCTCATGTTGGGGCCGGTCAAGATCACGACCTGGGTGACCTCGCCGTCCTCTCCTTCCGATCCCGCCCCGAGCCGCGTGTCGTTGGGGACGAACGACTCCCCCTCGAGCCACCGCTCGACGACGGGATGCCGGCCGCCCTCGATGAGAATACCGGGGTCGTCCGACATCGCGGGCCGGCTCCAGCCGTTTCGCGCGGCAACGTCGGCGAGCGCGGCAAGGACATCCACCTCGGCCAACGCCTCGGCGGTCGACTGGAGCCGAGCGGCGTGCTCCCCGACCCGGGAGCGCACCAGAGAGAACAACTCCGCCTCACGGGCCGCGATCCGCTCCTCGGCCCCCAGGATCTCGTTCTCGACCTCCTTGAGCTCGGGGGTCACGTAGCGCTCGCCGGTGGAGATCGTCTGCTTCCGGATCCAGGTGTCGGGGACCTTGGCGAGGTGCGTCTTGGTGACCTCGAGGTAATAACCGAACACCTTGTTGAAGCCGACCTTGAGCGACGAGATACCGGTCCGGTCGCGCTCGGTCGCCTGGAGCTGCGCGATCCAGTCCTTGCCGTCGCGACGAGCGCTCCGGAAGCGGTCGAGCTCGGGGTCGTGGCCCTCGCGGATGACCGGACTCTCGCCGAGCGTGGCCGGCGGCTCGTCGACGATCGCCTCGTCGATCAGCGCGACGACCTGAGGGTGACCGACAAGCGCCTCCACGAGCACAGCCCAGCGATCGCCGGGCGCATCGTCGGCGCCGTCCAGCAGACCTTGCCCCAGCCCCTCGATGATCCCACGCACGACCGGCACGGCACGAAGCGTGTCCGCCAAAGCGACCAGGTCCCGCGGGACGGCGCGGCCCGACGCCGCGCGGCCAGCCAGCCGCTCCAGGTCATGCACACCGTCCAACGCGCCGAGCTTCTCCCGCGCGACGCCATCCTCGACCAGCGCCTCGATGGCCAGGTGCCGCTCGACGATGCGGGCCCGATCGGTCAGGGGCCGCGCCACCCACTGGCGGATCCGACGGGCGCCGGGCGCGGTCCGGGTCCGGTCGATCACGCCGAGCATGGTCGCCGCCTTCCCGCCGTCCCTCAGCGGCTCCAGGATCTCGAGGTTGGCGAGCGTGGCGTCGTCGATCGCCATGTGGTCGGCGGCGAGAAGCGGCCGCGGCGGCCGCAAACCAGCGACGGCCCCAGGCTGGACCTCCTCGACGTACTGGACGATTGCCCCACCGGCGCCGATCCCGATCGCGAAGTCGGCGAGCCCGAAGCCGTCCAGGCCGGCAACGCCGAACCGGCGGCAGAGATCAGCCCGGGCGGTCTCGATCTCGAACCGCCAGCCGTCGCGATAGGAAACAGGGAGGTCGGGCCGCCACTCCTTGACGGGGTCGAGCGCGCGCGGAGCGGCGATCAGATCCGCCGCGACGCCGACGTCCGGGCCGGCGACGTCGCCCCGCCACTCGCGCGGGACGAGGAGCTCAGCGGGCGAGAGGCGCTTGATCTCGGCGACCACCTGGTCGGCCGCGGGCTCGGCGACGCCGAACTCGCCGGTCGAGCAGTCGATCCAGGCGAGGCCGATCCGGTCCGGGTCCTGGCGGGGCCCGCCGGCCGCGCGACCCGAGGCGCTGCCGCGGGCCGGACCACGCCCGCCGACCGCGGTCACCGCCACCAGCCACGTGTTCCGCTTGCGGTCCAGCATCGCCTCGTCGAGCGGCGTCCCCGGCGTCACGACCTCGGTCACGCCGCGCTCGACGATCCCCTTCGCCTGCGACGGATCCTCGAGCTGCTCGCAGATCGCGACCTTGAAGCCCTTCTCGACCAGCTTCCTGACGTACCCATCGGCGGCCTTGATCGGGACGCCGGCCAGCGGCACCGTGGCCGCCGCGCCGTTGTTGCGCGAGGTCAAGGTCAGCCCCAGGACGCGCGCGGCCGTGACCGCGTCGTCGTAGAACATCTCGTAGAATTCGCCCATCCGGAAGAACAGGATGGCGTCCCGGTGCTGGGCCTTGATGCCCGAGTACTGGCGCATGAGGGGGGTGCCGGTCTTGGTCCTGGGGGTCATTCGCTCCCGGGGATCATCTGAAACATCGCGTTCGAGTCGCTCGTAGAGTCAATCATTCCCCACCGACACCCGCCAGCCAAAGGAGAGACTTCGTGTCCGCTCTTCCGATCGTCCTGACCAGCATCCTCCTCCTCCGTCCTCTCCCCACGGTCACGTCCATCGCGCCCGACACCCTGGTCGAGGTCGGCGGGCACCGGCTCCACTTCGAGGTCCGCGAAGGCGCGCTCCCGATCACGATCGTGTTGGAGGCGGGAGGGGGTGCCGACGGCTCGTCCTGGGCGTCCGTCCCCGATTCCCTGGCCAGCCGGACCGGCGCAACGATCGTGGTCTACGACCGGGCCGGCCTGGGCGGCAGCGAGCTGGGCCCCACCGGGCTCACGCCCGAGGATGAGGTCCGGGACCTGCGCCAGGCCCTTGACGAGCTCGGGCTGTCGGCTCCGACCCTCATCGTGGCCCACTCCTACGGCGGGATGCTGGCGTTTCTCCATGCCGGGCTCTACCCGGATCAGGTCGTCGGGCTGGTCCTCGTCGACCCGATGAACGCCGTCTTCGCCAACGAGACCGGCGACTTCCTCCGATCCACCGTCCCCGACATCGACGAGCCCGAGAGCGACCACGAGCGGGTCATCGTCCGGATGAGGCGCACGTTCTCGGATCTCATCGCCAGAGTCGCCGAGCTGGAGCCCAGGCTCGAGATCCCCATCGTCCTCCTGACCGCCGGCGAACCCTGGTGGGGGCCGGAGGAGATCGACCGGGCGTGGCGCTGGAGTCATGAGGTCATCGCCAGCCGTTCGCCCGATCGGGAGCTCGTCGTCGCCGAGGGCTCCGACCACGATGTGCCAAAGGAGCGGCCCGACCTGATCGTGGACGCGGTGACGCGAGTCATGGCCACGGTCGACAGAAGCGAATGAAGCGGCTTTCCGGGTCTTCGGGGTCACGGCGAACCTCGCGCGCGGAAACGGTCGATGGCTCTGGGATGAGAGGCTTCGAGCAAGCGCGCGTCGATGACCCGAAAACTACCGGGAGCGGGGCGGCCCCGCCAACGCGGCGAGTGACCGCTTCGCATCCGCTCAGCCTCCTCCAACCGCCCCCCGCAGCAGCTCCTCGAGAACCAGGCGTGTCTTGGGAAGAAGGTGTGCTTCATCGAAATACCGGGTGACGATCTTCAGCGCCTCCTCTGCCGTCGAGACGTTGAGGTAGCGCAGCAGGTAGCGCACATCGTCCAGGTCGCGGAACTCCTCTCCCAAACGCATCGAGGCGCACTTCATCGCCAGCAGATAGCCGGGCCGAGCGACGAACACCTGGAGATGTGGGAGCTCCAGGAAGCGATCGAACTCGCCGCGCGGACTGAGGTAACCCTTGACCGCGTCGTTCAGCCAGGAGTCGGGCACGCCCGCCCTGGCCGCGACCCGCGCGGCCGCCTCACGGATGAACCGGGCGGGCTTGAACAGAGCGTGGACGTCCCGGGTTGCGTCGCGAGCGTCGAGAGCGATGCACATGACGGCGCCGCCCACGAGGTAGAGCTCGCCTTCGACATCCCGGGTGGCCAGCTCGGCATCGAGCAGCTCGAACAGGCGATGGAAGTCGTCCTTTGTGAGCCTGGTCAAGTGGCTCGCCCGATCAAACGCGATCGCCCACGGTCGAATCGACGAAGATGTTGCGGCGCTTGAACGCGACGGGAGACGCTCGCAGGAGGTGGGGCCGCAGGCTGCTGAACGGTACGGCGAAGTGCGGCCCCTCGAGCGGCGGCACGTCACCTGCCCAAGCCGGCGGGCGCTCGCTCTTCTGGATCGCCGTCTGCTCGACCATGGCGGCCACGTAGTTCTGCAGGAAGGGAGACAGACCCTTCAGCTCAACGTCGGCGACTGCCTCCCGGAATTCGGCCGGCGCCAGGCCAGTCAGAAAGTCGTTGAGCGCGGCGAGCGCGAAGCGATGGTCGTCCTCCTCGCGCAGCGCACGAACGATCTCATGGAAGCGGGAGAGGGCGGGGGGCAGCACGCGCGAGAGCACGTAGCTCGATATGTCCAGCCCGGCACGACGGGCGAAGCGCTTGAGAGCGGCCTTCTGAGCCGGCGTGACGCGGACCTGGAGCTGCTGGGACTTGGTCGTCATGCGGGGAGACTAGGCTAGAGGAGACAAGCCTGTCAATACATATGTATTAACAACGGGGCAGCTTCCCCTCTTCGATCAGTCGCAGGTCGTCCTTCGCGATGGGCTGCTCGCCGACGGCGGGCTTGACGGCGGGCCCGGGATCGTGTATAACTCAGACGTTATGAAAACGAAAGGTTATGTACCGTGATCCCCAAGGCAGCCGCCGCTCAGCGCCTCGACTCCACCTTCGCGGCGCTCGCCCATCCCACGCGGCGGGCGATCCTCGCGCGGCTCGCGTCGGGGGAGGCGTCGGTGACCGAACTGGCCGAGCCGTTCGCGATGAGCCAGCCGGCGATCTCCAGGCACCTCAAGGTGCTGGAGCGCGCGGGCCTGGTCTCGCGAGGCAAGGACGCCCAGCGGAGACCGCGCCGGCTCCGGGCCCGGCCGCTCGCGGAGGCCACCGAGTGGCTGGAGGGCTACCGCCGGTTCTGGGAGGACCGCTACCAGCGCCTGGACGCCCTGCTCGAAGAGATGAAGATCCCGGAAGAGAAACGTGGACCCACGGAGTCATAGGAGGAGAACGATGAAGAATGCCCGAACGAAGAACGCTGGAACTCTCATGGTCACCACGCCCAGCGACCGGGAGATCGCGATGACGCGCGTCTTCGACGCTCCACGTAGCCTGGTCTTCGACGCCTTGACAAAGCCGGAGCTTCTCAAGCGCTGGCTCTTCGGGCCCGACGGCTGGTCACTCGAGGTCTGCGAGATCGACCTGCGACCGGGTGGCGAGTATCGCTACGTGTGGCGGCATGAAGCGGACGGAACCGAGATGGGGATGGGAGGCGTCTACCGCGAAGTCGTCCCCCCGGAGCGGATCGTCGCCACCGAATCGTTCGACGAGTCCTGGTACCCGGGCGACGCGGTGGGCACGATGGTCCTCACCGAGCAGGGCGGGAAAACCACGCTCACCCAGACAATGCTCTACGAGTCGCGTGAGGCCCGCGACGCCGTCCTCGAGTCCCCGATGGAGAGCGGGGTCGCCGCGAGCTACGACAGGCTCGAGGAGATGCTGGCGTCGCTCCGGGCTTCGTAGCGGGCTACGGGTCGCGCACAGGAGATCGCGCATGCCGTCCAGGAACAAGGCCGGTTCCGCCCCGCCAACTCGAGAAGGATCGCGGCGTTCGGCAGGGGACGAGGTCCAGGCGGTCCTCGCCTGGCTGGAGCGCACGGGCACTCAGCGTACCCGCGACGGGATGGCACGCTACGCCATCCCCTCGGACACGGCGTACGGCATACCCGTGGGAACCCTCCGCCAGTACGCCAAGCGCCTCGGGCGGAACCACGAGCTCGCCGTCGCTCTCTGGGAAACCGGCCGGTACGAGGCCCGCCTGCTGGCGTCGTTCGTGGATGACCCCGCTCAGGTCACGGCCGCGCAGATGGACCGCTGGTGCCGGGACTTCGACAGCTGGGCCATCGTGGACACGGTGTGCTTCCACCTGTTCGATCGGACGTCGCAAGCCTGGCGCAAGGTCGAGCCGTGGTCGCGCCGGCAGGGTGAGTTCGCCAGGCGCGCGGCCTTCGCGCTGCTGGCCAGTCTCGCCCTGCACGACAAGGACGCTCCCGACGAGCAGTTCGTCCGGTATCTGCCCCTCCTCGAGCGCGGCGCCACCGACGAACGGAACTTCGTCAAGAAGGCGGTGGTCTGGGCCCTGCGCGCGATCGGGGAACGGAATCACGAGCTCAACACCGCCGCGGTCGCGGTGTCCCGGCGGCTGGCGGAGTCGACGGAGGGCGCGGCGGGTTGGGTGGGCAGGAACGCGCTCAAGGAGCTTACGAGCCCCAAGGTGACCCGGCGGCTAGCGGCGCGCCGTCGCGCCGCGAAGATATGAGTCAGCAGCCGCTGACCAGTCGCTCCCCGGGCTCGTCCAGGACCGCCACCGACGGAACCTGCTCCGCGAGCCGCGCGACGATGTCGCCGACCTCCCGCTCGAGATGGAAGGCCGCCGTGCAGTCGGCCCCGATCGCCTCGACGATCGCCCCTCCCCGGGAGCCGCTCAGGACCCAGTACGGCACGAGGGCCACCTCCGGCCCCGGGCGGCCCTCCAGGAACGTCGCGAGGTCGGCCGGCGCCGGCTCGGAGTCGCCCAGGTGGAGGACGGTCAGCCCGGGGAGCTCGATCCGGTACCCGACGTGGCCGGTCTCGGCGTGGGCGAGGCCGAGCGCCTCCACCGCGAACCCGCCCACGTCGAGGCGAACGTAGGAGCCGGGTGGGAGATCGAGCGGCTGAAGACGTTCCCCGTAGCGTTCGAGCTGGTCGGGCCGGAACGCCGCTAGGGCATCCCCAGGCGCGACAAGGATAGCTTCGGGGTTCGCCTCCAGATGTCGGGTGACCGCCGCTGGATCGAAGTGGTCGTCGTGGCGATGGGTGACCAGGACCAGGTCGATTTCGCTGAACCTGCCGAGCGCGGTTTCCAGTGAGTCCCGGATCGCCGCCGGGACGACCGGGTACTCGGGGAGTCCGTCGCCGAAGAGCCCGTCGATCACGATCGCGGCGTCGCCGCCCGTCACGAGGACCCCTTCGTTGGCCAGGTACTCGACGGCCGGCTGAGGCTGACCGGCGGGCTGCGTAGCGCCGCCAGTCTCGACGACCGCTTCCCCAAGCTCCTCCAGCTGCTCTCGCGCGTTCTGATTGGCCGGATTCAGCTCCAGCGACTTCCGATAGAAGCGGATCGCGCTTTCCCGATCTCCCTGCGAGAGGTAGGCCTCGGCCAGGCTGTCCCAGGTGTTGAACGCGTCTGGGAAGGTCTCGGTGTTCAACTTGAAGACGGCGACCGCCTCGTCTCCCCGCTCCGCCGCCAGGAGGCGATATCCAGCCTGGTTCACCGCCGCCTCGATCCTGGCGGCCAGCGCCGGATGGCCTCCGGGAAGGCGCTCGGCTCCCTCCAGCGCCTGAAACCGCTCCAGCGCCAGGGCCACGTCCTCGGCCGATCCGGCCTGATCGAGGGCTTCGGCGACGGCTTGTGCCGCGCGCAGCTCCAGCGAGGGCGGCTTTGGGATCCAGTCGTTCTCCTTAAGCTCGGGCATCGCCAGGACCTGCTCCCGCATGCGGTCGAGGTCTTCCTCGGCGTAGAGTCGCCCCTCCTGGATCACCGCGGCGATCCGTCGCGTGTTGGCGATGTCCTCGAGTGGATCGCCCTCGAGAAGGACGAGGTCCGCGATCTTGCCCGCTTCGATCGTACCGAGCGAGTCGGCAAGCCCCATGGACTCGACCGGATGGCGGGTCGCGCTCTCGAGGGCCTCCATCGGCGTCAGCCCGACCTCCTCGACCAGGAGCTCCAGCTCCCGGTGCAGGCTGGAGCCCGGAAAGATCAGGAGGACACCCAGGTCGGTCCCGGGGAGGAGGGGCACCCCTGCCTCCTGCATCTCCTGCAGGATCTGAAGGACCGCGGGGTAGTACTCCTTCCAGTTCTGGACGGCTTGCGGCGATCGCTCCGGAAGCTGCTCCTCCCAGTCCGCCAGCAGGAAAGCCGAGACGTACCGCCGCCGATCGTCGATCGAGCCGGAAGGGTCGGCGACGATCCGTGCGGCCAGGCTGTCCGGCACCAACAGCGATTCGAAGAGGACCACGAGGGTCGAGACGACCAGCGTGCCGTTCCCGGCCAGCTCCTCGTAGAAGCTTTGGCGCTCCACCTCCGTCCAGTCCTCGGGTACGGGATAGAAGTGCTCGATGCTGGCGACGGCGCCCTCGCGTAGATCCTCCGGCGGGAGGCCGAAGGTGTGCGCCGCCAGGGGGAGCCCGTGGTCGGCCGCGGCGTCTGCGATCGCGCGAAAGGTCTCGAGATCGGGCCAGGTCCGGACCTTGACCAGGTCGACGCCGCGTCCGGCGATCGAGTCGACGACCCGACGGGCGTCCTCGGGATTGGCGATCGGAATCCGCGTTCGCTCCTCGGGCTCGACCGTCCCCTCCATGAGAACCCGCAGGACGTTGGACGCGCTCTCCAGGTACGGCCCCGCCATCACGATCCGCGGCCCGGTCCGCTCGCCCGCACGGATCTCCTCCTCCCACCGGAAGAGTTCATCCATGTCTCCGCCGACGTCGCGGACGCCGAGGACCCCGTTCGCGACCAGGAGCGGGAGCGCGGGGGCCCGCGCCTTGGAGAGATGCGTGTGCATGTCCCAGAGTGCTGGGATCAGGTACCGTCCTTCGCCTTCCAGCACCCGCGCCCCCGGGGGTGGAGCGATCTCCTGGTCGGGACCGACGGCGACGATCCGGCGGTCCCGGATCAGGACCGTCGAGCCCGGCCGACCGGGGGCGCCGGTGCCGTCGATCACGGTGACGCCGCGGATGGCGAGGGTTTCCGACCCTTCGTCCTGTGCGGCGGCTTCGGCCTGGAGCCCGGCGATCAGAAGCAGAGCGCAGATGCAGGGAATTCGAAGCACGTGGCGATTCTAACGACAAGAGTGCTGGAATTCCACCACCCCTCGGGATCCTGCTGGCGACGGTGGCTGGGCCGGTGCCCGGGGCTGGAGTGGCGGCTGCCGAGGGTGGGTGGTGTCGGCCGAGGCCGGGTTCCGCATACTTCTCCGCGGGGGTGGCGGCGGACGCAAGCTTCATGAAGACTATCACACCTGGAGGATCCGATGACCGACCGTCCCATCGACCCCGGCGTCACGATCGGCCATGTCCACCTGAAGGTGGCGGACCTGGAGCGCGCGCTCGGATTCTACCAGGGTGTGCTCGGGTTCGAGCTGACCCAGCGCTACGGATCGCAAGCGGCCTTCGTCTCGGCCGGCGGCTATCACCACCACGTCGGGCTGAACACCTGGGAAAGCCGGGGCGGCTCGCCGCCCCCGCCGGGCACGACCGGCCTCTATCACCTGGCGATCCGCTATCCGACCCGGGCGGCGCTCGCTGACGCGCTGAAGCGCTTGATCGAGGCCGGCATCGAGCTCGACGGCGCCAGCGATCATGGGGTCAGCGAGGCGCTGTACCTGCGCGACCCGGACGACAACGGCGTCGAGCTGTACTGGGATCGCCCGCGCGAGGCGTGGCCGCGCAACGCCGACGGCGGTATTGAAATGGTTACCCGGCCGCTGGACCTGGAGGGGCTGCGGTGCGAGGCATAAGGTGCCTCACCGCCAGAGAGGCTATAGCGTCTTCCTGAAACGCTCGGCGGCGAAAGAGCTGGAGGCAATCGCACACGCCGAATGCCGGTGACGGATCGTCGACAGGATTCGAGGCCTCTCCAAAGATCCGCGCCCGATCGGGTCCGTAAAGCTGGCGGGGCGGGAGGATCGGCTACGGGTTCGGCAGGGAGGGTACCGGAATGCTGTCAAGTGTCCTTGTCACGAGCTTTGCGAACCGCAGCCGTTACGGGCGTCATTCCTGTGGCGGGCGGGGCGAGGCCGTCACCCGGTCCGAGTCGTTCAGCGCTCGAGGCGGGCGTCGATCCAGGGCAGGATCCGGGTCGCCATCCGCACCCGCATCCGGTTCCGATGATCCCCCGCGTAGACCTCGTAGAGGTGCGGGACCTCGAGCGCGACCAGCGAGTCGGAGAACGCCTTGGTCGCGGGCGGGATGTGGGCGTACTCGTCGTCGAACGCGGTGTCGAACGCGAGCCCCTGGAGCGACTTGAGGGCGTCCGCGCGCTCGGCCGCGTGCGCGAGTGGCAGCGCCGCCGCCATCCGCTCCGCCGCCGGAATGAGGACGACCTCGCCGTTCACGACCGTCGCCGGCAGCTCGACGTAGAGGGGCGGCGCGGTGGGGGCCGGCGCGAACGCTGCGGCGGCCCCGGCCACGATGAGCGGCCAGATGTCCCCCTCCTCCTCGAGCGCCGTCCACATCTCCGCCGCCGAGTGGTACTCCACCATCCGCTGCCAGAGGTCCGGGTCGGAAACGAGGTCCAGATCCAGGCAGCAGAGGCAGCACGGGTTCATCCCCCAGGCGATCGAGAACACCTCGGGGTACCGCATGACGAGCCGGATCGCGCCCAGCCCGCCCATCGAGTGGCCCAGGACCGCGCGGCTCTCCCGGGCCGGGATCGTCCGGTAGGCGCGGTCCATGTGGGCGACCACGTCCCGGGCGATGAAGTCCGCCCAGCCACCCGTGACCGGCGAGTTCGTGTAGTAGCTCCCCCCGTAGGCGTTCCGCCCGTTCGGCATGACCACGATCGCGGGCCCGATCTCCCCGGCCGCGATCAGGCTGTCCATGGTCGCCTGGATCGTCATCCCGTCGTACACAGGCTCGACCCATACTTCGGGCGAGTCCAGCACGCCGTGCAGGAGGTAGATCGTCGGGTAACGCAAGGCGGCCTCATGGTCGTAGCCCGGCGGCAGGTAGACGAACGCCGGCTGCCGGTCGGGATCGCCGAGGAGGTTCCCGGCCAGGGACGGCGCCGGGATCGTGTCGAGGACGATACGGCCGGCGGGCTGAGCGGAGAGGGGACGGGCAAATAGGAGAAGGACGATCGGCAGCGCGAGTCGGGATCGAAACGACGTCAGTCGCATGGGACTTCCTTCAATGGGGCGTGGGTTGCCAGGATCTCCTCCTTCTACGCGCGGGGGCGCACCGGGTTTCGATGATGTGGCCCTCCGGATCCCCACGTCATCCCACTGCGCGGAGGATCTGGATGACAAGGAACGCCGTTCGATTTTGTCAGTGCTTCCCCTACCCGTCCACCCGCACCATCGTGAACCCGTTGTACTCCAGGCTCTCGGCCGGACCGCCGCCGTCGGGGAACGTGAACCCGATCACTTCGCCGCCACCGGTCAGCTCGACCCGTAGCTCATTCTTCGCGGCCGCGTAGACCTCGGCCACGCTCCGAGCCACGCCCATCGAAACTTCCAGTTGGTCATCGACCATGCGCCATGTCATCCGGCCCAGCGCCGGGTGCTCGTAGGTGCCGGCGTAGGCGTCGAGCGGATGCGGGAGCGGCACCTGCCGGGCCGCGCGCTCGGCCCGGTGGTCGGCCAGCTCCTGGAGACCCTGGGCGACGCGCGCCTCGAGCTCCGCCAGACGACCCTCGTACGTGACCGCCACGGCGGGCTTCCCGAGGAGCCGGTCGTAGATGTAGGTGGCCATGAGATCGGCCGCGGGTGACGCGGGGCCGCCGCCGTTGACGAGCACGATCACTCCGATTCCATGGGTCGGCATGAACGACATGTGGGAGCGGTACCCGCTGAAGGAGCCGAACCGGTGGACGATCGTGTCGCCCTCGAAGGTCCCCAGGTCCCATCCGTAGCCCCAGCCGTAGCGGTGGAAGGGCCCGAACTCGCGATCCTGGTCGGCGTGCTTCTCGTGCGCCGACACCAGCACTCCGGCCGGAAAGGTCCGCTCGCCCTCGACGACGCCGTCGCCGACGTGGGCGGCGACGAAGCGGCCCAGGTCCCTCGCCGACGCGAAGTGCCCGCCCGCGGCGTGCATGTTCTCGTCCGCCTTCGCGAGACGAACCGGTTGCCAGCCTTCGCCCGGATCGATCTCGTGCGGCATCGCGACCCCGTTCGGCTCGAAGTCGGAGATCCGGCCGCTCGTGTTCTCCATGTCCAGCGGATCCAGGACCTCGCGGCGGACGATATCCTTCCAGCCGTGCCCATCCTCTGGGTCCAGGACGAGGCCGAGGATATTGTAGGGGAGATTTCCGTAGGAGAACGCGTGCCCCGATTCGGAGGGACCGTAGCCGGCGAGCAGCTCGACCAGCTGCCCGGGCTCGAACTCGCCCGTGAAGGCGGTGCGGAAGACGACCGGTCCACCGTCCTGGAGGCCCTCGGTCATCGTGAGAAGCGCCTCGATCGTGACCGAGTCGGCGTCGACCGGCGCCTGGAAGCGGACCCCCGGGATGTAGCGGGTCACGGGCGCTTCGAGGTCCAGCTCCCCGCGCTCGGCCAGCAGCACAACGGCGGTGGCGGTCAGCGCCTTGGTGCTCGAGGCGATGTAGAAGGCCGTGTCCTCGTCGACCTCGCGGCCGGTCGCCTTGTCGGCGACACCGAAGCCGTCCGCGTAGACGACCGAATCGCCGCGCGTGACGGCGATTCCCATCCCCGGAGTCAGCCCCGCGTCGAGGAGGCGGTGGGCGAAGCCCTGCACGTCCGACCGCCAGTCACCGGAGGGGTTCTGGGCGGAGGCGGGGGACGCCGCCAGGATCGCGAAGAGGGTCCCGATCGCAGGGAGGGACGAGAGGCGGGCCTGTCGATGCATCGATTCGCTCCTTCCGTCGTTCCGTCGTGAAATGGTCTTCGGAGTCCACCATCAGGCTAGGGAGGCGACGAGCGACCGCGCTTGAACGGATGAAACCGCGTCCCGCTACGAGGACCGCGCCAGCTCCTGCAGCTCGGAAGGCGTGAGGCCCGTCGCCGCCCGTATCTCCCGGCACATGTGCGGATGGTCGGAGAAGCCGGTGGCGTAGGCGACACGGGTGAGATGATTGTTCGACCACTCGATCGTGCGCGCCGCCCGCCGGATCCGCTGACGCCGGCGGTATTCGGTGATGCTGGTCCCGTAGTGCCGGCGGAAGGCCCGGGCGAGCGACACCGGATGGACGCTGGCCTCGCGGGCCAGGTCTCGCACGGGAGGACTCTCCGACAGCGCGTCGTCCAGGGCCTCCTTGACGCGCTTCAGCCAGCCGGGCGGATCATGGCGGGCGGGAGTGTCGACCCTGGTGACCTCGCCCAGGAGATCGAGGACGTGATCCTCCAGGCCCTCGTCCCCGTCGGCGAGCAGCCGGCGCAGCGCGAGCAAACCGCTCACCCCCGCGCCCGCGTGCATCCAGCGCCAGGGGCCGAGACCGTCGACCTCCCCGTCCAGCAGGACCTGCACGATGCGCGCGCCCCGCGGACCCACCTCGTCGGCATGCACGACGCCGGCCGGCTTCACCACCACGCTGAGGCAGGTGGCGACCTCTTCATGACGGCCGACGGTCTCCCGGATCGCGCCCCCGATCACGAGGGTGATCCCGTCGAGATCGTGCGCGTGGAACGCCTGCCGCTGGGACGGCGCATACGCGATCTCGCGAACGCGGAAGCCGCGACCGGTCGCCTCCCGACGAACGGTCGCAACGCCCGATAGCGGTCCGGCCGGTTGCGCGCGCATCCTGACCCTCAAACGAGGACGGGCACGGGCGGGTTTCCAGCAACCGCTGTGTTACCCCGCCGTCCTACCCGCGGCCCCTGCGCATCACGCCGTCCAGGCTCCAAGGGCCGGCGCCATTGCCGGCCAGAAAGATCCAGACACACATGTAGAGTAGCGCCAGCTCCCCGCCGCTCAGGTAGGGGACGATGTGGCGCG
>JBOHRW010000015.1:0-3232 GCA_050732935.1 Gemmatimonadota bacterium
AGCTGAAAGACCCAGAGCGCGTAGGTGGCCCACCAGTTGTTCTTGTCTCCGTAGAAGACCACGGTGGTGTCGGGGGAGATCCCCTTGTCGCGCATCAGGCGCGCGAAGTGTTCCGCGTCGAGATAATCCCGGCTGAGCGGGTCCTGGAGGTCGGCGTGCCAGTCGACCTTGACCGCGCCGGGGATGTGTCCGGTGTCGTAGAGCAGCACGTCTTCATCGGACTCGACGAGGCACACGTTCGGGTCGTCGAGGTGCTCGACCACCCAGTCGGTGGTCACCAGCGCCTCGGGGTGCGCGTAGCCGCGCTGTTCGATGGATTTGGTCTCGGTTGTCATCAAACTCCTTTTCCCATGTAACGGTTCCGAATGCGATCGCCCGTAGACGATCACTTGCCAAAGCGGCGTCGTGCGGCGGAATCGCCGCATGAACCCCTTGCCCTGGATCACCCGCTCCACGGCCTCCGGAGAGTGGACGAACACGCGGAACGGGTTTCGGCGCACCCGGCAGGTGAAGTTCAGGATCGAAACCCCAAGTCGGTCCCACCAGGTGTCCCGCGGGTAAACCACGCCGCAGAGCCGCCCCGCCCGCTCCGCCGAAGCCGCGACCAACGCCTCCATGTCATCGTAACAGCAGATCACCCGGTCCAGCGTGACAATGTCGGCAGAGGCGACCCGCGGAGCGACCTCCACGAAGTCGCCGAAGTGGTACGTGACCCGGTCCCGGTACCCCTGCCGTTCCGCTTCGTCCTGTGCCGCCGCCAGGTAGGCCGGCGAGGCGTCGACCACGGTGGCGTGCTTCACCCCCGCGTCCAAGAGCCCGTTCGAGACGGCCCCGACGCCACCCCCGATATCCAGCAGCGTGGCGCCCTCAACACCTTCGGCGCGAATCGCGTCAAGCAGAATGCGCGTGGTTTTGAGGGGGCCCTTCTTGCGGTACCGCTTCAGGTCGTTCCGTGCGGCCTGCTCCCCGAAGAGCGTCCGGATCCCCTGGCACTGACAGCAACTCATTTTGCTTTCCCCCCGATCGCGAGGAGGGCGGCTAGCAGGGAGGTCGGGTTCACGGCTGTTCCTCCAGCAGACGGCGGATCATCTCCACGTTGGCTTCCGAATCCCACTCCGTCGCTCCGATCACC
This sequence comes from Gemmatimonadota bacterium, assembly GCA_050732935.1. Taxonomy (GTDB): domain Bacteria; phylum Gemmatimonadota; class Gemmatimonadetes; order JACCXV01; family JAHWKZ01; genus DASRVA01. The sequence goes on from JBOHRW010000015.1 coordinate 1,133, forward strand.
TTCTTGACGATGATCCCCTCCCGGTCGATCACGAATGACTCGGGAATCCCGGTGGTGCGGTAGATCCGCTGGATCTCGCCCGAGGGGTCGTGCCAGATATCGAAGGTGAGCCCATACTCCTCCACGAAGGCGCGCACATCGCCGCCGGAACGTCCGGCGGAGTCCACGCTACCGCGCGCCGCGTCGATACTCACGGCCACGATCCGCAGCCCATCCGGACCCAGTCGTTCGTGCAGCCGCTGCATGGACGGCATCTCCTCCCGGCAGGGCGGGCACCAGGTCGCCCAGATGTTGAGCAGCACCACCTGGCCCCGCAAATCGTTCAGCGACACCCGATTCCCGTCCAGATCCCGGGCGACGAAATCGGGAGCCCGCGTCCCCACCTCGACCGGAAGAAACCGGTCGCGAGCCAGCCAGCCCGCCCCGACAAGACCAGCCAGGAGCAGTACTACGCCGCCGACTACCCACCACTGCCGGTCGATTCTACGCCTCGATCGCACTACGCCTGCGCGGGGTTGAAGGCCCGCAGCCGCAGACTGTTGAGCACCACGCTGATCGAGCTGAACGCCATCGCCGCGCTGGCGAGGATCGGGCTCAGCAGGATCCCGAAGAACGGGTAGAGCAGCCCCGCGGCGATGGGGATTCCCAGCACGTTGTATCCGAAGGCCCAAAACAGGTTCTGCCGGATGATGCCCATCGTCTTGCGCGAGAGCGCGATCGCGGTCACCACGCCGTGCAGATCCCCGCGGATCAGGGTGATGTCGCTCGCCTCCATCGCCACATCCGTTCCGGTGCCGATGGCGATGCCCACGTCCGCCTGCGCGAGGGCGGGCGCATCGTTGATCCCATCCCCCACCATCGCAACGACCTTGCCCTCCTGCTGCAGCCGCTTCACCTCGCGCGACTTGTCGGCGGGGAGCACCTCGGCCAGCACCCGGTCGATCCCCACCTGCCGCGCGATCGCCTCGGCGGTGCGGCGGTTGTCGCCGGTGAGCATGACGACCTCGAGCCCCAGTTCGTGCAGCCGCCGGATCGCCTCCGTGGAGGTCTCCTTGATCGGGTCGGCGACGGCGATGACCCCCGCGAGCACGCCATCCACGGCCACGAACATGGGTGTCTTTCCTTCCTCCGCGAGGCGCGCGGCCTCCTCATCGAAGGCACCGGCTCCGATCCCGGACTCGCGCATCAGCTTCGCGTTCCCGATCCGCACCTCCCGGCCCTCCACGGTGGCACGCGCGCCGCGCCCGGTGATCGCCTCGAAGCCGGAGGCATCGGAGGGCGTGAGGCCCCGCGCCTCCGCCCCCCGGACGATCGCCGCGCCGAGCGGGTGCTCGGAGGCGCGTTCCAGCGACGCAACCAGGCGGAGCATCTCGTCTTCCCCGACGCCGGTGTCGGGGGCCAGGGCCACATCGGTGAGCGCCGGCTTCCCCTCGGTGATCGTCCCCGTTTTGTCGAGCACCACCGTCCGGATCTCGTGCGCCCGCTCGAGCACCTCCCCGCCCTTGATGAGCACGCCGCTTTCCGCACCGCGCCCCGTCCCCACCATGATCGCGGCGGGGGTGGCCAGCCCCATCGCGCACGGGCAGGCGATGATGAGAACGGTGACCGCGGAGACCAGGGAGAAGAGAAAGGCGGGCGCGGGACCGAAGTCGAACCAGAGCACGAAGGTGGCGGCCGCGAGGCAGAGTACGATCGGGACGAAGTAGGCGTTCACCTTGTCGGCAAGCTGCTGGATCGGCGCCTTCGAGCCCTGAGCCTCCTCCACCAGGCGCACGATCTGCGCGAGCGCGGTATCCTTGCCGACCTTCGTGGCCTCGAAGCGGAACGAACCCGTGGTGTTGATCGTCGCCCCGATCACCTCGTCCCCCGGCGTTTTGGAGACCGGCAGAGGCTCGCCGGTGAGCATCGATTCATCGACCGCGCTCTCCCCCTGCACAACCACCCCGTCCACCGGGAGCTTCTCCCCGGGGCGCACCACCACCACATCGCCGGGGACGACCTCCTCCACCGGAAGGTCCGACTCCTTGCCGTCGCGAACGACGCGGGCGGTCTTCGCCTGCAACCCGATCAGCTTCTTGATCGCCTCGGAGGTCTGCCCCT
>JBOHRW010000016.1:0-26721 GCA_050732935.1 Gemmatimonadota bacterium
GGCAGCGATCGACTGGCGCGTCGTCAGCTCGGGGATCAGCCGCCCGGTGCGCCGCGTCGCGGCCACCCCTCCCGACGGGAGGTTCGCGAGGGCGTAGAGCCGCCACTCGTCGGGGACCCCCTTGAGCCGATGCTGGCCGCGATCCTCGAAGCGGAAGCCGGTCCCCGTGACCAGCTCCTTGGCCGTGCTGGTGACGAGGATCTCGCCCGGCTGGGCCGCCGCCGCCGCGCGAGCGCCAATATGGACGGCTATTCCGCCTACCTCACGACCCTCGCGCTCGATCTCGCCGGCGTGCACTCCCGCGCGCATCTCCAGCCCCAGCTCGCGCAGCGACTCGCGGATCGCCCACGCGCAGCGGATCGCCGACGCCGGCCGCTCGAACGTAGCCAGGAACCCGTCGCCCGCCGTGTTCGACTCGTGCCCTCCAAAGCGCCGGATCTCGCGGCGGACCCGCCCGTGGTGCTCGGACAGGAGCTCGTGCCACCCGCGGTCCCCGAGCTCCGCCGCGCGCTCGGTGGAGCCGACGATGTCGGTGAAGAGGAGGGTCGCGAAGGAGCGTCCGGATCGCATCACGGCAAGATGTTCGTTTCGAAGGCGAGACAGGGCAATGCCAGACAGAATCCTTGGGTGCCCAGAGGCCTCACCCGGACTGCTCGGGATCGGACTCGCTGCGCTCGTTCTCCACCCATGCCACGGCTCTCCTCACGCTGCCCAGGATCGAAGCCCGATCGAGCATGTCCTCCTCGTACTCGTAAGACTCGTATCGGAGCTGGACCGCGAAGTCCGACAGATCGACCAGATCCCAGAAGACATCCGGCACCGTCGCGCCGCCGTCTTCCAGCAGCACGAGCAGCGCTTCCAGATCATCCGTCCGCGGGTACTGCCGGCCGGCCAGGCTGAGCCAGGCCTTGATCGCCTTCTCCACCGCCTGCTGTGCGTGAAAGCCGAAAATCTCCTCGGCGAAGGTGCCCGGATCGCCCATCCCTTCGAGAGCCCGCAGGTCCTTCCGGGCCACCTCGAGCAGGAGATCTGCGTGATCAGGGTCGCTCATACAGCACTCGACCCTGACGCAGCGCGCGCCCCACGATATGGTTCGGGGACCGGCGCCAGCGTTCGAACTCGTCGACGCTGTAGAGGAGCAGGTCCTTGGCGATCCTCATCCCCGACAGGGCACGACGAGCACGGCGAAGCTGCCCGCGACGGCTTCGATGAGGACCGAACGGCTGCCGGTCGACCACGAGCAGATCGACGTCCGAAGCAGGCCCCGCCTCCCCGCTGGCGGACGACCCGAAGAGGACGATCATCTCGGGATCGATCGCATCCACGAGCCGCTCGACGATCTCGTCCATGATCCCGGGCGCCGCCATCGCAACATCCCGCTCGCGAACGACGGCTGGGGCCAATTTTGCGCGGGTTGCGACCGGGCGGATGCGTTCGATCTCCCGAGCTTCCTCCCGCTGGGCCTCGTGCAGCTCCCATCGCTTCTGGAGGTCCAGCCAGAATTCAGGGGTCGTTTCGAAGAGCCGCGCCAGACGGAGGGCCGTATCGGGGGTGATCGCACGCCGCCGATTGATGATCTGGTTCACCCGTTGAAAGGGGACTTCCAGGCGCCGGGCGAGCTCGGTCTGCGTCATGTCGTGGGGGTTGAGGAACTCCTGCTGCAGGATATCCCCGGGGTGGGGCGGGATCGGATCGACCATGGCGTTGAGTCAATATACCGTTGAATCGTATAGTAATGCAACTTGACGCGCTGCACGCCCGTATCTCAATAGGTGACGATCTGCAGGTCCGGGATGCGCTCGAATCCCGTGGCATCACGGGTTACCAGAGGAGCCCGATCCAGAATGGCGGCCGTGGCGATCAGGAGATCCATGACGGACGCGCGTTCTCCCTTCCGCTCCAGCGTGGCGAGAAGTCGTGCGTACGTCGGAGGGAAGCTCTCGTCCGGACAGGCGAGCTCGAAGGCCGAGCAGAGCGCCACGATCGTGGCGCGCTCCTGCTCGGGGCGGTCCGAGAGCTCGGCGCCCGAGTAGAGCTCGCAGGCCACGTGGACCGAGATCCGGACTTCCTCGTCGCGATGGCTCGCGAGCAGGGCGGTCGCCGAACCGGGCTGTGACCGTGATCGCTCGCGAATCACGTCGATGAGAAACGAGGTGTCGACGTGGATCACAAGACCGGCGGCTCCGCGAGCTCCTCCCGTCGTCGCTCGACCTGGCGTTCGATGGCTTCCAGAGCCTCTTCCGAAAGCGTGATTCGTTCGAGGGCATCCTCCAGGTCCCGACCCCTACGGATCCTCCCGAAGTGCTCCTTGATCACCTCCGAGAACGACTGATTGCCGCGCTTCCGTCGGGCCAGTAGCTCGTATGCCTCGAGGTCTATGGTTATGGTCTTTACAGCCATGCACTTAACATGCACTTATGCATCATCTCTGTCAACGTGATCCTGCCCGCCGGGCGGAGCGCTACCCGAGGAACGCGTCGATCGCCGCCGTCAGCTCGCGGCACTCCGCCACCGTGTGGTCCCCCATGTGGCCGATCCGGAAGGTCTGGTCCCTGAGCTGTCCGTAGCCGTTCGAGACGATCCAGTCGACGGTCTCGGCGAGATGCCGGTTCAAGGCCCCGATGTCGATCCCGCGCGTGTTGACGACCGCGGTCACCGAGTCCGACCGGTACCCCTCGGTCGCCAGGATGTCGAAGCGGTCGAGCGCCCAGTTTCGCACGTGGTCGGCCATCGCGCGGTGACGGGCGAACCGGGCCGGGAGCCCCTCTGCCAGGATCCGGTCGAGCTGGAGGTCGAGCGCGAAGAGGAGGGTCACGGCCGGCGTGGTCGGCGTCTGCCACCGCTCCAGGTACTTCTCGTAGACCAGGAAGTCGAAGTACCAGCCACGGCCCGGGATCTGGGCGGCGCGGTCGAGGGCACGATCGCTGACCGCGGCGAAGGCGAGCCCGGGCGGGAGCGCCAGGCACTTCTGCCCGCCCGTCAGGCAGACGTCCAGCCGCCAGCGATCGACCGGGACGTCGATCCCCCCGAGCGACGACACCGCGTCGACCAGAAGGATGATCGGCTGGCCGCGCTTCTCCTCGTGGGAGCGGACCACCTCGGCGATCTCCCCGACCGGGCTGGTCACGGCGGTCGACGTCTCGTTGTGGACGACCGTGACCGCGTCGAACGGGCTCCCGTTCCGAGCCGCTTTGTCGAGCGCCTCGTCGACGTGCTCGGCGGTGATGGGCTCCCCCCACTCGACCTCGAGCCGCGCCAGGGCCTTGCCGTTCGCCTCGACCACCTCGGCCCAGCGCTGGCTGAAGGCGCCGTTGACGCAGCAGAGCGCGTGCTCGCGGATGCAGGAGCGGGCGGCGGCCTCGAAGAGCCCGGTAGCCGAGGAGGTCGAGATGAAGACCCGCTGTTCGGTTTGAAAGACCTGCCGGAGGCGGGGATGGATGGACTTCATGAGCGCCGCGATCTCGGGCCCCCGGTGGCCGATCAGGCGCCGGGCCTGGGCCTCGAGGACCTCGTCGGCCACCATCGTCGGGCCGGGGAGGAAGAGGCGCGGGGGCTTCCGGGGCGGGGGCTGGGTCATGGGGGCGGGAGTATGGATGGCGACGCGGAGACCCGCAAGCGGCCGGGTGCCGGCCGCCGGGATCAACGGGTGAGACCGTCGCGCCTGCGGCGAAGCACCTCCCCTCACGGAGCGGTGTTCAATTCGAATTGCACACGGCGCGAGGAGGGGCCCCAGCCCCGAAGCGGGCCGGGATGGCTTGCCAATTGCCGTGTACCTACCTTCGTAGAATGATGGAGACCGTCCCGCGAATCGCGGATCCCGGACCGCTCACGATCGAGGAGTTCGAGCGGCTGCCTGACGAGGCATCACGCATGGAACTCGTTCGCGGGCACGTCGTTCGGGAGCCGCCCGCCGGTTTCGAGCACGGCGGCATCGCGGCTCAGATCGCGTCCTGTCTCAACCCCTTCGTCCGCCGCCACGCGCTCGGGAAGGTCGTCGGGGCCGAGACCGGGTTCGTGCTTTTTGACGATCCGCCGACAGTGCGGGCGCCCGATGTCGCGTTCGTCGCGCGGGAGCGGCTTCCAACCGATCCGCGAAGGTTCGCCCGTCGGGCCCCCGACCTGGCGGTCGAGATCGTCTCGCCCTCGAACACGCTTCCCGAGATTCAGGCGAAGGTGTTCGACTACCTGAACGCCGGAACGCGGCTCGTCTGGGTGGTGGAGCCGCGCGGGCGGACCGTCACGGTCTACCGCTCACGGGACGAGATCAGAATTCTGACTTTGGGTCAGGAGGTCGAGGGGAGCGAGGTTCTCCCCGGCTTCCGGATCGAGGTGTCGGAGTTCTTCGCCGACTGAAGCGCCGTGGAGGCGGCGCGGCCTTTACTCGCCGTCTGTGACTTCCTCCCCCACCACTCCACGAAGCCTATATCGAAGATGACGCCCAGATTCCCCTGACCCACCAAATCCTCAGGACGCGAGCGCAGCTTTAAAGTCATTGCAGATAAGCCCCACCGTTCTCGATCATTGGTAACGGGTTCTCTCTGGATGTGACACCTCGGTGTGCTGCGGGCCCGAGGGGCATGAGCATTCTTTAGGCAAGGAAAGCTTGTCGCCTCCAGAAATCAGTTCTCTCCCCATCCTGCCCCCCTGCGGACTGGGGACAGCGCGAGAGAGGGTTTGGAGGAAGTCCGATATCGCGGAACTTCGCTTCGGGTGACCGGTCCCGAGCGAACGTTGGTGGAGGGTTTCCACTACCCCGAGAAGGTCGGTGACCTCGAAGAACTCGTGATCTCGGCTTCAGGGTTTGCAGGCCTGAATCTTCAGGTCCTGGAAGACCTGCTCGAAGCCTACGATCGAAAGATCCTGTGGGCGGCCGTAGGATGGTTCCTGGCACGCTATCGACGCGCCTTCAATGTGCCTGGGGACTTCCTGAGGAGACTCGAGAGGCACGTGCCTCGTTCGCCCCAATACTTGCCCCGCCGCCGTCGTGGCCAGGGGGGCGTCCTCGTCCGTCCCTGGAACTTGATCCTTCCCGAGAGCGTGCTCGCGCTTGGAGAAGCCGATGGTGGTTGATCGACAGGAGCTGATTCGGCTCGCGGCCGCTCACGGGTACCGGGAAGCTACGCTGGAGAAGGTGATCCGCCTGGGAGACTTTCTCGACCAGATGAGGCGCCATCCGCTGCTCACGAGAGCCCTCCTTCTGAAGGGCGGTACGGCCCTGAATCTCTGCTTCGGCCCCCCTCGCCGGCTCTCCGTCGATTTGGATTTCAACTACGTAGGGTCGCCGGACCGCCAAGGGATGCTCAATGAGCGCCCGGAGATCGAGGCCGCGATTCATCGGGTCGGTGAAAGTCGAGATTATCGGATTCAGGAGTCGCGTGACGAGCATGGAAGACGAAAGTTCTTCTTGGGGTATCGGTCCACATCCGATCCCAGCTAGAGCCCATGCTATCCAGTGCCGCCCTGATCATGTCCGCTGCGGCGTTGAGGTCTGCTGCGTGGAAAGCCATGGCGCCCATAATGCCCTTGACGGATCAGGAGCGAGAGTTCGTTGATCGGTTGCAGATCGGTGAGCTCGTCCGGCACTCCTTTTTCCTAGCGATCCAGGCATGGCAGAGCGACTCGAGCATCACCCAGCCTTGCTGTGGAAGGCTGAGAATGCTAGGCGCGCCAGGGGGTCTTGATAGAGATTGGGGGGTGAGATCGCATCGTCAGCCACCCCCCCAGGTTCTCGATATCGCTCGTGTTCGAGCGGCTGAGCCTGATCCAGGCCTCCTGGACGGCATCGTCTGCCTCGGTCTGCGAACCCAGCATCCGGTACGCCACCGACCGCAGATGACCCCGGTTCTCCTCGAATCGTTCTGCCAGCCATTGGTGCTCGTTCAACGGTCACATTCCTCCGTCTCGATCCGTCAAGGTAGTGACGAACGAAACCCGGTCCATGTGACAAGGAGATCGAGATGCACGCACGGATGAAGAACCCGGTGATGAGCGGACGCTGGCAGCGTTGATCCTCGCGATCGCCCTGATCAACGTCTGGAACCGGCTCAACGTCACCACCAGGCAGGTGGCGGGGGAGTGGGCGGCCTGAGGTGACACCGGGCGAGCGGACCGTCCACGTGAGCGCCTTTCTGCCTGAGGCTGACGCCGCGGAAGAGGCACGGGAAGGGCGGGTAATGTATCGACTCGAGCTCGATTTCCTTGCAGAGTGGGCGGAGAAGTTCTACGCCAAGCGCCAGGTTGCACCTGTGGTGATCGAGGAAGGCGGGGCGATGGTCGTCATTACGGTCTATGTGTTCTATTATTGAATCGGAGATCCCATGAAGATCGCCTACGACAAAGCCGCAGATGCTCTATACATCCGCTTGAAGGAGGGAGTCCATCAGTGCAGAGTCGTCCGCCTATCGGAGGACATTGCGGTGGATTTCGGGGCTGAGGACACGCCGGTGGGGGACGCCGTGGACTGCCATTTCGAGGAGGGCGACCGGCCCCGGATGATCCTCCTTTATCCCTAGCATGACGCCCTCCGCCTAAGGGCGCTGAACACGATCCTCTGCGAGGTCGCGAACGCGCTCCAAATCAGCAAGGGGAAAACCCGGTCAGAAGCTGATCACCTCGAGCTGGTTCGAATCCAAAGCCATGCCTTGGTGCCGCGTGCCATTGAGCGCAATCGGCGATCCCGTCGTCCATAACTCCCTGAGGCCCATGAGAGCCCGTAGCGCACCCTGGAACCGCGCGGCCCCCCTCGCCGTAGGGTCCACCATCGCCGAGATCGCCCGGGGACGGAACGGATGCAGTCCTGCCGGTGGTGGCGCGCAATGATCACGTTGACATCGACCGTTTCTCAGCCAACCCATTCCCCGCAAAGGAAGGCTCATGACACCCGTAGCCCAGTCCTGGTCCGGCGGCCGTCCGGCCGCCGCCCGTCTCTGCACGCTCCTGCTCTCTACCCTTCTCCTCGGCACGGCCGCCTGCGCCTCCGCGGGAGCCGGCTCCGGCGCGGCGACCCCCGGAAGCGACCTGTCGGCGTCCCGAAGCGGGTCCTCCACGCCCAGCTCCGACCCCCGGGTCGGCCTCGCGGCCGGGCTTTACGACGCCGAAGAGGCGGCGTGGAACCTGAGCCTCGTCTCGACCACGCCGCCGCCGGAGGGATTCGCCGGCGTCACCAACTCGGACCTCGCCTTCACCGGCGACTACGCGATCCAGGGGAACTACAACGGCTTCCAGGTCTGGGACCTCTCGACCCCTACCCGACCCTCGCTCGTGGTCGCGTTCCTCTGCCCGGCGTCCCAGAGCGACGTGTCGGTGTACAAGAACCTCCTGTTCGTCTCGGGCGAGGGCTTCGGCGGGCGCCTGGACTGCGGGGCCCAGGGGGTCGAGGGGCCGGTCAGCGCGGAGCGCCTGCGCGGGATCCGGATCTTCGACATCAGCGACATCCGGAACCCTGAGTACATCGGCAACGTCCAGACCTGCCGTGGCTCCCACACGCACTCGGTGCTCGTGGATCCCGACGACACGGAGAACATCTACGTCTACGTCTCCGGCTCCGCGCCAGTCCGCCCGGAAGAGGAGCTCCCCGGCTGCACCAACGCGCTCCCCGGCGAGGACCCGAACACGGCGCTCTTCCGGATCGAGGTCATCAGGGTCCCGCTCGCGCATCCCGAGCAGGCGGCGATCGTGAGCTCGCCCCGGATCTTCGAGGACCTCGCGGCCCCGCCGGAGCACGGCCCGTCGCCTGAGGAACTCGCCGAGATCAAGCGCGCGAAGGCCCGCGGTGCCTTCATCATCGAGTTCAACGGGGAGACCGAGATCCTGGATGACGACGACGCCGCCTCGCTGCTCGAGAACATCGTGAAGGCGCGCGGTGGGAGCGGCCCGCCGACCGCCGCCGACAGCGCGCGGGCACGCGCTGTGTTGCCGCAGATCGTCGCGCAGATGATGGGGAACATCCCTGAGGATGCCGGGCCCACCCAGTGCCACGACATCACGCTCTACCCGGCGATCGGCCTGGCCGGGGGCGCCTGCGAGGGGTATGGGCTCCTGATCGACATCAGCGACCCGGTCCATCCCGAGCGCGTCGCCGCGGTAGCGGACTCGAACTTCGCCTACTGGCACTCGGCCACGTTCAACAACGACGGCACCCAGGTCCTCTTCAGTGACGAGTGGGGCGGAGGCAACCTGCCGAAGTGCCGCGCGGACGACCCCACGGAGTGGGGCGCGGACGCGATCTTCACGGTCCAGGACCGGGAGATGGAGTTCCAGGGCTACTACAAGCTTCCGGCGCCGCAGACGCCGGAGGAGAACTGCGTCGCCCACAACGGCTCCCTGATCCCGATCCCCGGGCGCGACGTGATGGTGCAGTCCTGGTACCAGGGCGGGATCTCGGTCTTCGACTGGACCGATGCCGCCGACCCGGTCGAGATCGCGTTCTTCGATCGCGGCCCCGTGGATTCGACCAGGATGGCGGACGGCGGGTCGTGGTCTGCCTACTGGTACAACGGTGTCATCGTGAGCTCCGAGATCGCCCGCGGGCTGGACATCTTCCAGCTCGAGCCGAGCGAGTTCATCTCGCAGAACGAGATCGACGCGGCCAAGACGGTGACGTTCGATTACTTCAACGCGCAGGGCCAGCAGCCGTTCGTCTGGCCGGCGAGCTTCGCCCTGGCTAAGGCCTACGTGGACCAGCTGGAGCGCACGGGCGGGCTCTCGGCCGATCGGATCGCGTCCGTGAGGCATGGGCTCGCGAGCGCCGAGAGCGCCTCGGGCCCCGCACGACTGGAGGCGCTGGCGGGCGTGGCGGCCGAGCTCGCCGAGGAAGCGGGCGCGGCCCGGGACGCCGCCAAGGTGCGGCTCCTGGCGGACGCCGTGCGGGAACTGGCGACAGGTGGGGAAGGGTAGGCGCGATGCCGGTACCGGGAGCCGCGCATGGGCTGCGACTCCCGGTCCTGTTCGTCGGCCCCTCCGGCTACGACCGCGAAGCCCACTCTTCCGGGACTTCCGCATACATCAACGACCCCGGCGTCGTGAGCGTCTCCCCGGTCTCGAGCAGCGTCTTCAGGCCCGAGAGGACCATCGGCCAGCCGCCGTAGAGCTCGTTGTTGGCGCCGTCGCGCAGCTGATCGTGGGTGACGGTCAGCAGGCACGAATCCTGGATCTGCTCGATCTCCCAGGTCACCCTCGAGGTGGGTTCGCTCTTCACGTCGTCGCTCCACAGGGCATTGAAGCTCTGGACCAGCCGGCGCGGCGGGTCGACCTCCAGGTTCTCGCCCTTCACGATCGGAGGGAAGCCCAACTGCTTGGGGATCCCCTCGTAGCTGGAGCCGGGCGTCCAGTCCGAGTGGACGCCGACCCCGAACGTGTACTTGGCCCGCATCTCGGGATCGGTGATCGCCTCCCAGAGCCGCTCCGGGGTCGTCTTGATGTAGATCTCGAAGATCTTCTCCATCGTCTTGTTCTCCAGTTCGTGTTTGAGGCCGCTCAGGGTCGCGGTCCAGGGTTCCGCGTACTTGCTCACCCACCGGTCGTGGACGAGCCGGATCGGGACGGGGTTCAGGAAGTGTAGCTTCTCGCGCCCGCGCCTTCGCGTGACAACGAGCCCTGCCTCTTCGAGGACCTTCAAGTGCTTCATGACTCCGAAGCGGGTCATCGGCAGCCGCGCCTGAAGCGCGCTCAGGTTCTGCCCGTCCTCCCGGAAGAGCTCGTCCAGCAGGCTCCGCCGGGTCGCGTCCGCGAGCGCCTTGAAGACCTCGTCCATGTCCGGCATTATATGTGACCGTTGAGTCACCTGTCAAGCCGAGAGGGTCGGAGTCCCTGGGCCGCGACCCAGAATGCGGTGGATTAGGGCCAGATCTCACCCGCCTCCAGCGCCCCGAGGAACGTGGAGACGGGCCAGACGTCGATGCCGTCTTCGGTCCTGAAGGGCCGATCGCCGCGATGGATGAGGACCCGTCGTCGAAGCTTCGGAAGGTCTGCGACCGCTCGCAGCCCTGCCAGATGCTGGACGTTGTAGCGACGGGCGGACCTGACCTCGAGGGCGCACAGCTCCGCGCCACGACGCAAGAGGAAGTCGACCTCCAGGCTCTTGGATGCGATTGGGGCCCAGTGGGCAAGCCCGTCAGCCAGCTCGCGCTCAGCCATGTAGGTGCGAAGCAGGGTTTGGACCCAGCCTTCGAAGAGGGCTCCTGCCTCTTCGGGCGCGATGGGACCGCGAGCCTGCTTCACCGTCCGGACGACGCCGGGGTCCACCCAGTAGAGCTTGGGTCGCTTGCGTTCGCGGACGCGCAGGCGAGCCTCGTACGCCGGCAGGCGGTGGACGAGGAGCGTGTCTTCCAGGATCTCCAGGTATCCCTGCACCGTGGTTCGCGCAACCCCGGCGTCTCGAGCGATCCCCGCGACGTTGATGACCTGACCATGAAACAAAGCGGCGATGGGCAGGAAGCGGGCGAAACCGGGCAGGTTGCGCACCAGGGCTTCGCCCTTGATCTCCTCGCGCAGATAGAGTCGGACGTAGGCCTGGAGGGTCTCCGCCGGTGCGTCGGAGTCGAGTACCAGAGGGAGTCCTCCGATCTCGAGGGTTCGCTCGAGATTGAAGTCGTCGCCCAGTTCCTCGGGCGTCAGCGGGAACATCTCGCGCCACAGGGCCCGGCCAGCGAGGAGGTTGACTCCGGCCGCGCGGAGCTTGCGCGCGCTGGATCCCAGAAGAGCAAAGCGGAGCCTCTGCTCTTCGATGAAGCGGTGGACCTCGTTCAGCAGCGCGGGAAGCCGCTGGATCTCGTCGACGATGACCCAACTCCCCGGTCGCAGCCGACGCAGCTCGTCCGCGAAGAGGCCGGGGTCGGCGAGCAGGCTCTGATAGAGCGCCTCGTCGAGGAGGTCGAATCGGTGGGCGCCGGAGAGCTGCTTCCCGATCCACGTGCTCTTGCCGACCCCGCGAAGGCCGAACAAGAAGAAGCTGCCGGTCGGCAGGCGATACAGACGATCAACCGGTCGTAATGCCATAAGGCCGTCATTTTACATGGAAAAGTGACGACAGGGTAGGCTGCCGGCTCCAAAGGAGCGGTCGTGGCGGACCTCAGCGATCCTTCTCTACCGCGCCACCCGCTCGATCCCCGGGACGCCGTCGAAAGCCGCGTCGAAGCTCATGATCCGGCGGACTTCGCGCCGTTCCATCATGGCCACGTGGAGGGCGTCCCGCGCCGAGAGATCCAGCATGCCGTCCAGCGTCTTCTTGGCCCGCTCGACGTCTTCGCGTTCGACCGGCAAGATCTCATCGGTGACCCCGAGCAGCGCGTCGAACGCGGGCTGGATGGCGTCGCGGCGCTGAATGGCGATGTAACGATGCAGGATCTCCTGCAGCACCTCGGCGCTGCTGACCAGGCGCTCGCCCGAGGCGATGGCCGCTTCGAGGAGGTGCCGGGCATCGGCCTTGTGGGGATGGGGCGCCCCCACGAGGTACATGGGGACGTTGGAATCGATGAAGATTACCGGCAGGTCGGTCAGGGCGTGTCGCCGAGGTAGCCGCGCTCAATCTCCTGCAGCATCTGCTCGATGTCCGCCGTCGGGAACTTGTGGGCGACCGCCGACCGGACGACCTCGAGCTTCCGCCCCGCCTCGACCGTGGGCTCGGACCTCCGCGCCCGACGCAGCGCCTGACGGACCCACTCGGAGACGTTCATACGCTGCCGTCGGGCGAAGCGCTGGATCTCTCCATACTCCTCGTCGTCCAGGATGACCTGAAGCCGCTTACTCATGCCTTGAGTATGATATACTCATGGTCTTGTGTCAAGGGATGAGGCCCACGAAATATGGGCCCCGCTCGGAGCCCTTCCTGGCGGACCGTCCCTACCGGATCCTCGCGGCACCCTGGTGGAGGGTCATGTTGCCCCAGGGGCGCACCTAACCCTCTTCATTGTCACACCTCTCCCCTATGCTCGATCGAGAGAGCGCCACCCGAACCCCGGCGCTCCGAGGCAGGGGTTCGCTCCGCGCAGTAGGCCAACGGGGGCGCGCCCCGGGTCCAGTCGACAAGGAGGGATAATCGTGAAGAAGAACTCGTTGCTCCTGTTGTGCCTGCTCTGGCTTCTCCCGGCCTGCAGCGGCGGCGGCGGTGGGCCCAGCGCTCCCGAAACGCCGCCCAACCCGCAGCTCAACAGCGTCAGCCCGAACCCGGTCCGCGCGGGCGAGACCCTCATCATCAGCGGCCAGAATCTTCGCGCCCTTCAAGGCATGAACCTGGCGCAGGTGCAAACCATCGAGGTTCTGCTCGATGGCCTCGTGATCTCACCGATCTCGACGTCCGATACCGAGATCCAGGTCCGCGTCCCCCTGGAGACAACCCCTGGAAACCACACAGTGGCGATCCGTTCAGGTGGCAGAACGAGCAACTCTCTTCCGTTCGGTTCCGAGATCTTCACCGCAACGGGGACCTACGTCGCCCAGGGGCCCGTCTCCTTGAACTCCTGTCTGGACTTCGGTATAGGCGAGCCGGTCGGCACGGTTGAAACTTTCGAGGTCGTGATCTCGGACGACCGCCCCAAAGCGACCGGCAGGATCGGAGCGATCCCGCTCAGCGGAACTCTGTCGGCCAGCGGTTCCTTCAACATGTCTCAGACCGAGCAGGGCATCACTTCGCGCGTTGAAGGCAATCTCCTGGCCGCGGAGGGCGAGGCCGGATTCAGCGGAAGAGTGACGTTGGAGAGCAACGACGTCATCATCTGCAGTATCATCCGCCAGGTTACGGGTCTCAGGATCACGACCACGCCGACCGCGAAGGCGCCGTCGGCAGACCTGAGTGGCGATCCGCTCCACAAGCTTGAAGAGATCAGCCAGCTCATGCAGACAAAGTGACCTCCGGAGGACCATTCCCCGGGCTGCGAAGGAGGTAGTCTCCATGGCGCACGAGCTAGAGATCCGAAACGGTGAGGCCTCGATGATGTACGTCGGCGACGTACCCCGGCACGGCCTCGGCACGGGCCGGTACGAGGAGGTCGCCATACTTCACTCCGAAGGTGAGGTCTCCTGGACCGACGAAGCCGACATGTACGAGTCGATGAAGAAGAAGGCGGCCGAGCTCGGCGCCAACGCCATCATCCTGGACGCCATGAGCAAGCCGAGCGCGGGCGCGAAGGTCGCCGGCGCCTTCCTGGGCACGGGAGCCGAAAGGAAGGGGAAGGCGATCGCGATCTATGTTTATCCGGGACTGAGGACGAACACCGAGGAGGCAGATGCCGGAATCAATTAGCGGGTCGGGGCCCTTGGGCACGCGCTTTTTCGGGGCAGTCGAGCTGGCGGCCGGCTGCCACGCTGACCATACCCGTAAAGGGACCGACATCCCGTACATCGGTCATCTTCTCTCTGTCTGCGGGCTCGTGATCCACGCGGGTGGCGACGAGGACGAGGCGGTCGCGGCGCTTCTCCACGACGTGCGCGAGGATCGGCCGGAGTGCGTGACCCCGGGCGAGATCGAGCGGAGATTCGGCCGTCGCGTGCTCGAGATCATCGAGGGATGCAGCGACGGCCTGCCGGACGACGGCGCCGATCATCCCAAGCGTGATGCCGACAACTGGCCTGAGCGGAAGGCGGCTTACATCGCCCATCTCGCGGACGCCGGCCCTTCCGTCCTTCGGGTCAGCTGCGCCGACAAGGTCGACAACGCGGGGGCGATCGTCGCCGACCTGAGACGGCACGGCGCAGCCCTCTGGGACCGCTTCCACAGGGGCCGTGACGAGCAGCTCTGGTACTATCGCGGCCTGGTCCGGGCCTTCCGGGATCGCCGACAGGACCTGGGCGACGACGGCGTCTGGCTCGTGGACCAGCTCGAGCGCCAGGTCGAGTTGATGCGATCGAGGTCGTGGATCTGAGTCGCCTGGACGCGGAGTCGCTGCCGGTGACGGGCGCTTCTCGCGGCAACTGACAGCCGGTCGATCCTCCGAGACCCTTGATCCTCCGGATCGCCGCGTCGCGGTCGGCCTACGGACTTCAAGCCTGCTTAATTCTTGTCAGACCAGCTAGAGAGCCTCAAACATTCGGCCCGTGCCCCCCTGTCAGGCCGACTGTCATATCCGCGTGCTACGCTTCCGGCTGTCAGGCAGTCCCGCAACCCCTTCGGAGAGGAGGCAATTCCAGCCATGCGACCCCTCGTCATCGCCGGCACCCTCGTCCTGATGTTCGCGGCGAGCGTCTTCGCCCAGACGAACGTCACCGCGCACGAGATCGGCGACTTCACATACTACAGCGGCACGGTCCAGGGCGAGCGGCTGAGCGGCAGCTCGCAGCGGATCGGGAACTTCACCTACGCCGATCTTCAGGTCGGTGACGAGTCGCTGGACGCCACGAGCCAGAAGATCGGGAGCTTCACCTACACCGACTGGAGCGATGGCCGGCGCTCGACCACGCAGCGCATCGGCTCGTTCGACTACACGACGTTCGACGACGGCTCGAGGTACACGACCCAGCGCATCGGCTCGTTCAGCTACACGAACGGAGACGGGTTCTCGGCCACGACCCAGCGCATCGGATCGAGTACTTACCTGGAGGCCGACGAGGACTGGTAAGGCCGGGAGCTCTAGTCCAAAGCTTCCAGATCGCTCAGATCCTTGAGCCGACCGCTGGCCTTCTTGTTGGCCTTCATTTTGGGAAGGCTGATGATGTTCACCGTGAGGTCATCCCACTCGGCCTCGACGCGGTCCGCATAGCAGTTATCGAACTCGACCCCTGAGATCGAGGTCATGATCCCGATGCGGATGGGAGGTACGCCCATCCGGATTATGCGGTCCGGCTCGAGGAATAATTCTGGATCCAGATCCTCGCTCGCGAACCCGAATCGCTCTAGGACGGTTACAAGCCGGGCTCTGTTTTCAGGCTCGCGCGCTACCCAGACATCCATGTCGGCGGTCGCCCGGACATGCCCGTGATAGCCAACGGCGTGCCCTCCCACGAGCAGATATCTGACCTCATGCTCGTTCAGCAACCTCAAGAATTCGCTGAAGTCGGGTGGAAGAGGGATTGTAGCCATAGATGATCTGGCGCGTGACCTCGATTGCCTGAAGTCGTTCGTGCGGGGTCCTCGCACGCCAGTACCGCTTCTCGTCCTCATCCTGCTCGGCGAGGGAGATCACGAAGAAGGCGGTGCGATCGAGTCGCATCGTGAGTTTCTGTTGCATGGCGAACTCTCAATCTATCTGCTTCGACACCTCCTGACCTTACGCGAAGATCACCTCCTGGACCGCACCGCCGGGAATTCCCTCGGCGAACGCTCGGGCGAGGCCGCGCTGGTTCTTCGCGTCGGCGAGGAAGCGGAGCTGCGCGGGGTTCGTCAGGAACTCCAGCTCGACCAGGACGGCCGGCATCGCGGTCTCGCGGAGCACGGTGAAATCGGCCTCCTTGACGCCCCGGTTCTCGTGATCGGGGAACGTCGCCAGCATCCGGGTCAGGATCGACGCCGCCGCCTGACGCCCGGCCCTGGAGCCCGGAAAGTGGAAGATCTCCATCCCCTCGACGCGCTCGCTTGCGGCGGCGTTGGCGTGAAGGCTGACGAAGAGGTCGGCCTCGAAACGGTTGGCGAACTCGGCCCGCGGCAGCGACGCCAGCGTCCGGTCCTGCCTGCGCGGCATGACCACGTCATGCCCGCGGACCGCGAGCTCCTCCTCGAGCAGGAACGCCACCGCCAGCGTAACGTCCTTCTCCTCGAGTCGAAAGGGCTGCCGGCCGACCGCGCCGGGATCAACTCCGCCGTGACCGGCATCCACGCAGATCTTCATCGGTGATCCTCGCTCCTCGCCACGGCTCCTTCCCTTCAACGCGTCGCCGCACGGTAGCGGATGGACCCGGGCGGGGGCAATGAAGCACTCCGGCATCCAAAAAGGTATGCGGGTTGCATGAAGCAACGCAATATGGTATCATGCTGTAGTGCAACTTGTCCGGGAGAGGGTTCCGAAGTGCGCGTAAGAGAATCCCAGCTCGCCAAGGACACCCAGGTGAGCCTCCGGATCTCGAGCCGGATGGAGGCCTGGCTGGCTCGGAAGGCCGGCAGGGAGCGGTCGAAGGCCGACGTCGTCCGCTCCTTGATCGAGGAGGAGATGGCGCGGGAGGAGGCCGCCCGGATGACCGACATGTTCGACGCCGCGGCCGCCGAGCTGACCGACGAGGATCGGGACGACCGCGACCTTGTCACCGGCGCCTTCGCCGATCGGGAGTAGCTGATCGGTACCGCGACAAAACGCTCTCCTGATTACCTCCGCGGTCAGATCTGGGAGTTCGACCTGAAACCCAGACGTGGCCGCGAGCAGCGCGGGGTACGACCCTGCCTCGTCGTCTCCACGGACGCCCTGAACCGGTCCAGGTTTGGAACCGTGATCATCTGTCCGATCACGACGCGGAAGCGCCCCGCGTTCCGCTGGCGACCGGGACTGACTCCGAAAGATCTCCAAGTCGTGGCGACGGAATGGGAGCCGCGTCCCCACTGGATCGCCACCGACCAGATCGTAACCGTGGACACGGAGCAGCGAGCGCTCCGCCATCTCGCGACCATCATCGACGAGGAAAAGATGCTGGACGTCGACGACTCTCTGAGGATGCTGCTGGAGCTCTGAGGGCCGACCTCCCCGCGCTCCCCGATTACATTGCCCGCCGAAATCCCACCTTTGACGGAGGAAGCCAATGCAAATCCGCGCCGCCGTCCTCGAGGAGTTCGGAAAGCCGCTCGTCGTCCAGGAGCTCGACCTAGCGCCGCCAAAGCGGGGCGAGGCGCTGGTCAAGGTCCACGCCTGCGGCGTCTGTCACACCGACATGTACACCTGGAGCGGCGTCGATCCGAGCGGCTACGCGCCAACGGTCCTCGGTCACGAAGGGGCGGGCGTGGTCGAGGCGGTCGGCGAGGGCGTGACGTCGCTCGCGCCGGGCGACCACGTGGTCACACTGTTCTCGCCCGAGTGCGGGGAATGCATCCATTGCCGGAGCGGGAAGACCAACATCTGCATGGCGATCCGCGAGGAGCAGGGGAAGGGCCACCTGCCGGACGGGACGACGCGGCTCTCGCGGGGCGGCGAGCCGCTCCGCCACTTCATGGGGACCAGCACGTTCGCCGAATACACGGTGATGCCGGAGATCGCGCTGGCGAAGATCGATCCCGAGGCGTCGCTGGAGGCCGTTTCCACGCTGGCCTGCGGCGCCACGACCGGCCTGGCGGCCGCCCTCTGGAAGGCCGAGGTCGAGCCGGGCGCTACGTGCGCGGTCTTCGGCTGCGGGCTGGTCGGCCTGGGCGCGGTCGCCGGCTGCGCGCTGTCCGACGCCGGGCGGATCTACGCCATCGACATGTCGGCGGAGCGGCTCGAAACCGCCAGGCGCTACGGCGCCACCGACACGATCGACGCGGGCCGGGAGGACGCCGTCGCCCGGATCCTCGACGAGACCGACGGCTTCGGCACCGACTACACGTTCGAGGCGACCGGAAACGTCGCCGTCATGCGGCAGGCGGTCGAGGCGGCGCGGATGGGGTGGGGCCTCTGCACGGTGCTCGGCGTAGCCGGCAAGGGGGAGACCCTCGACATCGTGCCGCGCTTCCTCATCACCGGCCGCCGCGTCCAGGGCGGGAGCTTCGGCGGTGCGCGCGGCCGGACGCACGTCCCCCAGCTCGCCGATCTCTACATGAAGGGGAAGCTGGACCTGGACGGCTTCGTCTCCCACCGCCTCCAGCTCGACGAGGTGAACCGCGGCTTCGAGCTCATGGAGGAGCAGGACGGGATCCGGTCGGTGGTCGTGTTCGACGGGTGAAGCCCGACTACCCCCGAGGCCGTTCCCTGGGGTCGGGGTCTCACGCAGTGTGCAAATCGAATGGAACACAGCTCCACGAAGGGCGGAAGGCGGGTGCCGGCGATTCCGGCGGGAACGCCAAGCCTCCCTCATGCTCTGGCATAGAATTTGATCTAACTCATAGACTATATTCCATCCATGACGCTCGGCCGGTTCGCCATCGCCGTCGGAGCCGAACCCAAGTGGGTGCTCAACGCTGGCGCCCTTCTGGGGCACGCCATCCCGTACTCGGTGGAGGAGGCCCGCGGGCTGGGGCTGGCGAAATGGATCCACGACGAGCTCGGGGTCACGCTGAAGCGAGCCCACCGGATGGCGGCCGAGATCCTCGAGCAGCCGCTCCCGCCGGCTGGACCCGGCCCTGCGCAGCCCCTGGCGCCCAGCGCGAGCCTGGAATTCGCCGACGGAGGGTTGACAATCGTGGTCGATCTGGAGCGGTATCTGTCCGACTTCGCGGTCCGACTGTCGCGGGCCCGGACTCACTATGCCCCCCGCCGCCGCGGACGTCCTCCCGACAAGCCGGGTAGTCGCGCCGCGGAACGGGCGCTGGAGCACGGGATCGACGTCGATCTCGTCCGGGCCAACATGCGGCTCACTCCCGCCGAGCGCCTCCGTCGACTCGATCGGGACCGTGAGTTCGTCGAAAAGCTGAAGGGACGGGCCCTCCGTGCCAGCCGATCCACCTCGCACGGCGGGGGATCGTGACAGCCCAACCGCCTGGCGGACGTGAGGCGCGAGCCCCGGATCAGCGCGGCCTGTTCGCGACCGTCGGCCGTCTGGTCGACGCGAAGATCCGCTTCGTCGTGATCGGCGGTGTCGCGGCGGTCGCGCAGGGCGCCGTCTGGGTCACCCAGGACGTCGACATCTGCTATGACTCGAGCGAGGACAATCGCGAGAAACTGGCCGCGCTCCTCGCGTCCCTGAACGGATATCCCCGCGGCATCGAACCCGGTCTCCCCTTCATCATGGACGCGCGAACCCTGCGCGACCACGAGGTGCTGACCCTGTCGACCGATGCGGGCGACCTCGATCTGCTACGCCTGGTTGCCGGGGTGGGCGACCATGAGGACTGCCTGGCGCGGAGCGAGGAGGTCGAGGTGGATGGCGTGGCGTTCCGGGTGCTCTCGCTCCCGGCCCTGATCGACGCCAAACGGGCGAGCGGGCGACCGCGGGACATCGACCACTTGAGAATTCTCGAGGTCATGCTGGAGGAGCGCTCGCCTCCTCCTTGAGCCGGCTCCGGATCTTGATCTCCCCGCTCAGCGTCCGGTGAACGGGGCACTTGTCGGCGATCTCGAGGAGCTTGGCGCGCTGCCCCTCGGAGAGGGGGCCGACGAACTGGAGCTCGGCCCTGATCTCGTCGATCTTGCCCTCCTTGGTCTCACAGTCCGCGCAGTCCTCGGCGTGGATCCGGTCGTGGCCGAGCCGCAGGATCGTCCGCAGCAGGGGCCACCCTTTGCGATCGGCGTACATCCGGACCGTGATCGCCTTGCAGGCGCCGAGCGCGGCCAGCAGAAGCTCGTACGGATTGGGCCCGCGATCGGTACCGCCCTCCTCCTCGGGCTCATCGGCATGGAGGCGGTGGCGCGCGGTGGCGATCTCGACCGTGTAGCCACGGCCGCCGAGGAGCGCGACCTCGCCCGGCTCCCCCGGCCGCTCCACGCCCACCCGACCGGTCGGCCGGTCTCGTTCGGCCACATAGCGTTCCGCCCACGAGGCCAGGATCTCGCCGGCGAACGCCGCGTCGCGCGGGTTGGTGAGCAGGTGATCGGCACGATCCAGCGAGACGAACGCCTTGGGGTCCTCCGCGGCGTCGAAGATCCGCCGGCCGTGATCGACGGGGACGATCTCGTCGTCGGCCGCGTGAAGGACGAGAAGGGGCTTTCCGAGTCCGGCGATCGCCGTCTCGAGACTCTGCCCGGCGAGGTCCTCGAGAAGCTGGCGGCGGATCCGGAACGAGCGGCCGGCGATCTCGACCTCGGCCTCCTCCGTCCCCTCGAGCTCGGGCGCCTCCTTCAGGATCGTCTCACGGAGATGCTCGGTCTCGCTGGGGGCGCCGATCGTGGCGACGGCCGCGGTCTCCTCGATCAGGCCCGCCGCCACCAGCACGGCCGCGCCGCCCAGGCTGTGGCCGACCAGAAGCCGCGGCGCCGCGTGCTCCTTGCGGAGCCAGTCGGCGGCGGCCGCCAGATCCTCGATGTTGGACGAGAAGTTCGTATCGGCGAAATCGCCCTCGCTCTCCCCCAGCCCGGTGAAGTCGAAGCGCAGGACGGCGAGGCCGCGGCCGGCCAGCGTGCGGGTGATCTCGCGCGCCGCGCGAAGGTCCTTGGAGCAGGTGAAGCAGTGCGCGAAGAGGGCCCAGGCGACGGGCTCGCCGGCCGGGCGCTCGATCCGGGCCGCCAGCTCGTCGCCGGAAGCGCCGGGGAAGGTGACGCGGTCGGAAGACATGGCTGGCCTCCTGGAAGGAATCCGGGGTCTGGTCGTGCGCTGAGGCTCCGGATTGTCGCGGTGCCCTATGGAAGACGCAAGCCTACGATGGCGTCGCTGTGGCGAAGGACCATGACCGCCCTACGAAATGGTTGCCTCGGCCTCGATCTCGACCAGCATGTCAGGGTCGATCAGCCGCGCAACCTCGACCATCGTCGCGGCCGGCGGATGCTCCCCGAAGGCCTCCCGGTGGGCGCGCGCGACTTCCTCCCAGCGCGAGATGTCGGTCACGAAGACACGGGTCCGCCGGACGTCGGCGGGAACGGCTCCCAGCTCGGCCAGCGCGGCCGTGACGATCTCGATGCAGCGCTTCGCCTGGGCGTGCATGTCGCCCGGCGCGACGACCTTCCCGTCGGGGCCGACGGCGGCCGTTCCGGAGACCCAGATCCGGTCGCCGTCCCGGACCGCGCGGCAGTAGCCGTAGCCCGACTCCCAGGGGGCGCCGGAGAAGGCGCGCCGGACTCGATCGGCGGGCGCCGTTCCCGCCCGGTCCGTCACTTCAGACGTCGACCTGCTCCCGATCCGACGCGACGGTGCGGTGGTAGTAGTCGTCGTCCCGGTACTTCGCGATCGATCCGCAGCGGTGACACAGGATCGCGCGCTCGCCGGGCGGATCCTGCTTCAAGCCGTCCTCGGTCCGGCGGATCCCGGTTGCGGCCTCCCAACCGCAACTCCGACAGTGCACGAACAGCTCCTCGTCGATGATCGCCATGGGGCGGAAGTATAACATCGTGCGCCTTCTTACAGACACGCGCCGCCTCCCCGCAGAGAATGGTGTGGACCTGTCCATTCGAATCAGGGAGGTAGCCATGCCACAGGAGAGCTGGAGCAAGAAGGACGAGCGGCAGTACGAGCACGTCAAGAAGAGCGAGAAGGAGCGCGGACGATCGGAGGAGGGAGCCGAGGAGATCGCCGCGCGGACGGTCAACAAACAGCGCCAGCAGGAAGGCCGGACGGAGAACAAGACACCGGGCGGCACGGGCAATCCCAACACGCGGCTCGAGGACCGCTCGCTCCAGGAGCTCAGGAACCGCGCCGAGGAGCTCGACATCGAAGGGCGAAGCTCCATGGACAAGGATGAGCTGATCGAGGCGATCCGGGACAGCGAATAGGGCGACCGCACGTCCCGTTCGGATGCGGCCGGCGCCGGTCGCGCCTAGCTTGGCCTCCATGACCGACTGGACGGCCGAGCGGGTTCACGAGGCTTTCCGGGCGCGCTTCCCCGACTCCGGGCTGGCCGTCGTAGCGAACCGTCAGCCCTACTCCCATCAGCGGGAGGACGGCGAGATCGTCGTCGAGCGCCCGCCGGGCGGGATGGCTCTCGCACTGGACCCGCTCCTCCAGGCGCTCGGCGGGACATGGGTCGCGTGGGGCGACGGCGATGCCGATCGCGCGGTCGTCGACGAGCACGACCGGGTCCGGGTCCCGCCCGAGGATCCGGCCTACACGATCCGCCGGATCTGGCTGACGGAAGCAGAGATCGAGCGCTACTACCTGGGCTACTCCAACCAGGCCCTATGGCCTCTCTGCCACAACATCCTCGAGCACGTGCGATTCCGTGACCGCTTCTGGACGACCTACCGCGAGGTCAACCGGCGCTTCGCGCATGCCACCGTGGAGGAATTGGACGGCGCGGACGCGCTGGTATGGATCCACGACTACCATCTGGCGCTGGCGCCACGCGCGATCCGCGACGTGCGCTCGGATCTGACGCTCGCCCACTTCTGGCACATCCCATGGCCGGCGTGGGAGACGTTCCGCGTCTGTCCGCAGAAGGCCCAGATCCTGGGAGGTCTTCTGGCCAACGACCTGATCGGCTTTCACCTGGAGTCGTTCGCGCAGAACTTTCTCGACACTTGCGCCAACGAGCTCGATGTCCTGGTCGACTGGGGACAGCGCACGATCGTCTTTCGAGGGAGGGCCACGAAGGTCAGGGCGCTCCCGATCTCGATCGACGTGGAACACTTCGAGAAGGTGGCGGCGAGCCGGGAGACGGCGGAGCGGATCGAGCGGATCCGCGAGCGCTTCCGGCTGCAGCACCGGAAGATCGGGATTGGCGTCGACCGGCTCGACTACTCGAAGGGAATCCTCGAGCGCCTGGAGGCCCTGCGTGTCTTCTTCCGCGACAACCCGGAGTACCGCGGGAGGTACACGTTCGTCCAGATCGCGGTTCCGAGCCGGGGCGAGATCCCGGCCTATCAGCATCTGGGCGAGAAGGTGGACGAACGGATCGAGGCCCTGAACGACGACCTGTCGACCGATGACTGGTCGCCGATCGTCTACATCAAGCGCCCGCTCCCGCAGGACGAGCTGGCGGCCTTCTACCGCATGGCCGACGTGGCGATCATTTCCTCGGTCGTCGACGGCATGAACCTGGTCGTGAAGGAGTTCATCGCCTGCCAGGGGGATGAGCCCGGCGCGGTCTGCCTGAGCGAGTTCGCCGGGGCGGCCGACGACATCGACCACTCCATCCCCATCAACCCCTTCTACACGGAGGGATTCGCGCAGGACATCCGGACCGCGCTCGAGATGCCGCTCGAGGAGCGGCGGCGGCGGATGGACGCGATGAAGGCGACGCTTCGGGAGCACACGATCTACAGGTGGCTGGCGGACTTCCTCGCCGAGGCCGCCGAGGCACGCGCCTCCTCCCTGGTCCACGGCTCGGCGTGAGCGCCGCGCGCGGCGCGGCCACTCCGGCCTCCCCTTTCGATGATCTGGACTCGATCCGCGCCCGCCTCTCGGGCGGGCCGGTCCTGGTGGCGCTCGACTTCGACGGCACGCTGACCGAGATCGTGGACGACCCGGCGGCCCCCGGAATCACCGCCGAGCGGCGCTCGTTCCTGGCCACCATCCCGGCCCCCGGCCGCAGGCTGACCATCGTGAGCGGGCGGAAGCTCGAGGACGTGCGTCGACGGGTCGGCATCCCCGGGGTGATCTACATCGGAAACCATGGGCTCGAGATCGAGGGGCCGGCTGTCGAGCGCCGACCGCCGCCCGAGGTCGCCGATCGGCTGGCTCGATTGCTGGGCCGTATCGACCGGCTCCTCGAAGACGAGGCGATCGAGATCCAGATCGAGATCGAGGACAAGACCTGGACCGCGACCCTCCATATCCGGCCCCGCGGCGACAGCGAGCGCCAAAAGGCGATCGCCGACGCGATCGGCGAGCCGGTCGACGAGGCGGGTTTCGTGCTCCGCCCGGGGAAGGCGTCCTGGGAGATCCGCCCCGCGGGCGGCTTCGACAAGGGAGACGCCCTCCGCTGGCTGATCGACGCGGTCCCGGGCGGGAGCGCCGCCCGGTCGCTCTACGTGGGCGACGACGTCACCGACGAGGACGCCTTCCGCGCGCTGCCGGACGGGATCACCGTGCGCGTCGGCGATCCCGATCAGGAGACCGCGGCCCGCTACCGGCTCGTCGATCCCGCCGCGGTGTATCGGCTGCTGGAGGAGGTTTTCGGATGAACGATTCCGACTATAAGCCGCTCTCGGCCTACGGCGCCATTGGCAGCATGTGCACGGCGGCCCTGGTGGGGAGCGACGGGTCGGTCGACTGGCTCTGCCTGCCGGAGCTCGACAGCCCGAGCGTGTTCGCGGCGCTGCTGGACGCACACAAGGGTGGCCGGTGGCGGATCGGGCCGCTCTCCGACAAGCCTGGAACGCAGCGCTATCTCGAGCGGACGAACGTCCTCGAGACGACGTTCGTGGAGCCGACCGGGACCGTTGGGGTGATCGACTTCATGCCCTTCTGGGAGGGAATTCCCAAGTCGTATCCCCAGACACTCGTCCGGATCGTGGAGGGCCATATCGGCGAGGTTCCGTTCGAGCACGAGTTCGCCCCGCGCTTCGACTACGCGCGGGGGCCGACGCGTCTCGCTCCCGCCGCCGGGGGGCTGATCGCTACCGGTCCCGACATCACGGTCCGGCTGTGGAGCCCGGAACCCATGGAGATCGACGAGGATCGGGCCGTCGGCCGCTGGATGGTCCGCCCGGGGGACCGCCTGGTCTTCGTCCTCCGCTGCCCCGAGCCCGGTCACGAGGCCGGCCGGCTCGACGAGATCAACGCCTTCGACGCCTTCAACCAGACGGTCGAGTACTGGCGCGACTGGGTCCACGACTGCAATCCGGACCTGTGTCCCTTCGGCGGTGGGCCGTGGCACGACATGGTGCTCCGGAGCGAGCTCGTGCTGAAGCTCCTCGAGCACCACGAGACGGGCGGGATCGCCGCCGCGCTGACGACCTCCCTGCCCGAGGAGATCGGTGGCGAGCGCAACTGGGACTACCGCTACGCCTGGATCCGCGACGCCTCGTTCACCGTTCACGCGCTCTACCACCTCGGACACCACGGGATGCTGCACGACTTCATCGGCTGGATCCAGGACAGCGCGCTCCACGGCAACCCGGTCGGCGAGCTACGTGTCCTGTACACCCTCGACGGAGAAACACCCCCCGAGGAGCACATCCTGGAGCACCTCGAGGGATACCGCGGATCGCGGCCGGTCCGGGTCGGCAACAAGGCGGCCGAGCAGCAGCAGCTCGACATCTACGGTGAGATCCTCGACGCCGCCTACCAGGTGTGGCGGTACGACGTGGAGACGCCCGACGACGAGCTGTCCAGATTCCTGGCCAAGCTCGCCGATCACGTCTGCGACATATGGCACAACCCGGATAACGGGATCTGGGAGGTCCGCACCGAGCCGCGCCACTTCGTCTACTCGAAGGTCATGTGCTGGGTCGCCCTCGATCGGGCCGTGCGACTCGCCGAGGAGGACGAGCATCCGCTGGCCGGGAACGTCGAACGGTGGAAGAAGGAGCGCCAGGCGGTTCGCGACTCGATCCTCGAGAACGGCGTCGATTCGGAGCGCGGGATCTTCGTCCAGTCTTACGGATCCCGCGAGCTGGATGCGTCGCTCCTGCTGATCCCGATCCTCGGCTTCCTGCCGATCGAGGATCCGCGGGTCGAGCGGACGATCGAAGCGATCGAGAACGAGCTGGTGGTCGGCGATCTGGTGATCCGGTACCTGTCCGAGGACGGCCTCCTCGGGATCGAGGGGGGGTTCGCCTGGTGCACGTTCTGGCTGATCGACTGCATGGCCATGCAGGGGCGGCATGCCGAGGCCGAAGAGTTGTTCAGGAATATGCTCTCGCGGGCCAACCCGGTCGGCCTCATGAGTGAGGAGATCCACCTCGAGACCGGCCAGCTCCTGGGGAACTTCCCGCAGGCCTTCACCCACCTTGGAGTGATCAACTCGGCGCTCTTCCTGAACAGCATGAAGGGGCGCGTCGAAGAAGGGCCGGCGGCGCGGCCGGGCGCGCCCGTATAGCAAGGACGCCGGCTCCGCGCCGGTTGACCACCTCCGGTCTCTCCCGGTCGCCTCGGGGAGGGTCGCGCCGCCGCTCTGTTATCTATCCAACGGACCGAGCCACCCTCCCCGCGTTACAATGAGGAGAACTCGATCCATATCGACGAATCCCAGAGGGGGAGGACGACATGACCATCAGAGCGAGCTGGCTGGGCGGGCTCGGCCTGGGCGCCGGGCTCATGTATCTGCTCGACCCGGATCGTGGTCGCCGGCGCCGGGCCCTGGTGCGGGACCGGCTTTCGTCCAGCGCCGAGGAGTCGGAGAGCTTCCTGGGCAAGACCAGACGGGATTTCAGCAACCGGGCGCAGGGCTTCCTGGCGAGGGCGCGGAGGCGGGTCGTTCCCGAAGAGAACGTCGCGGACGACGTCCTGACCGAGCGCGTGCGGTCGAAAATGGGCCGGCACGTCTCGCACCCCGGTGCGATCGAGGTCACGGCCCGCTGGGGCCGAGTCATCCTCGAGGGCCCGATCCTGGTGCACGAGGTCGAGGACCTTCTCTCGGCGGTCGGGGCGGTGCGCGGTGTCCGGGACATCGATGACCGGTTGGACGTCCACCGCGAGCCGGGCGACGTGCCAGGGCTTCAGGGAGCGCCCCGGCCCTCCGGCGAGACGATGGAGTTTCGGCAGGAGAACTGGTCGCCGGCGGCCCGCTTCGCGGCCGGCACCACCGGAGGCACTCTCGTTCTCCTGGGTCTCGGGCGCCTCGGCAAGCTGGGCATGGCATCGACCGCGGTCGGCGCCGGGCTCGTGGCCCGCAGCCTCGCCAACAAGCCCGTCCGGCGACTGACGGGCGTCGGAGCCGGACGCCGGGCGGTCGACTACCGGAAGACGATCACGGTCCTGGCGCCCCTGGACGAGGTCTACGACTTCTGGACCCGGGTCGAGAACTTCCCGAGAATCATGTCCCACATCCGCGAGGTCCGCGACATCGGCCGTAATCGGACGCGCTGGACCGCCGTCGGTCCCGCCGGGATCCCCGTCTCCTGGAACGCCGTCGTTACCGCCCGCGTGCCGGGCGAGGTGCTGGCCTGGCGCAGCGAGCCGGGATCGACCGTCGACAACGCCGGCATCATC
>JBOHRW010000017.1:0-26443 GCA_050732935.1 Gemmatimonadota bacterium
GACGCATGCAGATTCGGGGGCTCATGCGCCGTCCCGTCGTAGTCTTCTTCCTCGTCGTCATGGCCATTCTCGGATTCGGTGTTGGGGAACCCCGCGCCCAGTCCGACGAGAACGGTGGCCTGATCGGCCTCGTGCTGCCGCTTGGCGCCCGCACGATCGGCCAGGGCCGCGCGGTCGTCGCCGAACGCGCCGAGCTGCAGGCCCTGCCCTACAACCCCGCCGCGGTTCACGGGCTCGATCGGGGCGCCGTCACCTACAGCCGCTTCGAGGGGGCCGACGTCGGAGACGATCTGTCGGGGTTCAACGGGAACTATCTTGCCGCGGCCTATGTCGGGGGATGGGGTACCCTGGCAGGACATTTCGTCTATCAGGATCTGGGAGAGGTGATTCTGACGGAGACGTCGCCGGATCCCATCGGAACCATCGACCTCGCCGAATGGGTGGTTGGCGTCACGTATGCCGGCGAGTTCCGCGAGAAGCTGGCCTACGGCTTGACCGCCAAGTGGTACCGCTCCGACCTCGGTGTCGTCGAGGCGAGCGGTCCGGCGTTCGATGCGGGCCTCGTCTATCGCCCCAGGACGACTCTGCCTCTCGCGCTCGCCGCCTCGCTCCGGAATCTGGGGCCCGACCTCGAGTTCGAGGACACAGGCGAGGGTCCCGCCGGGACCGAGACGGGAGGCGAGGAGTCGCTGCCCTCCCGCGTGCGCGTGGGCGTCGCGATCGATCGAGATCTACCCGGAACCTACGGCCTGCGGTTTCTCTTCGACATCGAGAGCGATCTCCGCGAGCTGTCGACATCGAGTCAGCATTTCGGCGCCGTCCTGTCGGTGCACGACTTGATCGAGGTGCGCGGTGGCGTCCTTCTCGCTGACAATCCTTTCGTCGAAGAAGGCGACGGGGACCACCAGCTGGGAGGGGCATTCGGCATCGGGTTCCATCTGGCGGGCTTCGAAGCCGACATCTCCCGCGAGGTCTCCGTCAGCGAGCTCGGCGACGAAACCCATTTCGGCGTCGGATGGCGCTTCTGATGCGCGGGTCGCGACCGGTGCCCGGCCAACGGGCGCGCGGTGCGGCGGCCGCGTGGATTCCCCTCATCTTCTTCGCCTGCGGTGGCGATCTGGCCGACGAGGTCGTGATCCTCCACACCGGCGACACCTATGGCTACTTCGACACCTGCGGGTGCCGGTCCGATTCGACCGGAGGGCTGGCGAAGCGCGCCTGGGTCATCGACAGCCTGCGCCGTTCCTCCGACGAGCCGATCTTCGTGTTCGACACCGGCGATTTCAGCGGCGGGGACAACGAGGTCGGCGCGGTGATGGGGAGGACCCTGGTCGAGGCCATGGACCTGATGCAGTACGACGCCTTCACCCTGGGCGAGTGGGACCTCAACCACGGCCCGGCGTTTCTCAGGTCCGTCATCGAGGGAACCTCCATGAGCTGGGTCCACACGAACTACGACGTGGTGGGCCTGGAGGACCTCGGTCAGCGATCTCTAGTCTTGGAGCGCGGAGGCCGGCGGATAGGCGTGATCGGTCTCTACAATCCCACGATCCTGCTCGAGAGAGCGATGCGGGACAGCGTGGTCGTCGAGGACATCGTGGAGAGCGCCCGCCGTGCCGTCGACGACCTGAGGCGCCAGGACGTGGATCTCGTCGTAGCTCTCAGTCACCTCTCGTACAAGGGCAGCCGGGCGCTAGCGGAATACGTGCCGGGCATCGATCTGATCTTGAGCGGCCATGGGGGGAAATCGCTGAGCGGGCCCGAGCAGGTGGTTCCCGAGACGTGGGTGGCCGCCGCAGGCGATCTCGGCCGCTGGGTGGCCCGGACGCGTTTGGAGCTCGGAGGCGATCCCGTGCGGGTCGAGTCGGTGGAGGGCGACCTGATCGTCATGGTCCCCAGCCTGCCGAACGATCCACGGCTGGATCCGCTGTTCGCTCGCTACGAGGAGAGACGCCAGGAACTGATGCAGAGGAAGATCGAACGGGCGGCCTCCTCGCGGCGGACCTTGGCGCCGGAACGAACGCTCCCGTAACCCAGAGCTGAGGTGACGCCGTGGCCTTCGTCGCCAAGGAGATGTGCCTGACGCGCGGTGTCGGCCGGCATCGCGAGAAGTTGGCTTCGTTCGAGCTCGCCCTGCGCGATGCCGGCATCGCCGAGTACAACCTCGTGCGCGTCTCGAGCATCTTCCCGCCGGAGTGCAAACTGATCCCCCGCAAGGAAGGCCTGCCGAAGCTCTTGCCAGGTCAAGTGTTGTACACGGTGATCGCCGAATCGGCGACCAGCGAGCCGAATCGGCTGATCGCGGCATCGATCGGCATGGCGATTCCACGCGATCGCACCCGCTACGGCTACCTCTCCGAGCACCACTCCTACGGCGAGACCGATCAGAAGGCGGGCGACTATGCCGAGGATCTGGCGGCCCAGATGCTGGCCACGACCCTGGGGGTGGAGTTCAATGCGGAGGCGGCGTGGGACGAGCGCAAGGAGCTCTGGCGGATCTCCGACGAGATCTACACGACACGCAACATCACGCAGTCCGCGGTGGGGGACAAGGACGGTCGCTGGACGACGGTGGTGGCCGCTGCCGTGCTCATCTCCTGAGGGCCGGGGCGTCTTGACTGCGCCGCTCTTCCTGGGCCTGAAGGAGGCGGATGCAGGATATGCGGACGCCGTCGCCGTCGTCGTCCCCGTGCCTTACGAGCGGACGGTGTCTTACGGCGCCGGGACCGCGCACGGGCCGGCGGCGATACTGGAGGCGTCGGGTTATATCGAGCTCTACGACGAGGTGCTGGGCGAAGAGCCCTGGCGGAGAGGAATCCACACCGCGGCCGAGGTCTCTCCGCAGGACGATCCGGAGGCCTTCCTGGCGGCGCTCCGAGAGCGGGCGTCCCAGCTGTACACGGACGGGAAGTTCCCGGTCTTCCTCGGCGGCGAGCACAGCCTGACGGCGGGACCCGTCCGAGCCGCCCGTGATGCCTTCGAGGACCTCTCGGTTCTCCAGCTCGACGCCCACGCGGACCTGCGCGACGAGTACCATGGGACGCCCTGGTCGCACGCCTCCGTGATGCGACGCGTGCACGAGCTGGGGGTACCGGTCGTCCCGGTCGGCATACGGGCGGTTTCACCCGAGGAGATCGAGTTCATCCGGGCTCATGACCTGCCCGTCTTCTGGTCGCACCGCATCGCCCACGGCGACGAGTGGATGGAGACCGCGCTGTCGGCGCTGACGGACACCATCTATCTTACCTTCGATGTGGACTTTTTCGATCCTTCCCTCGTTCCGGCGACCGGCACACCGGAGCCGGGCGGCGGTTTCTGGCACGAGACCATGCGCTTTCTGGGACGTGTCTTCCGCGAGAAGACGGTGATCGGGATGGACGTCGTGGAGCTGGCTCCCATCGAGGGGTTTCACGCCCCGGACTTCGTGGTGGCGAGGTTGGTGTATAGAACGATCGGATACCGCCTCCACGAATGGTGACGGGCGCCGAAGATGGCCGCGACCCGCTTCGCGGGTGCTCGCAGTGCCCCTCGGCCGCTCTCGACGGGCGCGCGGCTTGCATAGAGCAGGGCGGTCCCTGAACTTCTCTCTCGAGTTTCGAGAACGGCGCTTCCCTCCACGGCGTAGGAAACATACGTGAGGACGATCTGGAAGAACCGCTTCCCGCTGCTGCTCCTCGCGGCTCTCGTGGCTGCCTGTGGGAGCGGAATCGAGGACCGACCGGGGGACGGGGATGGCGGCTCCGAGGGCACGTCGGCTCCGACCGGGCGGGTCGCCCCCGGTTTCGCGCTGGAGACGCTCGAGGGGGGCTCGCTGACGCTCGCTGAGCTGGGCGAGGACCGGAAAGCCGTGCTCATGAATTTCTGGGCCTCGTGGTGCGAGCCGTGCAAGGAGGAGATCCCGGTCCTGATCGCCCTGCACGAAGAGTACCGCGACCGGGGCTTCATGGTGCTGGGGGCCACCGTCGACGACCTTCCCAGGGACTCGCGGGCGTTCGCCGCGGAGATGGAGGTACCGTACCCGTCCGTCATCACCACGCCGAAGATGCGCGAGGAGTGGGCCCTCGCGCCATGGCTTCCGACGACCTTGCTCATCGTCGACGGACGAATCGTCGAGGAGTGGGTCGGCCCGCAGACGCGGGACGCATTCGAATACCCGATCCGCGTCGCCCTCGGGCTGGCTCCGCCGCTCCAGGACGTGATCGAGACCGCCGCCGGGCAGCCACGCGACTGACATGTCCGGAGAGCTCTCTTTCGCGGTCGCTTTCGCGGCCGGCGTGGTTTCCTTCCTCAGCCCCTGCGTGCTGCCGCTCTTCCCCTCCTATCTGTCGTTCATCACCGGCCTGACGTTCGACGAGCTCGCCGACCCCGGCCCGGAAGCCAGGGGAAGGGTGCGTCGACTGACGGTGGTGCACTCGCTGATGTTCATCCTCGGCTTCACGCTCGTGTTCATCGCGCTGGGCGCGTCGGCAACGGCGGTGGGGCAGTTCATGCGTTCGAACCAAGTGTGGATACGACGACTCGCCGGTGCCGTCATCGTCCTGTTCGGGCTCCACATCACCGGCCTTCTGACGTTTCCGTTCCTGCGGCGCGAACGGCGCGTCCACTTGCGTGACCGGCCGGCAGGACTGCTGGGGTCGGTCGTGGTGGGATTCTCGTTTGGGGCCGGCTGGACCCCGTGCATCGGCCCGATCCTGGGAGCGATCCTGACGATGGCCGGCACCCGTGCGGAGCTCCGGGAGGGGGTCGTCATGCTCGCCGTGTATTCCGCCGGGCTGGGCCTCCCCTTCTTCGCCGCCGCGGTGGGGTTCAATTCCTTTCTGACCGCTTTCCGTAGCGCCCGGAGGTGGATGCGCCCGATCGAGATCGGGAGCGGCCTGGTCCTGGTGGCCGTGGGCATCCTCATCTTCACCAACACGTTCGCCGTACTGGCGGCGTATCTGAACCGGGTGCTGTTGCCGCTCTTCCCCTTTATCGCCGAAAACATCTAGGGGGAGGCGCTGAGCGCCCCCCTGCAAAGGGAACGCGATCCAATCCACGCTTCGAGATGTCTCCCCGGCTGTGGTCGGGAGGGGGCGCCGTCCCTACATTGCGCGCGCGGAGACGCGCTCCCCTTATGTCAGCCGGAGAGCCTGCATGGACTGGTTCTACCTCTACTTCATCGGCTTCCTCACCCTCATCGCGGCCGTTGGCATGGCGTTGAACATGATCGGCATATCCGCCTCCTGGATCTTCGTCGTCTGTCTGGCTCTCTTCGGTGTCGCGGTCATGAGCGCCGTGAAGCGCACGCGGAGAGGTGCCCCGGACGACGAGGCGGGCTGATCGGACTTGGCGGGGCTCGCTGCTCAGCTCCGCGACCTGTTCACCCAGAACCTGGGCTATAAGGTCGTGGCCCTGCTGCTGGGTCTCCTGCTCTGGTTCGACGTGACCACGGACGAGACCGCGGTCATCGAGTACCCTGTACCCCTCAGCATCGCCGTCGAGGGACGCGACATGATCATCACCAACGACGTGCCTCACGAAGTCGACGTCCGCTTTTCCGGGTCGGGGAAGGAGCTGCTTCGTCTCGACAAGGACCAGCTGGCGATTCGCAAGGAGGTGCGTGGCGGAGAGAGTGACACCCTTCAGGTGGACCTGAGTCCCCAGGACGTGCAGCGACCCGGTGACCTCGACGTCGTCCCCACCGCGGTCGTGCCCGGCCGGATCACGGTCGTCACCGACCGTTTTATCGAGAGGACGGTGCCGCTCGCGCCGGTCGGCGCGCCCGACACGGGCGAAGGCTACCAGGTCGTGAACCTGCAGGTGGATCCACGCCGCGTTACGGTGCGGGGGATCACCGCGGAGGTCCGCCCGATCGGCTCACTCCCCCTCGACCTGTCGCAGATCGCCCCGGGTCCAGGGTCGTTCGACGAGCGGCTCGAGATCGCCGTTCCCGAGAGCCTCGGCACCGTACGGGTTACGCCGGACAGCGTGCGCATCCGGGGGCGGGTCGCGCCCCTCCGACCGGAGGTCGAGGAGTGACGTCGATCACGCTGGGAATCGAGACGTCGTGCGATGACACGTCGATCGCCGTCCTCGAAGGCGAGAGCCGGCTCCTGGCCAACGAGGTGAGCTCTCAGATCGAGCACGAGGAGTACGGAGGCGTCGTGCCCGAGCTCGCGAGCCGTGCCCACGTCGTCAACATCCTTCCGGTATTCCATCGCGCGCTCGACCAGGCCGATCTGCGGCCCGAGGCCATCGACTTGATCGGCGTGACCCACACCCCCGGGCTGATCGGCTCGCTGCTTGTCGGCGGGGCGTTCGCCCAGGGGTTGGCCCTGGCGACGGCGCGTCCGCTGGTCCCCGTTCACCATCTCGAGGCCCACGTCGTCGCCAACCTGCTGGACCATCCCTCGCTGGAGCTTCCGGCGGTCGCCCTGATCGTCTCGGGCGGACATACCCTGCTGGTGTACGTTCGGGAGTGGAGGCGGTACGAGGTGCTGGGAAGGACCCGGGATGATGCGGCCGGCGAGGCCTTCGACAAGGTGGCCAAGCTCCTCGGGCTGGGCTTTCCGGGCGGACCGGTGATCGAAAGGCGGGCCCGACAGGGGGACGCCTCGACGATTCGCTTCCCTCGTCCCATGCTGGATCACGAGGGCTACGATTTTTCCTTCTCCGGACTGAAGACGGCTGTCCTTCACTGGGTCGAGGAACATGGGCCCGAGGAGGTCGAGGCGCGGCTCGACGACGTGTGTGCTGCATTCCAGGCCGCCGCGGTGGAAGTCCTCGCCGACAAGACGGCCAGGGCGGCCGCCGATCGCGATGTTCCGACCGTTCTGCTGGCCGGCGGCGTGGCCTGCAACCAAGCGCTGAGAACGGAGGTCCGCGAGCGGGCGGGGGGCCGGGCTCGGGTGCTGTGGCCACGCCCCGTCCTTTGTACCGACAACGGGGCCATGATCGCGCGCACCGCCGTGCTCCGCCGGGACGAGGCGATCAGGCCGGGAGAATTCGATGTGCTCGCCAGCAGCCCGCTGGCCTGAGGCGCAGAGTTTTCCACAACCCTGGTGTCCGTCACCCGACGACACGGGTGACTCGAGGGTGGCGACCGACGGTATGGCTGCAGCGAACGGCGGCAGGGCTCGGTTTTTGCTGGCGCGATTGACATTTCCAGCGTAGATCGGCTATTCCTGAACCGGGTCCCACCATCCACCGGTCACGCTCGCAAGGCGTCGAAAAGAGGTCCGCATGTCCCAGCCCGAGCCCCTGACGCTCGACCCACGGACCGAGCGGCTCCTGGAGTCCGTCGAGGTCGTTCCGATCGACACCGAGCACACCCGGTCCGCGGCCTGCCAGCGTCGGACAGGGCTTCGCCTCAGAGACCACGGACGTTACGGCGAGGCGGAGCCGTGTCTTCGTAACGCCTATCGGGCCGCGTGCGGGAACGGGGACGCGGAGCAGGCCGCGCAGATCGGCCTGGACGTCGCGCGCAGCGTGGTCTATCGCTCGCCGCGGGAAACGCTCGGTATCCTGCGCGGGGTGCTGCTCCGGAAGCCCCGCAGCCTGGACGCGGTCTGTCTGCACAACCTGATCGGTTCCCTCCTCATGGAGCTCTGCGAGACCGGCCTGGCGGAGCTGAGCTTCGAACGCGCACTGGACGACCGCCTGGGCGGCGCTCCTGTGTATCGCGCGTACGCGGAGGCGAACCGCGCCCGCAACGCGTTCGAGCGCGGGGATACCGGCTCGGCCGGCCGGCTGAACCGGCGCGTGCTGACCCGTCTCGAGGCTCTGGAAGACGCGTCCGGCACCGGACTTGTCCTCTTCAACATGGCCATCCATGCCATGCGGGAGGGCGCGTTCGACGACGCGATCCGCCTCCTCGAGCGGAGCGGCGAGAGGCAACGCGCATCCGGTCATCTCCGGCTGGCGGCGATGGAGGAGCTCTGCCGCGGCGAGTTGGCCCTCGCCATGGGCGACCGGGTGGTGGCGCGGGAGAGGTTCGACCGTTGCGAGCGGATCGCGGGGCAAGCCTCGCTGCCTGCCGTCCAGGCCCGGGCGCTCATCTGGAAAACGATCCTGCGCGACGATCCCGGGGGGGCGGCGCTGCTCGCGGACCTGGAGACCGCGGCGCGCGATCTCCACGCCCGCGGAATGCGCAGCGACAGCGCCGTCGTGTACCTCATCGCGGCCTGCTACGCTGAGCGGGAGGGGCTGCCCAGCGAGCGCTGTCACGCCGTGGCGCGTGCGATCCTCGGCCAGGACGCTGCCGCCCGGCAGCTCTGCGACATGTACGCCCGTACCGTGAGCGCATTGCGGTCGCCGCGGCGTCGCGTCGAGCGGCAGATCTTCCCGGACTTTCTGAGCCAGTCGCCGCGCATTCGGGCCGTCAAGCAACAGCTGCAGCGACTGGTCGACACCGACGTCCGGGTTCTGCTCGAGGGCGAGTCGGGTACCGGCAAGACCTTCCTCGCCCGACAGGTCCACGCGGCGAGCCGACGGGCCGGTACATTCGTGGTCGTCGACTGCACGAACCTCGAGGAGAACCTTTTCGAGTCGAAGCTGTTCGGTCATCGGCGGGGGGCGTTCACGGGAGCGGTGAGCGATGCGGTCGGTCTCGTCGAGCAAGCCCATACGGGAACTCTCTTCCTGGACGAGATCGGCGAGCTCCCCCTCGAGATCCAGGCCAAGCTGCTGTATACGATCGAGGAGCAGCGCTACCGGCCGGTGGGTGCGCGTCATGAGAAGTCGGCCGAGTTCCGCGTCCTGGCGGCCACGAATCGCGACATCGACGCGATGCTCCGAAACGGGTCCCTGCGTCAGGACCTGTTCTTCCGTCTGGCCGGCTTCCGCGTCGCCCTGCCGCCGCTGCGCGAGCGGCTCGAGGATCTCCCGCTGCTCGTCGAGTACCGCCTGGAAGGCCTCAACCGCCGCTACCGGCGGCGGAAGGTCCTGAGGGCGGTGGTCTGGGACGCCCTCGGATCCTACGCCTGGCCAGGGAACGTCCGCGAGCTGAACGGGACGCTCGAGCGGGGCTTCCACCTGGCCCCCGGCCGGCATATCGGCCTGGACGACCTGGGCCTGGGGCTCTCCTCGACCAGCCTGGAGCCGGACGACCTTTCCTGGTACGGCGTCCGACGGGCGCATCTGCTGCGCGTCCTCCGTCTCTGCCGCGGGAACGTCACGCACGCGTCGCGGCTCCTCGGGCTGAATCGCACGACCCTCATCTACAAGCTCAAGCTTCTCGACATCGAGCGGACCGATTTCGATCCCGACCACCGCGGCCCTGTGGAGGACTGCAAGGTGAAGCGGGTGGCCGAGACCGGCGTGAGCCGCGAGCCCACCGCCACGGAAAACGCCCCCGACCGTTGATCGGTTTCGTTCTCCTGAGCGGATTGCTCGGGCTCGTAGTGGGGTCGTTCCTCAACGTCCTGATCGTCCGGCTCCCGGAGGGCCGGTCGGTCGTCCGGCCGCGAAGCCACTGTCCGCGCTGCGGTCGCACGCTGCGCTGGTACCACAACGTCCCGCTCCTGTCCTGGTTCGTCCTCCGCGGGCGATGCGCCTGGTGCGGGGACCGTATAGGCTGGCAGTACCCGCTTGTCGAGTTGGCGACGGCGGCGATCTGGGCCGGCAACGCGGCCCTCTGGGGCGCCACCCCCCGGGCAGCCCAGGCGGTGGTGATGCTCACGCTGGTCCTCGCCATCGCGGTAATCGACGCGCGGCACTTCCTGATCCCGGACGAGATCTCGCTGGGGGGTGCGGTGGCCGGCTTTCTTCTCTCGATGGCTCCCGGGCCCCCGAGCGTCCCGGAGTCGGCGATGGGGTCGATCGTGGGAGGCGGCCTCCTTTGGCTCGTCGCCATTCTGGGCTCGATGGCGCTCAAGCGCGAGGCGATGGGCGGAGGCGACATCAAGATGATGGCCATGCTGGGGGCGTTTCTCGGGTGGCAGGGAGCGCTCCTGACCATCTTTCTGGGTGCCCTCCTCGGGACGATCGTCTTCCTGCCGATGGCCTACCGATCGGACCGCCTGGTTCCCTTCGGCGTCTTCCTCGCGCTGGGTGGAACGGTGAGCCTGTATTTCGGTGATGCACTGCTCGCCTGGTATCTCGGATGAGCAGGCGCTGCCTCATCCCCGCGGCCGGCCGGGGAACGCGGCTCCGGCCGATCACCAGGACGGTGCCCAAGGAGCTGCTTCCGATCGGGACCCGGCCCATGATCCAGTGGGCGATCACCGAGGCCCTCGAGGGAGGGTTCGACGAGCTGGGCTTGGTGACGCGTGAGACGAAGCCGCTGCTCACGTCGTATCTGACCGGGGACGGCTGGCGGGAGGGGCTCCGCCCGGAGCTCGCCGCGGCCGCCGAGTCGGTGGTCATCCGGATCTTTCTACAGGAAGAACCGCGGGGGGTCGTCGATGCCGTCCTGACCGCTTCCGACTGGCTCCGGGAGGGCTCGCCGATGGCACTCCTCCTGCCGGACAACGTCCGCCTGGCCGGGTCGGTGCCGCTGACGGCGAGCCTCCTCGATCGGGCACAGGCCGCTGGCCCCGTGGCCGCGTGTCATCGCGTCGGTCCCGAGCTGGAGCGGTACTTCGGCGATGTGGGACGGGCCGTCCTCGAGGATCTCGTGCCGGCGGGCCGGGCCCCGCGCGTCGTCGCCCTCGAGCCGCGGGGGAAGGGGTCCTTCGAGGCCCCCGCAGAGGGGGCGTGGCGGCTGCTGCCCCGCTACGTGGTGACCGGCGAGTGGCTCGAGGAGGCCCGGCGCGTGGCGCGGGACGCGCGGGCCCAGAACCGCGAGGCCGACGACGTTGAAGTCCACCGCCGCCTGGTGGAGCGTGGCGCGCTCGGGGCTATCCCGTGGGAAGGCACGATCGTCGACGCCGGGCATCCCGCCGGTTATCTGTACGCCCAGCACGTTCTCCACGAGGCGGAGCGGGAGAGCCGGGCGCGGGAGGACGACGGGCCGCCGCTTCTCCAGATCGGGGGTGCCTGATGGAGACGGTCCGCTACACGACGGTGGGCAGCGGAACGGTGGTTCCCGACGCGACCCGCGGCCCGGCGGGGCACCACATCGCCTGCGGCGACCTGGCCCTGCTTTTCGACCTCGGATCCGGGACCCTGCAGCGCCTGGCCGGCCTGGGGATTCCCTTCGCCGCGCTCGATCTGGTGGCGGTGACCCATCGCCACCAGGACCACATCGCCGACCTCCTGCCCTTTCTCTTCGCGCTGCGCCACACGCCGGGGATCAAGCGGATCCGGCCCCTGGCGCTGGTCGGCTATCCGGGGTTCGAGGACGACCTGGAGGCCCTGGGGTCCGTCTTTGGTGATTGGGTGATGGAGCCCGGTTTTCCGCTCGACGTCTGGGAGGCGGAGGACCTGCCCGTCGAGCTGGACCGGGACGCCATCTCGGCGTCCCTCGAGTTCCGCCGCGTGGAGCACAGCCCCGAGGCGGTGGGCTATCGGCTGACGCTGAACGCGGCGGGGCGCGAGGTCCTGATCGCGTACACGGGCGACACGGCGGAGTGCGCCGAGGCCGTGGAGCTGGCCCGGGACGCCGATCTCCTCATCGCCGAGTGCTCGATGGCCGACGAGGACCGGGTGCCGGGACACCTCACGCCCGAGGCGGTCGGCCGACTCGCCGCTGCCGCCAGCGCGCGGCTTGTCGTCGCCACCCATTTCTACCCATCCGCCCTGGCCCTCGGCGAAGCCGAGATCGAGCGGCGTATCCGCCGTCATTACACGGGCCCGGTCGCGCTTGCCGTCGACGGCCTCGAGATCGAGCTGTGACCCGCGATCGTCAGCTTCTGGGCGAGGAAGGGGAGAGGCTGGCCGCGCGGTTTCTGGAAGAGCGCGGGTACCGGATCGTGGCGCGCCGCTGGCGGGGCGCAGGGCGCGAGATCGATCTCGTGGTCGAGAATGCCGATGTAGTGGCATTCGTCGAGGTGAAGACCCGGCGCTCGCCGCTGGCACCGCCTGTCACGGCGGTGGACTGGCGGAAGCGCCGCCAGCTCGCGGCCGCCGCCCTCGCGGCGAGCGAGCGCTGGCGGAATCGCGCGTTCCGGTTCGACGTCGTGAGCGTCGAGTTCGTGCCGGAAGGTCCCCGGATCGAGCATTTCGCCGACGCCTTCCGACTAGGCGAGGGAAGGGGATGAAGCGGAGCCTCAGAGCCGTGGGTCGACACGCCGGGCGGGATGCCGGAAGATGTCGGCGCGCAAGCGGCGGCGGGGCTCGAGGGCCGCGCGCAGCGCGGGCCTCTCGGCGTCGAGCGCGAAGAGAAGCCGGTCGGCGAGCGTAGGATCGAGGTGTGTCCCGGCCCCGCGCTCGACGGCGGCCCGCGCCCGGGCGAGGCGCTCGTCCGGAGCGCCGTCGGTCGGAAGTGCTTCCAGGAGCGTGTCGACGACCCCGACGATGCGGGCTCCGTACGGGATGGTCTCGCCCCGCAGGCCGTCGGGCTGGCCCCGTCCGTCCCACCGCTCGTGATGGTGCCGGACCATGGCCACGACACGGCCGAAGCCGGTCAAGCCGGCCAGCATCCGGGCCCCGATCACGGCGTGTGTGTGCTCTTCGTCACTCTCGGGATCCAAACCCGCGGAGGCGGCACCGCCCATGCCGAGCCGTCCGACCTCGCGCAGGAGGCAGGCCACGTGGATCGTCCATCGCTGGCGCTCGGGAACCGGGAGGTGGGCGAGAAAGGCCTCCGCCACTCGCGAAGCGAAGCGGATTCTCTCCAGGGCCGCGGGATCGCGAGCCTGGAGCGCGGTCACGAGGCTCTTGAGGGCACCCAGGTTGCGGGCGATGTCGCCCTGAGTGAGCAGATCGCCCAGGGTCTCGCGGAGGCCGTGACCGACCGGATCGGAGTCCCCTCCGAACCCGTTCCACGCCGGACGAAGGACCTGACGATCGGTCCCGAAGCGGGTGACCCGGTTGCGCCCTGCGTTTTTCGAGTGATACAGGGCCTGGTCGGCGGCCAGCAAGAGATCCGCGGCTGTCGTCGCGTCCTCCGGGTAGGCAGCGACCCCGATCGACACGGTGACCGCCTCGCCGACCCCGGGGTGCTCGAGCCCTTCGATCGCCTCCCGCAATCGTTCAGCGACAGCGCGGGCGCGCTCGGTGGGCGTCTCGGGTAGCAGGATCGCGAACTCCTCCCCGCCGTAGCGGGCCACGGTATCCACGCATCGAACCCCCTCGCGGAGCGTCGCGGAGAGGGCTCGCAGCACCTCGTCCCCGGCGGGATGCCCGTAGACGTCGTTGACGTGCTTCAGGAAGTCGACGTCGATCATGAGCAGGCCGAAGCCGGCTCCGGTCCTCTCGGAACGATGGGCCTCCTCCTCGAGGCATTCGGTGAGCACTCGCACGTTGTAAAGCCCGGTGAGGGCGTCGCGACGCGCGGCCTCGCTGACGCGTGCGAAGTGGTCGGCGCGCTGCAGGGCCCTGCCGGCGACGTCGCTCATGAGCCGGCAGAACCGGATCTCGTGCTGGCCGAATTCCCGCCGTCCTTCCTCCAGGCGTACGAAGAGCGCCCCCCGCGACCGGCCTCCCGCCAGCACCGGAACGACCAGGATGGCCGCTTTGCGAGCCCGCTCCGGAAGTTGTCCGCGGACCGCCTCGAGGCTTGGAGACTGTCCCGCGCGCTCGACCACCACCGGCTCCTGTCGGCGAAGAGCCATGCGGATCTCGGGATAGCGGTCGAGCTCCAGATCGATCGGCTCGACCGGCCGGCCCATGTCGATGCCGGCGACGAGCCGTCCCTGGGCATCGTCCGGTTCGGCGAGCACCACCGCAACGCGGCCGGCGCGGAAGAGGCGGGCCACCATCTCGGTGAGCCGTCGACAAACGGTCTCGGCGTCGAGGGCCTCGGCGATGAGGGCCGAGATCTCGAGTGCATTGTCGAGCAGGGTCGAGAGGGTCTCCTCGCGGTGCATCTCCTCGCTGAGGTAGCCGACGGCGGCCGCCGTGGTGAGCAGGATGAGCGCCTGGAGGACGACCACCCCGGTCTGCTCGCCGCCACCGATCAGGAGCAGGGTGACGTGCACGAGGGCAACCGCGGCGCCCAGCATCAACGCCCACGCAAGACTCCGGGCAAGTCCGGCGAGCAGGATCGCGAGCAGGAAGAGCGGGAAGAACAGCAGCGTGACCGACCCGCCGTAGGCCGCGAAGAGCGTGCCCAGCAGCAGAAGCTCGAGTCCGAAGAACAGCGGGTTGAAGCGCGGGTGCACGAAGCGCCGGGCGGGGAGCACGGCGTACCCGATCGTGGAGAGGAGATAGGCGAACCAAGGGCCGATCAGCCACAGATCCGTTCCCCGGTCGGGCGCGTACACCGAGAGCAGGATCCCCGTGGCCGCTGTGATGCACAGCCGCAGGGCGACCAGCGTGACCTTCTTGCTCCACGCCTTGTGGATAGCTCGACCTCCTCCGGGGGCTTCGGCCGCCTGCGTTGTGGCGGGAGCGGCCACTCGGAACCGGTCCTTGGGGGGCGGGTACGAACCTTTCCGATTCCGGTGCTTTCGTGATCCATTTAGCATTTGTCATGCCAACCCG
Organism: Gemmatimonadota bacterium; assembly: GCA_050732935.1. Taxonomy (GTDB): domain Bacteria; phylum Gemmatimonadota; class Gemmatimonadetes; order JACCXV01; family JAHWKZ01; genus DASRVA01. The sequence continues at coordinate 14,506 of JBOHRW010000017.1, forward strand.
ACGGTGCGAGCTTGCGCTGCGTCATGCATACCCACACGCGGTCATTCCTTCTGGGCGCCGGCTGGCTGATCTGCGGCCTGATCGCCGCGGATCCGGCCGCGGCGCAGCTTCTGCGCTACGATGGCCGACCCGGGGAGGGCCGGGCCTACGCCCGGACCCAGACCGATCACGTCACCCAGACGGTGAACGGGACGGACCAGACCATGGACCTGGAGAGCTTCTGGCGGTTCTCCACCACGGTTCGCCAGGCCGGTACGGACGCGCTCACGCTGGCGATCGTCCACGACTCGATCGCCATCTCGGGGATGCCCGTCGACAGCGCGCCGGACTTCTCGAGCCTCTATGGCCGGCCCGTCACCCTCGTGATCGGGAGACGCGGGGAGGTCCGTTCGGTCACGCCACCCGAAGACGCAGAGCGGATCGAACGGCTCGATCTCGATACGACCTATCGGACCTTCTTTCCCACGCTGCCGCTGGATCCGGCCGTACCCGGAACCACCTGGGCCGACACCCTCGTCCTGAACACGAGCCAGAACGGGCTCGATATCCGCGTCGAGCGGATCAACCGCTACCGGGTCGCCGGGCGGGCGTCACCCGACGGTCCCCTCGACGTGGAGTACACGGTGACCCTCCGCCTCGAGGGAGAAGGCCGTCAGCAGGGCGCGGAGGTGTCGCTCACCGGCACCGGGTCCGGGGAGGGTCGGTTCCGCTTCGATCCGGAATCCGGTGGCTATCTCGGCAGCGAGGAGACCAGTGACGTGCGGATGGACGCCTTTGTCGCCGCCGGCGGACAGAGTCTGCTGATCCCCATCGTGCATCATCGAACCGAGAAGGTCGAAGCTCTGGAGTAGGCCGCGGGATCAGCATGATCTCATGACGCACCGGGTGCGGGAATTGCACCGCTCACGCGCGTGCTCGCGCGCGTCCTCACCGCTTCGCTGGCCGGGCTCTCCGCGCGGCCGATCGTGGTCGAGATCGATCTCGCCCGCGGATTGCCGGCTTATCACCTGGTAGGGCTTCCCGACGGAGCGGTGCGCGAAAGTCGCGAGCGGATCATGGCGGCGCTGGCTAATGGCGGCTTCACCGTTCCGCTCCGTCGAATAACCGTCAATCTGGCGCCGGCCGACGAGCCGAAGAGCGGGACCGGGTTCGACCTTCCGATCGCTCTCGGGATTCTGGCCGCCGCGGGCGGGCTCATGGCCCCCGCGGGCCGGGGGCCGCTCGCCGCGCTCGGTGAGCTGGGCTTGGACGGCAGAGTGCGCCCGGTGCGGGGGACGCTCCCCGTCGCGGCCGCCATGCGGGCCGCCGGTGCGCGTGAGATCCTGGTGGCGCGGGAGACGGCCCCCGAGGCCGCGCTGGTCGACGGTCTGCGTTCGATCGGCGTCGCCACGCTGAGGGAGGCCGTCGAGCAGGTTTCCGGCCGCGCCCCCATCGATCCCACGCCACCGCCCGGACGTCGTTCCGACCACGCGGGCTCAGGTTGGTCGGGGGTGAGAGGCCAAGCGATGGCCAGGCGGGCACTGGAGATCGCCGCCGCCGGCGGACACAACGTTCTCCTGGTGGGGCCGCCGGGGGCCGGCAAGACGTTCCTCGCGCGCCGCCTGCCTTCGATCCTGCCGCGGCTCCCGGCTGCTCAGGCGCTGGAGGTGACCGCCATCCATTCGGCCTGGGGAAGCCTCTCTCCGAGGCATCCGCTCATCCACGTCCCACCTTTCCGCGCGCCGCACCACGCGATCTCGGCGGCGGCGCTGCTGGGGGGCGGTCATCCCCTGCGGCCGGGCGAGGTCACCCTGGCTCATCGGGGCGTCCTGTTCCTCGACGAGGTGGCGGAGTTTCGCCGCGACGCCCTGGAAGGGCTCCGCCAGCCGCTCGAAGAAGGCGAGATCGTCGTGGGACGGGCGCAGGCTCGGCACCGCTTCCCAGCGCGGGTGCTCTTCCTGGCGGCCATGAACCCATGCCCGTGCGGCTTCTCCGGAGACCCTCTCCGCGAGTGCCAATGTCAGCCCGCGGCCCTCGCGCGGTATCGCGCCCGTCTTTCGGGCCCGCTGGTCGATCGGATCGACCTGGTCGTCCCCGTCAGGGCGGTTCCGTTCGCGGATCTGGTCTCGGAATCCCCCGGCGAGTCGGCCTCGGCGGTCAGGGCCAGGGTGGCCGCGGCGCGCCAGCGGCAGGCCCGCCGCGGACCCGTCCTCAACGCCGAGCTGGACAGCAAGGAGCTCGCCCGGTCGTGTCCGCTGGACGCCGAGCAGCGGCGACTCCTCGAGGCCGCGCACGACCGGCTGGGGCTCTCGGCCCGGGCCCACGTGCGGATCCGTCGCGTGGCTCAAACGATCGCCGACCTGGCGGGGGATGGCCGGATCGCGCTGCCGCACCTCGCCGAGGCGCTTCAGTACCGGGCGCCCGAGCGGACCGGGGGATCCCTGTCGGAGGTCATGACGACGCCCTCCCGTTGACGGCGGACCGAGCGGGGATACGTTCCGATCGATGTCCGCCCTGCGCCTGGCCACCGTCACGCTGACCACCCCCGAGCCGCGGGAGAGCGCGCGCTTCTACCGCTGGTGCCTCGATCTCGAGCCCGACGCCGATTCCGCGGAAGGGGACGGGATGGCGCTCTCCTGGGGGCACGAGGACCGCGTCCTGCTGGTACCCCCGGGGACGGGATCGGCGAACGGGGAGACCTTCGCCTTGCGGATGCCGGCCCGGCCCATGGCGGAGATCGTCGCCTGGTGCCGGGAGGTCGGGCTCGCGCCCGAGCGGGCAATGGTCCCCACTCCCGAAGCCGAGGCGGCCCGGGCGGCCTGGCCCGATCGCGAGGTGGTGAGCGCCCTCGACGAGGCCTCCGGCAACCGTGTCCGGCTCCGCGTCCGTTCGCCGGGCGGTCTGGTCGTCGAGCTGGAGTTCCCGCTGCCCAAGGAGGTGCTCGCCCCGCGCGGTCGGATCGGTCCCTTCCGGTGGCGCAGCCGGGACTGGAGCGGCCTCGAGATCCCCGGTCTCCTCGGCGTCCGGACTGGCGTGCCGGATCCGGCCGACCTGCGCTCGTTTGCCCGGAAGCTGGGCGTGGAGCCTATGGAGGGGCCGGACGATCCCTTGTCGGTGGGGGATCACCAGTGGATCGTCGAGCCCCGGGAGACGCCGGGGATCTACGGCTTCGCGGTCGTGGTGTCGGCGGCGCGGATCGGAGCGCTGCAACGAACGCTCGACCACGTCGGCGTCGAATACCGGCTGGACGGCAACCGTCTCCTGGCCGCCGATCCGGGAGGCCGGGTCGTTTTGATCCAGGGCGTCCGCGGTGCCTGAGTCGCTCGCGACAGACGTCACCGTCATGACGATCGCGTGTACCCGCGTTGCTCCCCTCTGCCGGCGTTCCTAGCTTGACGGTCCTTCGATGACTTTCGCGGACAACCCCGCCGATGCGACGACCGCGGCCCGGACGGACGAAGCGCTGCGCGCCAAGGAGCAGCGCCTCGAGGAGATCCTCTCCGGCTGCGCATCGGTCGTCCTGGGATACTCCGGCGGCGTGGATTCGACCCTGCTGCTCCGCAAGGCGCTCGATGTCCTGGGGCCCGACCGCGTCCTCGCCGTGACCGCGGCCAGCGTCACGTACGATTCCGACGAGGTCGACGAGGCGGTCGAGCTGGCCGGGCGGCTGGGAGCCTCCCACGAGCGGCTCCGCTCCACCGAGCTCGAGGTGGAGGGATTCATCCGCAACCCCCCCGAGCGCTGTTATTACTGCAAGACGGATCTGTACGGCGACCTGCGGGAGCTGGCCGCCCGGCGCGGCTTCCAGTCGGTGATCGACGGCTCCCACGCCGAGGACGCCCTCGACTACCGACCCGGGCTCCGCGCGCTAGACGAGCAGGGGATCGTGAGCCCTCTCAAGGAGGCGGGATTCACGAAGGAGGACATCCGGGAGCTGTCGCGTCGCCTGGGTCTGCCGACGGCCGAAAAGCCGGCCAACGCCTGCCTGGCGTCCCGCTTTCCCTACGGCGAGGCGATCACGGCGCAGGGGCTGGAGCGGGTCGGGCGCGCCGAGCGGATGCTGCGGGAGGCCGGTTTCCCGATCGTGCGCGTTCGCCATCATGGCGACGTGGCCCGCATCGAGGTGCCGGCCGAAGACCGCGATCGGCTGCTGGCGGCCGCGGAGAGCCTCGTGCCCGAGCTCAAGCGCCTGGGCTACGTCTGGGTGTCCTGCGACCTCGAGGGATATCGAAGCGGCAGCATGAACGAGGCTCTCTGAGCATCCGTCCCGATCGCTGGATCGCCAGGATGGCGCGCGAGCACGGGATGATCGAGCCGTTCGAGGGCGACCAGGTGCGCGACGGGGTGATCTCCTACGGCTTGTCGTCGTACGGCTACGACATCCGCGTGGCGGACGAGTTTCGCATCTTCACCAACGTCTTCACCGCGACCGTCGATCCGAAGAACTTCGACGAGCGGTCGTTCGTGAGCTGGAAGGGCGATACCTGCATCGTGCCGCCCAACTCGTTCGCCCTGGCGAGATCGGTGGAGTACTTCAAGATCCCGCGCTCCGTGCTGACGGTCTGCGTCGGGAAATCGACCTATGCGCGTTGCGGCATAATCGTGAACGTTACGCCTTTCGAGCCCGAGTGGGAGGGACACGTGACCCTGGAGATCTCCAACACCACGCCGCTGCCGGCCAAGATCTATGCCAACGAGGGGATCGCGCAGGTCCTCTTCTTCGAGTCGGACGAGCCGTGCGCCAGATCGTACGCCGACCGCGGCGGGAAGTATCAGGCGCAGCGCGGCGTGACGCTGCCCCGCCTGTGAGAATTCTGGCCGGCCGGCTGCTGGCGGGCGTGGCGGTGGCCTTCGCAACGGCGGGCTGCCTGGCCGACCCTCCGGGTCATCTTCCATCCTCGGTCCGGATCCTCTACTCGAAGACCACCCAGGATTCACTGGGGACGAAGGTGGACGTCTATTTCCTTCTCGCCCGGGAGGGCAACGAGCTCAGGCTGACCGAGGACGAGGCAGAGGACATCCAGCCCGTGTTCTCATCAGGCCTGAGACGGGTTTTCTTCGTGCGCCAGGAGGACGGGGCCTCCGGGATCTGGTCGATGGATCTGGGGGGGGGTGACGAGACGAGCGTGCTGTCAGCGGCGGGACAGAGCTTGAGGGACCCCGACGTCAGCCCGGAGGGAACCCGCATCGCCTATACGCGCGTGAGTCCCGGTGGGTCGACCGTCGAGGTCGCGGCGATCGATGGGACCGACGAGCGAGAGCTCGTCGGCGGGTCGGGCTCGTGGAGCCAGCCCCGGTGGTCGCCCGATGGACGCCGGCTGGTGGTCGTGGGTCGGCAGGGAGGCGTGGCTCGACTCTACTTGATCGACGCCGGGGGAGGTGACCCGCGCCCGTTGACCGTCGCCGACCCGGGCCTGCCCCAGACCGATCCGGACTGGAGCCCGGACGGCCGACGGATCGTCTACCGACAGGGGGAGGGGCAGAGCGCCGAGATCGCGGTGATCGACGTCGAGGGGGGTGGGGTCACCGCCGTTCTCACGGACAACGACACCGAGGACGCTTCCCCGGCCTTCAGCCCCTCGGGCGAGCGCATCGTCTTCGTCTCACGGCGACCCGACGGGCGCTGGAACCTGTGGGTGATGGACGCCGACGGGAGCGACTCGGAGTCGTTGACGACATTGGACGAAGGAGAAGAGGCGGCCGCCCCCGACTGGCTGTAGGGGAGGATCGCCGAGTCGCGGGGCAGCTACGACTTCGAGTTCTTCTTCCCGTCGTTCTTGTTCTTGCCGTGACGGCGGCGGCCGTTCGCCATCGTCCGCTCGAAGTAGGTCGTGGCCTCGTCATAGTTGAGGTCCCGGATGAGGGCCATCTCGCTCACCACGAGGTCCCGGCACTTCTCGAAGATCCGCTGGTCGCTGCTGGAGAGGGAGTTCTCCGAAAATTTCGGATAGAGATCCCGGATGACTTCGCCCACCTGGATGGGATCGCCGGACTCGATCTTCGTCTTCACCTGCTTCATCCGGCGGTTGAAGTTGCGGCTCAGTTCCTCTGGCTCGTCGGTGAGGGTGCGGCGCAGCTCCTGGAAGCGCCGCTTGCTGAGTGGAGGGCGAATGGCGGCCAGCTCCTCGCTGCCCTTGGGGACGAAGATCTTCCGGCCCTTGGACACGCATCGGATCTTGAGGCATTCGATCTTCTCGCCACTGACCTCGATCGACTCGATGCCGGAGACGTAGCCGCCCCCGTATTGGGGGTGGACAACTTTGTCGTTGACGTGAAAGTCGGCACCAGCCATATTGGCCCTAACCGCGGCGCCCGCGGCTTCGGAGCTTGCGCTGCCGCCGCTCGCTGGGCTTTTCGTAGTGACGTTTGCGCTTGAGCTCGGAGAAGATGTTGGACTTCTTGACCTCGCGACGGAACCGCTTGAGAGCGCTCTCGAGCGACTCACCTTCGCGGACCTGTACCTCTGCCATCCGGGGCTCCCTCCCTCTCTCTGGGGGTCTCGGGGATCGGCTAACGTTTGACAGCCTTTGAAGATAGGGGCCACTTCCTCGGTCGTCAAGCGAAGCCCTTCCCGATCGCTGTCGTGTGTCTGGGGCTGAGCCTCGCCTGCTCGGCCCCCATCTCGACCATGCGCAGCCCCATGCATCTGCGCGTCGTGGAGCTTTTCAACGAGACAGAGGACGACTGGATCGTCACCATCGAGCCCACCGCCGACCAGCATCTCGGTGCCGCCACGACCTTCACAGGCCGCCTCCGTCCGGGCGAGACGAAAACCCTGTATCTGTATCACGGCTTTCGCTACCGGGTCGATGTCCTGGAGAGGCGGGGCGAGCCGGTGACCTCTCAGGTCTACCAGGTCGATCGCGACCTGGGTCTCGTATTCGGCGGCGACTCCCTGCGCCGCCTCGTCCGACTCACCGCCGAGCTGGGCGAGCCGACCATGACGTTCTCGGACAGCCTGCAGGCGCTCGACCCCTTCGGCCTGCGCAGGTCCTCGCGGCCCATCCAGCCCGATACCACCAGTCTCCGGGGGCGCGCCGCGGAGCGGGAAGAGGAGCTGCGGCGCCGAGGAGGGCGGGGAGACCTGCCCTAGTCGCCCCCGGGACCACCTCGGTGCCCGGAATCCCTCATGGCTAGCGAGGCTCCCCTCCTCGTCCAGATGCTCGCCGTGGCGATCGCCGTGGGCATCCTCGCCCAGGTGGTCGCCGAGCGCGCACGGCTCCCCAGCATCGTCTTCCTGCTCCTGTTCGGTGTCCTGGTCGGACCCGACGTCCTGGGATGGGTGGACACCGAGGTCCTGGGCGTAGGGCTCCAGGCGATCGTGACCGTCGCGGTGGCGCTGATCCTCTTCGAAGGCGGGCTCCAGCTCCACTACCTGGACCTGGCGGCGGTGGGTCGGACGGTTCGCAACCTGGTCACTATCGGCGCGGTGATCACGGTGACCGGCGCGCTCCTGGCCGCCCATTACGTGGCCGGGCTCCCCTGGCAAGTGGCCCTGCTTTTCGCGGCGATCGTGAGCGTGACCGGTCCCACCGTGATCAACCCGCTCCTCGACCGGGTCCGCGTGGTTCGCCGGGTGGATACGATCCTGCGTGGCGAAGGCATCCTGATCGACCCCGTGGGCGCGATCCTGGCGGTCGTGGTCCTGGAGCTGATCGTCTCGACGGAAACCTCGATCTGGCAGGGCTTCGCCGAGTTCCTGGGCAGGATGGCGATCGGCACGTCCCTGGGCCTGGCAGGCGGGTGGACGCTCGGCCGCCTGCTGCAAATCCGCCGTCTGGTGAGCGATGAGCTCAAGAACCTGCTCGTCTTGGCCTGGGTGCTTGCCCTCTTCGCGCTCTCCGAATGGCTGGCGGCGGAGTCTGGGCTAGCGGCCGTGGTGATCGCGGGGATGACGGTGCGTCGCGAGTCCATCCCCCAGGAGCATCAGCTTCGGCGGTTCAAGAGCGAACTCAGTGTGCTCTTCATCTCGCTGCTGTTCATCCTCCTGTCGGCCCATCTGCCGCTTCAGACCCTGGCGGCTGTCGGTTGGGCGGGTGTGTGGACGGTGCTTCTGCTCATGCTGGTCGTGCGTCCGATCAACGTGCTGGCCTCGACTCTGAACTCCGACCTGGGCTGGCGGGAGCGGCTCTTCATCATGTCGATCTGCCCGCGGGGGGTGGTGGCGATTTCCATCACGTCGTTCATCGCGATCCGGATCGAGGCGGGCAGTCCCGCGTTCGTCCGGGCCGGCCTCACTCCGGCGGATGGCGAGCGATTTCTGGCGCTGGTCTTCCTCACGATCGCCATCACCGTGGTGGTCCAGGGAATCGCCGGGGGGCCCCTCTCCCGGCTCCTCGGCGTGGACGCCGAGACCAGCCGGTACGCCATCGTCGTGGGGGCGAACCCGCTCGGCAGGCTGATGGCGATGCTGCTCGAGCGCCACGGCTGGGATGCGCTGCTGATCGACGCCAACTCGCGCCATGTCCGGCTGGCGCGCGCGTCCGGGCTCACCGCCCTGGACGGCAATGTGCTCGACCACGGTATTCTCCAGCAGGCCCGGCTGGAGAGCGCGAACGCGCTGGTCGCCGTGACCCCCAATCAGGCCGTCAACTTCCTGATTGGACGGGTGGCGCGGGACGAATACCATGTGACCGGGGTCTATCCCGTCCAGGTCGACGCCGAGAAGGGCGCTCACGAGGAGCTCATCAGCGAGAAGGGAGGCCGGCTGGCCTTCGGACGCCGGGTCGACATCCAGCGGTGGAATCGTCTCGTGGCCGAGGACCAGGGCCGGCTGGTGGAGCTGACCCTCGGGGAGGAGCCGCCCCGGAAACGGCTCGCCGAGCTGGATCTCCCGGAGGGAATGGTACCCTTGTTGACCCTGCGCGGGGATCAGGCGTTGATCTGCCACGCGGGGATGAAGTGGCAGCAGGGAGATCGCATCGTCGCCCTCGTGGATCGCGAGGGGGAGGGCGCGCTTGCCCGGCTCTTCGGGACCGGCGCGGTGTACGATATCGAGCCGAAGCTGGCCGCCGTCGGCGGCTGAACGGTTAAACCGTATATCTTCCGGCGCCATTTGGGGACTGGAGTCGAAAGGGGACCGTTGGCCGATATCGCGCCCGACATCCTGAATCGAGCCCGGCGGGGGGACCGGCGGGCCTTTGACGATCTGGTGCGGTTCTACCGCGAGGACCTTTTGCGCGTGGCGTACCGGTTCGTGGGTAACTACGAGGACGCACGGGACGTGCTGCAGCTCGTCTTCGTGAAGGTCCACCAGAACATCGATCGGTGGGAGCCACGAGCTCCGTTCTGGTCGTGGCTCTATCGGATCGCCGTGAACGAGTCCCTCGGATGGAAGAAGCGGGAGCAGCGCCGGTACGGGCTGATCATCCCCGCCGAGGAGATGGTCCAATCCGACGCCGCCAGCCCGTCGCCCTCCCCGCTGGAGGACGCGGCCTGGAGCGAGACGGAGCGGCGCGTGCGGGATGCGATCGAGCGGCTGCCCGAGATGCAGCGTGCGACCTTCATCTTGCGCTACCGCGAGGAGCTGTCGGTCAAGGAGACGGCGGCGACGCTGGGATGCGCGGAAGGCACGGTCAAGGCTAACGGCTACCACGCGATCCGTCGTTTGAGGAAGATCCTGAGCGGGATGGAATCGCCGGCCACCGAGGTGGAGAGCGATGACGCGACTGCACTGTAACACCGTCCAGGAGGCGCTCCGGGAACGGGCCGCCTCGGCCGGCCCCACGCCGCTGAGCCCGGCGCTGGCCGATCATCTGTCGAGCTGCGCCGGCTGCCAGGCCGAGCGGCGCTCTGTCCGCGAGCTGCTGGAGGTGAGTCGCGGGATTGCGGATCCCCCGGCGCCACCATCCATCTGGGAGGGCTTCGAGACGGAGCTGGATCGCAGGCTGACACAGGCCGGGTCGTCCACCCCGCAGCTCGGGTGGTGGGGTCGGGTAGGCCTCGGGCTGGCGGCGACGCTCGTCCTTGGCTTCGCCATGGGGGCGCTCTGGATGCATTCCTGGGACGAGGTCCCCCCCACCGCGGGCGTCGCGCCGGAGGAAACCGTGGCGCCCGTGGAGAACGCGGAGGATCCGCGGCTCGAGCTGTACCTGGACGAGATCGAGAGCGTGCTGGTCGCGTACCGGGCCACCGAGCAGGGCGACGCAGTGGACGTGTTCCGCCAATCCGTGCCGGCCACCATGCTGGCCGGAGAGGGCGCGCCTTCGGAGGCCGCCCGGCAGAGGCTCGAGCAGCAGCGGGCGGCGCGCGAGCAGCTCCGGACCCTCGTCTTGGCGATGCTGACGAGCGAGATCGAGTCGGAGCGGCAAGGGTTCGGATACATCGAGCGTCGGATCGCCGAGATCGCCGGTCAGGAGCTCCTGATCCTCGTTCATTAGCGCCGGGGGCCGGTTCTCCGGCCGCCGCGTAGCTTGTCGCGCGTGTCGACCCCCCTGATCGCCGTCTTCGGCTCGGGCGATGCCCCGGCGGCCGATCTCGAGCGCGCCCGTCGCCTAGGGCGTGCGCTGGCCGAAGCCGGCTACGGCGTCATCAACGGCGGCTACGGGGGGACGATGGAGGCCTCGGCCGCGGGGGCGCGGGAGGCGGGCGGCACCACCGTTGGGGTCACCTGCCGGACGTTCACCTTCCGATCCGGGCCCAATCCGCACGTCCAGGAGGTCGTCGAGGCGCCCAGCCTGATGGGTCGCATCGAGACCCTTCTCACCCGGGCCGCGGGCTACGTGGTCCTGCCGGGAGGCAACGGGACGCTGGCCGAGCTCTCGCTCGCCTGGGAGCACGTCCGGAAGGGGCTCCTGCCGGGAGACGAGCGGCCCATCGTCGCCTGGGAGGAGCCGTGGAAGAAGGTCGTCGGGCTGCTCGCCGATGGGCCCTACCTGGGGTCCGGTACGGAGGCGATCGTATGGGTGAACGGTGTGGATGAAGCGGTCGCGGCGATCCGGCGCCGTCTCTCGTAGCGGTCGCTCGCTGATCGGCCATCTTCGATCGCCTACAGGGGCGCGTCCTGGACCGGATGCTGCTCCCATCCCGCGGCATCGAAATGCCACCACTCGCTGGGCAGCGGAATCCAGCCCGCCTCGACCATGGCCCGCTCCAGCAGCTCGCGGCTGGCGATGGCCTCGGCGGGCAGATCGGCCGCGTCGCGGTGCGCCCGGTGCGTGAAGTCGTCGTGTGCCGTGGGAAGCGGGACGGGCTCGCCGTCGATTCGCAGAAGGCCGACGTCCACCGCAGCGCCGCGGTTGTGGCGCGAGCCCTTCACCGGATCGGCGACGTAGGTAGGGTCGGGAAGGATCTCCCACATCTCGCGCTGGACCGACAGCGGCCGGTAGCAGTCCCACACGACCAGGCGGTAGCCTTCCTCGCGCAGGGTTCGCTCCGCCTCGAGGAGTCGCCGCGCCGCCTCGGGAACAAGCAGGCAGCGGGCCTCGTCGTAGACCGCGCGCCCGAGGAAGTTGTCGGCCCGGGCGTAGCGGATGTCGAGAACCAGGTCGGGATCGAGCTCCGCCACGTCCACGAGTCCGTCCTGGGCCCGGGCGACGGTGGAGGAGGAGGCGCACGCCAGAACGATCACCACGACCACGGCGAATACCGGAAGCCGTCGGTTCGTAGGGGACCTCGAGGGCATGGACATGTCGACGCCGATCACGAGCATCGAAGATAGGGCGGCCCGCTTCGCGGACCATCCGGATCCGGACGCGTCCCCCGTGCTGCATCCCGGTCCGCTGGACGCGCTGTGGTTCCAGGTCACCGGAACCGTCTGCAACATCCGGTGCGCCCACTGCTTCATCTCGTGCAGCCCGACGAATCGCTCCTTCGACTACCTCTCCATGGACGATGTCGAGCGGCGGCTCGAGGAGAGCCTCGAGCTCGGCGTGCGGGAGTACTACTTCACCGGTGGCGAGCCCTTCCTGCACCCGGACATCGTGGAGATCCTGGAGCGGGCCCTCGCGCGGGGCCCGAC
>JBOHRW010000018.1:0-1603 GCA_050732935.1 Gemmatimonadota bacterium
GTCCAGAAAGGGTCGCCCTTGCTGGCGAAGTAGCCGCCGGTGAAGCCGCCCGCAAACCCGAAGGTGATGATCATCGCGATCGATCCCAGGGTGGTCGGGCTGAGGTAGATGTTCGCCCAGCCCGGGAAAGACGTTGATGCGATCACCAGGCACGCCGCGTAGAAACCGTAGAACCCGGTGAAGATCAGCATCAGGCCCATCAGCGACATGTGCAGGTTCTGGGGTCTGAAAACGCGTGTCAAACCCTCCCTCGTGTACTTGCCGATCCGCGGCCCGAGGTTGAACACCACACCGAGCGCGAACGCGCCTGCGACGCCGTGTACGACCATCGAGGCGATCGTGTCGTGGAAGCCGAACCGCAGCGTCAGCCAGCCGCCGGCGCTCCATCCCCACGCTGCATCGAGGATCCACACGACGGAGCCGAGCAGCACCGCGAAGACCAGGTAGGCGGAGAACCGGATCCGCTCCAGCGTCGCACCCGACATGATCGAGGCGGTCGTCCAGCTGAAGAGCAAGAACGCCAGGAAGAAGATCAGGTTGATGTTGTTGGTCAGGTTCGGCCCGAAGAGGTCCGACCATGGGATGGCCCCTTGGCAGACCAGGCTCGTAAAGTCGGTGCTGTTGGGGCCGATCGGCAGGCCGGGCTGGTTGCAGTTGTAGATCCACCAGCCGAAGTAGTAGAACGAGGGCGTGACGACGGCGATCGTCATGATGTTCTTCATCGCCGTCGCCATCACGTTCTTGCGGCGCACAGCGCCCGCCTCGTAGGTCATGAAGCCGACGTGGATCAGCCACATGACGACGACGGTCCAGAAGTAGAACTGCTCGCCGAGGATGGCGCTATCGAGGCCGAGGCTCTCGGCCGAGGCCGCGTTCTCCAGGTCTTGCACTTGGGCGACTAGGAACTGATCCATCAATCCCTTTCTGCGTGCCCGGCGCCGGAGATGCGAGCCCTCACGAGACGGGTGTGATCAGCGTTCCGAGCCACCGACGGCAGCAACGTATCGGGATCGGGAGCGCCGTGAAATGGGCAATTCACCCATACTTCGCGTGCTCCGAGTGTAGGATCGGCCCATAGTGCTCAACGGCGCCGGGGATTACCCTGACCGCGCCAGGTTCCCGCGAGAAAACGGAGGTCGCGCTTGACGGCGCAGGTGGTCTCGGAGACGAGCGACGCGGTCGAGCGGGCGAGGCGCGAGAACGAGACCCTCTACGCGGTGATCAAGACCGTCTCGTCTTCGCTCGACCTCGATCGGGTGCTGGACGGCATCGTCGAGATCGCCACCAACGCGACCGGCTGCCACGCCTGCTTCATCTACTTCGCCGAGGGCGAGCGGCTGGTGCTGCGCGCGGCCTCGTCGCGCTACTCGCGCTTCGTCGGCGAGCTCGCGCTCGGCGTCGACGAGGGCCTCGCCGGCTGGGTGGCGCGCACGAAGACGCCCGAGTTCATCCGCGATAACGCGATGGCCGATCCGCGGATGAAGTACGTCGCCGAGCTCGAGGAGGAGCGCTTCCAGTCGATGGTCGCAGTGCCGATCCTCGCCAAGGCCGGCGACGTCATCGGCGTCGTCGTCCTGCACACCGAGGCGCCGCGCGAGTTCGA
>JBOHRW010000019.1:0-13266 GCA_050732935.1 Gemmatimonadota bacterium
ACGCGCGCCCCCTCCCGGGCCAGCAGCCGCGCGGCCGCGATCCCCGAGCGGGCCAGACCCAACACCCCGACCCGGGCCCCCTCCACCGGAACCGGCGGGGCGGTCACCGGATCTTCAGCGTGGAGGCGGCCAGCAGCGCGCACAGGATCCCGAGGATGTAGAAGCGCATCACGATCTTCTCCTCTTCCCAGCCGCTCAGCTCGAAATGGTGGTGCAGCGGGCTCATCTTGAACACCCGCTTGCCGCGCAGCTTGAAGGAGGCCACCTGGATGATCACCGACAGCGTCTCCAGCACGAAGACACCACCCACGAAGACGAGGACGAACTCCATCTTGAGCAGGACCGCCAGGGTCCCGAAGGCCCCGCCCAGCGCCAGCGAGCCGGTGTCGCCCATGAACACCTGCGCCGGGTGGGCGTTGAACCACAGAAAGCCGAGCGCCGCGCCGAGCAGGGCCAGGCAGTAGATGGTCAGCTCGCCACCTCCGGGGACATACAGGATCTGCAGGTACTGGGACCAGTCGGCCCGTCCGATGATGTACGCGAACGCAGCGAACGCCGCGGCCGCGATGGCGGCCAGGCCGATCGCCAGGCCGTCCAGGCCGTCGGTCAGGTTGACGGCGTTCGTGGAGGCGATCACCACCAGGATGATGAAGGGAATGTAGAAGGGCCCGAAGTCCACGAAGCGGTCCTTGAAGAACGGCACCGGCGTCATCGTGGTCAGGTCTCCGTAGACGGGATTCAGGTAGAGCCATGCGCCGATGATCACCCCCAGCAGCACCTGGCCGACGATCTTCTGCATCGCGATCAGGCCCTTGGACTGCCGCTTCACGACCTTCAGGTAGTCATCGAGGAATCCCAGCCCACCCATCCAGATGGTGGCCACGAGCACGATCTGGATGAACGGCTCGCTCAGATCGGCCCAGAGGAGGGTCGGGATCACGGTCGCCAGGATGATCAGCACGCCGCCCATGGTGGGCGTGCCGGCCTTGGCGTAATGGGCCTCGGGGCCCTCCTGCCGGATCATCTGGCCGGCCCGGAGGTGGCGCAGCTTGCGGATCACCCAGGGTCCGAGGAGGAAGGCGAGGACGAGCGCGGTCACGGTCGCGTAGGCGGCGCGGAAGGTGATGTAGCGGAAGAGATTGAAGAAGGTGTACTGGTCGGCGAGCGGAACGAGGAGGTCGTAGAGCATCAGCGCCCGCCTTCCACCGCCGTCACGCCGTTCACGCACGCCTCGCGGACCCGCGCCACGATCTCCTCCAGCGCCGCGCCGCGGCTGGCCTTGAACAGAACCGCGTCGCCGGGGGCGAGGTTCTCGACCAGCCAGCGGACGGCCTCGTCCCGGTCGACGCGCTCGCTCGCGAGGCTCTCGGCCTCCGCTCCACGGGCGATGGGCTCGGCCCCGGCATCGACCGCGAGGACCACGTCGACCAGGCCGGCCAGCGACCGGCCGAGCGCCTCGTGCAGCTCGGCGCCTCTCTCCCCCAGCTCGAGCATCTCGCCGAGGACCGCCACCCGGCGGCGAACGCCGGCCAGATCGGCCAGCGAGGACGCGGCGGACAGGACGCTGTCCGGGTTGGCGTTGTAGCAGTCGACGAGGGCGGTGATCTCCCCCCAGCGCTCGAGCTGCATCCGCATGGGCAGGCCCTCGGGTTCGGCCAGGCCGCAGGCGATGGCCGTCTCGTCCAGCCCCGCCTCGCGGCCCACCGCTACCGCGGCCAGCGCGTTGACGACGTTGTGGCGGCCGACGAGCCGCAGCCGGTAGGTCCGGCCGTCCAGGTCGATCAGGCCGCGACCCTCGTCGTCGAGGCGCCAGCGCTCGGGCCGCAGGTCGTTGTGAGGCTCCAGGCCATAGGCGAGCGTCCGGCAGCCGACCCCCCGGACCGCCTCGCGGAGCAGTGGCTGATCGCCACAGTAGATCAGCAGGCCGTCCGGCGGCAGGGCCCTCCCCAGCGCCAGCTTCTCGTCGAGCACGGCTTCGATCGACCCCATCCCCTCGAGGTGCGACGCCGCGACGTTGGTGACGATGCCGATCTCCGGGCGGGAGATCCGGGCCAGCGGGGCGATCTCGCCGGGCCGGTTCATTCCCAGCTCCACGACCGCCCACTCGTGTCCGTCCTCCAGCTCCAGCAGGGTCAGGGGGACGCCCACCTGGTTGTTCAGGTTGCCGACCGTGCGGGCGGTGGCGAACCGCTGCGAGAGCACGGCCGCCACCAGCTCCTTGGTGGTCGTCTTGCCGTTCGAGCCGGTGACCGCCACCACGCGGACGGGAAGACGCGCCCGGTGCCAGCGCGCCAGCGCCTGGAGCGCCGACCGACCGTCGTCCACCGGCCAGAACGCGATCCGGTCACGCCCTTCGAAGGGGATGTCCCGGCCGACCGCCCCGGTCGCGCCCGCCTCGACGGCGTCGGGGAGGAAGCGCTGCCCATCGTAGCGCTCTCCGCGCAGGGCCACGAACAGCTCCCCGGGCCTGAGCCTTCGGCTGTCGATCGTAACACCCTGAAAGATCGCGCCGGGCAGCGGCGGTCGTTCGGGAGATCGACCCAGGGCGGCGGTCACGTCGGCGACCGAGAGCCGCGGGGTCACCCTCGTCCCTCCCGGGACGCAAGGGCCCGTTCCGCGATCGCGCGGTCGGAGAATGGATGCCTGATGGTTCCGATCAACTGATAGTCCTCGTCCCCTTTCCCCAGGAGGCAGACGACGTCTTCCGGCTGCGCCTCGGTGATCGCGCGCCCGATGGCCACCTCCCGATCGTCGATCCGTTCCCAGCGGGCCGTCGTCCCGGCGAAGCCCGGCAGCGTATCCGCCATGATCCTCTCGAGAGGCTCCCGCCGCGGGTTGTCCACGGTGACGTACACGACATCCGCCAGACGACCCGCGACGCGCGCCATCTCGGGGCGCTTGCCGCGATCGCGCTCACCACCGCAGCCGAACACGCAGAAGATCCGCCTGGCTCCGCTCGCACGCACGGCCTTCAGGAGACGCTCGAAGGCGAGCGGCGTGTGAGCGTAGTCCACGATGGCGGTGATGCCCCCGCCCCGGTACACCTCGTAGCGTCCC
This sequence comes from Gemmatimonadota bacterium, assembly GCA_050732935.1. Classification (GTDB taxonomy): domain Bacteria; phylum Gemmatimonadota; class Gemmatimonadetes; order JACCXV01; family JAHWKZ01; genus DASRVA01. Next base: position 3,058 of record JBOHRW010000019.1, read on the forward strand.
GGCACGCGGCGCACCTCCGCCAGCGCCTCTCCCATCTCGGCCGGGCGGACCCCCAGCCCACCGCCGATCGCCGCCGCCGCCAAGGCGTTGGCGGCGTTGAATCGCCCGGCCAGGGCCAGCCGCGTCTCGAACCGTCCCGGCGGAGTGCGGATGACGAGTCGAGTCCCGTCCGGCGCCGCGTCGATGCGCTCGGCGTAGACGTCGGCCGTCGGATCCTCGAGGCTGTAGGTCCACGCCTCCCGCGGACCCGCGTCGAGAAACCGCCGCCCCCACGGGTCATCCAGGTTCACGGCCGCGAAGGCGTCCTGCTCGGCGAGCAAGCGGAAGAAGCGCAGCTTGACCTCGCCATAGCGTTCCAGGGTACCATGGAAGTCCAGGTGTTCCTCGCTCAGGTTCGTGAACGCGCCGGCCCGGAAGTGGACACCTCCGACCCGGCCCAGCTCGATGGCGTGGCTCGAGACCTCCATGCTGACCGCCGTCACGCCGTCCTCCCCGAGGTCACGGAGAACGCGCGCCAGGTCGGGCGCCTCGGGGGTCGTGAAACCGGTCGTGAAGACGCGCTCGCCGCGCCGCATCCCGAGCGTGCCGATGATGGCCGTGTCCCCGTGCCGCCGTCCGAGCACGGCGGCAATCAGGAAGGACGTCGTGGTCTTGCCATTCGTCCCGGTCACCCCCACGACGTCGAGTCGATGCGTCACGTCGCCGTACACGCGATGGGCGATCGGTCCGAGCGCCGAGCGCACCTGCTCCACCAGGATGGCCGGAACCGGCCACGGCCCCGGGCGCGATACCAGCACGGCGCGCGCGCCCTTGGACACGGCGTCAGCGACGAACTCGTGGCCGTCCTTCTCGAACCCCGGCACGGCGGCGAACAGGCTCCCCGCCTCGATCCGCCGGCTGTCGACCGCGACCCCGTCGACCCGGGCGTCGGCGTCGCCTTCGACCCGCCCACCGACGAGGCGCGCGAGCTCGGCGAGAGAAGGCGAAGGAGCGGGGCTCACGGCGCCGACCGGCGCCTCAACGGCTATCCCGGACGCGTATGACCTCGCCGCGGCTCACGATCTCGCCGGGCTCGGGTGACTGGGTGACGATCCGTCCCGTTCCCTCGAAGGACAGGCGCAGATGAAGGCGCGAGGCGCGCCCGACCGCCTCACGCAGCGACAGGCCCGTGAAGTCGGGGATCTTGACGTGGACCCGCGGATCGAAGACGATCTCCAGCTCGCCGTCCGTCCCGCCGGGCGCCTCGACGAACCCGGGGCCTGACGCGGAGGATTCTCCGGTGGGTTCCAGGGCGGCCTGAACGCCGGGCGCCTCGACGGGGTACGGCAGATCCCCGAATCCGTCGGATACCTTCCAGACGACGCGCTCGGGGGAGCGGAAGCCCTCGACCAGGGCCGGTGACTCGGTGATGACCTCGCTCATCAAGGCGTTACGCATCGTCTCCCGGAACACCGGCGCCGCCACCGCGCCACCGTAGAACGCGCCCTCCGGTTCGTCGATGCGCACGAAGATCACGTACTTCGCTTCGGTCGCCGGGAAGAAACCCGCGAAGGACGACGTGTAGCGCCCTATCACGTAGCCGTGCTCCCCGGTCTTCCTGGCCGTTCCCGTCTTGCCGGCGACCGGGAGCATGTCGATCCCCGCGCTCCGCGCGGTCCCTCCCTCGACGACGCGGACGAGCGCTTGCCGCACCAGCTCGGCCGTTTCGCTCTCCATCACGCGGCGCACGGTCTGCGGCCGACCTTCATATTCCATCCCCCCCGAAGGATCGACGATCCGGCTCACCAGGTAGGGGCGCAGCAGCTTCCCTCCGTTGGCTATCGCCGCGTAGGCCATCGCCATCTGCATCGAGGTCACCATCACCTCGTATCCCATCGCCAGCGAGGCCATGGTGAGCCCGGACCACTCGTCGGGGCGCTTGAGCATCCCGCGCGGCTCACCCGGGAAATCGAGCCCCGTGGGAAGACCGAAGCCGAAACGCCGCCCGTACTCGTAGAAGAGCTCGGGGCCGAGACGCTCGGCCAGCTTCACCGCGCAGATGTTGGAGGACTCCTCGATGACCTCCTCGACCGTCAACATGCCGTACGGATGGACGTCCCGCAGGATCCGCCCGTCGTGGTTCCAGACCCCGTTCTCGCAGAACAGGGAGTCGGCCGGCGTCGCGAGGTTCTCTTCGTAGAGTCCCGTCAGCGTCACGATCTTCAAGGTCGACCCGGGCTCGAACTGGAACACCACGGCCTCGTTCCGCTGCGGCCTTCGGCTGCCAGGCTGGAGCACGGGCCTCGAGGAGAGGGCCAGCACCTCGCCTGTCCGCGGATCGACAACCACCACGCTGCCCGACTTGGCCCGCGTCTTCTCCATCGCCTCGTCGAGCGCGGAATCGACGATCTCCTGGAGGGCGACGTCGATGGTGAGGTACACATCGTTGCCGTCGACGGGAGGCTCCACCGGCCACGTGAAGTTGGGAAACTCGCGGCCCAGCGCGTCCCGCTGATGCACGGCGTATCCGGGCTCGCCCCGGAGCTCCTCGTCGTACTGGAGCTCGATCCCCTCGATGCCATGGTTGTCCACGTTGACGCGACCGAGGACGCTCGCCGCCAGCTGGCCATAGGGATGATGCCGGATGTGGTAGGTCTCGACTCCCACGCCCTCGAGACGAGCCGCTTCGATCTTCTTGACCGTCTCCCGCTGGACCCCGCGGATCAGCCGCACGTACCAGCCGCCGCGCGCGATCCTGCGCCGGAGCTCGGCTTCGTCGTAGGAGAGGATACCGGTCAGTTCCGAGACGAATGCGTCGATGTCGCCGATCCGGCGCGGGACGAGGTAGAGCCCGTACTGCTCTCGATTGACCGCCAGCGGTACGCCGTTGCGGTCGTAGATGGTGCCGCGCTCGGGAGGGATCTCGACGCGTTTCTTTTGCTGTCGCTGGGCCGCGGCCAGGTAACGCTCGTGGCCGATGACCTGGATCTCGAAGAACGACCAGCCTACCCAGCCGCCGAAGAGGAGCAGCGAGAGGAACAGCCAGCTCTGCCGTCGACGGGCGATTTTGAGGCGCTCTGGTTCCACGTCTCCCCCTGGCGGTCAGCTCGTGCCTCGCGAGTCGAACGCGCTTGTGAGCTCCTATCGACTCGTCAGGGCCAGCGCCTCGTCCTGGAACAACCTGTCCAACCACCGCTGCCAGGGACCGTCCGTCGTTCCTTCCGGCTCATCCTCCACGACGGTCCCGCCGACGGTCGGATCCACGACCGGCAGCCACACCAGGTCCTCCTCCTCGGGGGTAGCCATACCGAGACGCCGCTCGGCGTCGCGGACGACTCTCTCGCGGGTCGTAAGGGAGGCGATCGAGCGCGTCAGGTCCTCGTTCGCAACCTCGAGCTCCTGGGCGGTCTTCCGCAGCTCGACCACGTGGTTCGACCATCTGAGCGCCACCGACTGTACGTAGATCTTTCCCACCACTACCACGGCGGCCAGCAGCAGCAGCGCCGGAAGGTATCGAAGCAGGAAGCTGTCGCGGCGGCGGCGGCGGCGTTCGATCTTCTGGTACTCGCGAACATAGGCGTTCATCGTGGCTCCCTCCTCAAGCCGCGAGCTTCTTCTCGACCGCCCGCAGCCGGGCGCTGCGGGAACGGGGGTTTCGGGCGATCTCGTCCTCGGAGGGAACCACCGGCCGGCGCGTAAGGATCGTGACCTCGGAACGCTTGTCGCAGCGGCACACCGGAAAATCGGGCGGGCAAACGCAGTCTGCGGCCAGCTCGCGGAAATACCGCTTCACCATGCGATCCTCGAGCGAATGATAGGCGATGACCGCGAGCCGACCTCCGGGCACGAGCCTGTCGGTGCAGAGCTCGAGGCCCCGGGCCAGCGCGTCGAGCTCGTCGTTGACCATGATCCGGAGCGCCTGGAACACCCGCGCCACCGACTTGAGCCGGTGGGCGCTCGAGGGGACGGCCGACTCGACCACCGCCCGCAGGCGGCCCGTGGTCTCGATCGGCGCCCGCTCACGCTCCCGGACGATGGCTCGCGCGATACGCATCGCATGACGTTCCTCGCCGTACTCGCGGAGCACGCGGGCGATCGTGGAAAGTTCGGCGCGCGACAACCATTCCCGCACAGGTTCCCCTCTGGGCCCCATCCGCATATCCAGTGGAGCGTCCCGGCGGTAGCTGAAGCCGCGCGCCTCATCGTCGATCTGAGCCGAGGAAACGCCGAGGTCGAGCAGAGCCCCGTCCAAGAGTACCCGCTCGAGCCCCGGCGTCCGGTCGACCTCGGCGAAGTTCATGTCGTGGATCACGACCCGTCTTCCGAAGCGCGCCAGGCGCTCGCGAGCCGCCGTGACGGCGGCTGGGTCGCGGTCGAGTCCGATCAGCCGCCCGTCGGGGCCGGAAGCCTCGAGAATGGCCTCGGCGTGACCGCCGCCGCCCACCGTCCCGTCCAGGTACGTCCCGCCGCTTCTGGGTCTCAGCAACTCGATCGTCTCCGTCAGCAATACCGGTTCGTGGAACAAGTGGTCGGTGGCAGAAATCCCCGTCACGCACCGAGCGGGCCGATGCGCCCGCCGAACAAGGTGCGACGATGGCGCCGCCCCGCCACCGATCGTCACAGATACCGGAGAAGCCAGCCGTCCAGCTCCTCGCCGGAGCCGGCGACGTAATTCGCGTAGCGCTCAGGGTTCCACATCTCGATCACCTCGCCGGCTCCCACGAACGTCACCTCTCCCTCGATCCCGACGAGCTCCAGGAGGCGCTGAGGAGTCGAGATCCGTCCCTGGCCGTCGACCGGAGTCTCCACGGTGTTCTGCATCATCTGCAGGTAGAGTCGACGCTGCCTGGGATCGACCCGCGCCTTCTGACGCTCGAGACGCTCCACGACCTTCTCCCACTCGGGAAAGGGATAGAGAAACAGGCATTCCCCCCCGATCCCGCGCGTAGCGACGAAGCACTGTCCGGCCTCCCCGTTTCGGAACCGTGCCGGCAGGCTGACTCGGCCCTTGTCATCGAGCGAGTGGGTGAACTGACCCAGAAATGGCGTAGCGACCCCTCATTGCTCCAGACGTCCATGAAGTCCCATTATATCCCACTTCATCCCACTTGGCCCCACATTGTATAGGAACCCGGTGGGACCTGTCAAGCGTCCGCTCAAAAAAAGCCGCCCCTGTCTCCAGGGGCGGCTCGGCGCGCGGGATGGCCGCGCGAAGGGTTCGGCTCGGTCAGCGCTGTGGCGTCTCCGGCTCGGGCTCCATGCCCGGCTCCGGCTGCGGCTCCACGCCCGGCTCGGGCTGTGGCTCCACGCCCGGCTCCGGCTGCGGCTCGGCCGCCGGGACCTCATCGGTCTCCGTGGCGGGAATGCCCGTCAGCACGGGCACGCCGCTCAGCGACTCGGGAGCGCCATTCTCGGTGGCGAGGATCAGGATCCCGAACGTGTCGAGCTCGGTCGTGCCCTCGAACATCGCGTTCCCCTGGGGGTCCACGCTCAGCGAGCCCGCCAGAGTCGCTTCCTTGACCTTGTCCCTGCTCGGAGCGATCCAGACGGTATAGGCGTTGACGTCGCGGGTCTCGTCGTCCAGATCGTCCACCGCAGGCAGGCCCGTCACCTCGACCACGAACGTGTTTTCGGGATCGCCCTCCGTCACCATGACGGTGGCGGTGGCATCGGCGGCTGCGTCGTCGGGCTGGAGGACGAACTCCCAGTCGTGGGTGGAGGCCACCTCGTCGGGGGTCTCCTCGGCAATCGTGTCCGGAGTCTCCTCGGCCAGCGAGTCGGGAGTCTCCCCGGCCGGCTCTTCCTCCTGGGCGGCGACTGGCGCGGCGAGCGCCAGAAGCGCCACGATGCCCAGCAGGCTAGTGAATCTGGTCATGATGTCTCCTCTCGAGGGTCGAAATGGATCCGTTCTTCATTTGGCGGTGACGTGTTGTGCGGCCCATACCCCCGCGCGGCACCGGTGTTCCTAGCGCCGCTCCCGGGCTCCAGCCTCCCCTCCGGGACGACCTCGTAATCCGCATCGATCTCGAGCTTCCGCCGCTCCCGCTCCGTCCGCTTCCCTTCGCGGCGCAACCGCCAGGCGCCCCAGAGCGCGGCCCCCGCCAGCTTGAGGGCGATGGACCAGGGGCCACCGCGAAACAGCCAGCGCACCAACCAGCGACCCAGGAAGAGCCTTTTCAGCAGCCCCACGATCGTCACCGCCTCCGCGGAAAGGAGCCTTCGAGCCGGAGTCCCGGCATGGCAAAAGCTTCATTCTAGCCGATGCGTCCGCGCCGCGCCGCCCGCGACCCGGAAGGTTGTGGTCCGATCCCCGCGTCTATTCCGCACCCGTCGCTGACGCGAGCGCTACTCGGATTCCCGCCCGCGGTCCAGCAGGGCCCGCAGCGCCTCGGCACGGCGCGCCGCCTCCAGCCCCTGAGCCGCGCAGTCGGCGAGCCCGACGCCCCGATAGTCGGCGCCGGCGAGAAGCACGCGGAACCCGGCCCCGAGCTCCCGCTCGACGGCCGCCACGCGTTCCAGATGGCCGACGTCGTACTGGGGCATCGCGTCCACCCAGCGGTCGACCCGCGTGAGGATCGGATCGGCGCGCCACCCCGTCGCGGTCGCGAGCCCGGAGCGCGCGCGCCGGACGAGCTCGGCTTCGGTCCCGGAATCCACCGGATCGCCCCGGCGACCCAGGTAGACCCGGACGAGGACCCGTCCGGGCGGCGCCCGGCCGGGCCATTTCGAGGACGAGAACGTGGCCGCGGTGATGGGGAGGCGCTGGTCGCGAGCGACGACGAAGCCGTTGCTCTCCGGGACGGGCACGCTGCCCGCCTCGTACCCCAGCGTGACCACCGCCGTCGTGACCCGGCGGAAGACTCGCAGGATCCGCGACGCACCCGGCGCGGCACCGGCGAGAAGCCGCGCCGCTTCCGCGGCCGGGACCGCGAGGATCGCGATGCTCGCTTCCACCACGGCTCCATCGGCCAGCTCGAGCCGCCATCCGGCTTCGACCCTGCGCATCCGCCCGACACGCGCGTCGGTCCGCACGTCGACCGCTTCCGCGGCCTCGGCACATCGCTCGACCAGCCGGCCGAGCCCGTCCCGCAGCGTGGCAAACGGGGAGGACGGCCGCCCGCCACCCCCGCCCGCGGGGCGCAGGTTGCGGATCAAGGAGCCCCGGCGGGCCGCCTCCAGGATCTCGGGAAAGGTCGCCGCCAGGCTCAGCCGGTCCGGATCCGCGCCATAGACCCCGGCCGCGATCGGGGCCACCAGGCGGTCGAGCGTGGCGCCTCCCAGCCGCCACCCCACCACGGCGCCGAGGCTCTGGTCCCCCACGCCGGCCCGCGCGGGAAGAAAGAGGTCGGTGAGGAGACGAAGCTTTTCGAGCGGGGTCAGGATCCCGCTCGCGAGGAGGGGACGGAGGCGGGTCGGGGCGATCCCGACCCCGGCCGGCAGGGGCCGCAGCCGGCCACGCGCGAACACGCCGGTAGGCCGGGAGCGGTCGGCGAAGAGAAGCTCGTCGTCGAGCCCCAGCTCCCGGCACAGCCCGAGGAGGGTGGGCTTCCGGGTGGCGAAGGACTCGGGCCCCGTCTCGATCAGGAACCCGTCCTGCCTCACGGTCCGGATCGTCCCTCCCAACCGGTCGCCGGCTTCGAGCAGGACCGTCCGGAGGCCCCTGCGGGCGAGCGCGCATGCGGCCGCCAGCCCGGTGAGACCCCCGCCGACGACGGCGACGCTCAGCGGCCCACGCGCGCCCCCCGGCTCGGGGTCGCGAGCCGCGTCGCTGCGAGGTCGGCGAGCGCGGCGACGAAGTCGGGATGCACGTTCGGCATGCGGGTGCGGGCGAAGGAAAGTCCGCGACGCTCGGCGGCCCGTCGGGCCTCGATATCCAGATCGTAGAGGACCTCGAGATGGTCGGCCACGAACCCGATCGACTGGACGAGCATGCCCGTTTCGCCGCGCTCCGCGAGGTCCGCGATCACGTCCAGGATGTCGGGCCCCAGCCAGGGCTCGGCGGTCCGTCCGGCGCTTTGGTAGGCGAAGGTCCAGCGGTCGATCCCGATCGCGTCCACCACCGCCCGGCTCGTGGCGAGGAGCTGGCCGGGATAGGGGTCGCCGCCCTCGAGCACGCGGGCCGGGACCGAGTGCGCGGTGAATACGACGTGCGGATCTCCGCCGACGCGTTCGAGCGCCTCCTGCAGGCGATTGCCCAGGAACGCCACGAACCCGGGATGATCGTGCCAGCTGCGGATCATCTCGATCTCGAAGCCTTCGGGCGCGGCTTCCCGGGCGCGGTCCTCGTACTCAGCGATCGAGCGGAGCGAGTAGTGCGGGGCCATGACGAGGCCGACGGCCCGCCCGATGCCGGTGTCGGCCAGCTCCCGGACTGCCTGGCCGATGAACGGCTCGACGTGCTTGAACCCGACCCGCACGGTGACCTCGAAGCCGCGCCCGGCGAGCGCCCGCTCGAGGCCATCGGCCTGCTCGCGCGTGATCTGGTTCAGCCGGGTCGGCCCGCCGACGGCGCGGTAGCGCTCGACGAGCTCCAGGAGGAGCGGGGCGGGCGGCGGGCGGCCGCGCCGGATGTGCGTGTAGTATGCCCCCACATCCTCCAGGCGCCGGGGGGTCCCGTACGCCATCACGAGGAGCCCTTGTCTCATGCCGTGGCCGCGCGCGGCGCGCCCGTTCGGGCGCTCTGGTCGTGCACGTGGTCGACGAGCCGGCGCAGGTTCTCCACCGGCGTCTCGGGCAGGACGCCGTGCCCCAGGTTGAAGACGTGACCGGGTCGTCCGGCGGCCTCGGCGAGCACGCGCTCGGCACCCGCGCGAGCCGCCTCCCAGGGGCCCGCGGCCACGGCAGGGTCCAGGTTCCCCTGGACCGCCCGGTCACCGACGAGATCCCAGCCGCGTCCCAGATCTATCCGCCAGTCGAAGCCGATCACATCGCCGCCGGCGGCGGCCATGTCCGGAAGCAGCCCCGTCGTGTCGGTACCGAAGTGGATGACCGGCACACCCGACAGGCCGGCGAAGAGCCGCCGCATGTGGGGCTGCACGCAACGGCGGTAGTCGTCGGGAGCCAGACAGCCGACCCAGGAGTCGAAGATCTGGAGGGCCAGGGCGCCCGCCTCGGCCTGAAGCGTGAGATAGGCGATGGTGGCATCGGTGAGCCGGCGCATGAGCTCCTCCCAAGCCTCGGGATGGGCGCGGATGAAGCGCTTGATCTGGAGAAAGCGCCGCGTCGGCGCGCCCTCGATCAGGTACGAGGCGAGCGTGAAGGGGGCGCCCGCGAACCCGATCACCGGGACCGGGCTCTCGCGCCGCAGCAGGCGGAGCGCTTCGACCAGCGAGCCGACCAGATCGCCCGGGTCGAACCGCTCGAGGCCGTCCACGTCCGTCGGCGTCCGGACGGGCCGGGCCACGACCGGCCCCACCCCGGACCGGATCTCGAAGTCGACCCCGAGCCCCTCGAAGGGGATCGTGATGTCGGCGAAGACGATCGCCGCGTCCACCCCCAGGCGGCGGACCGGCTGGAGGGTCACCTCTGCGCAGAGCTCGGGAAGCCGCACGATGTCGAGGAGGGAATGACGCTCGCGGACCGCCCGATACTCGGGGAGCGAGCGTCCCGCCTGCCGCATGAACCAGACCGGCGTGCAGTCGACCGGCTGCCGCCGGCAGGCGCGGAGGAAGCGATCGTTCACGTCCGCGCTCCCCGCACCGCAAGCGCGAGGGCCTCACGGGACGCCTCGAGGGTGCGCTCGATCTCCCGGTCGCCGTGGGCGAGGGTCAGAAACCAGGCCTCGTAGGGCGAGGGCGGGAGGTGGATGCCCCGCTCGAGCATGGCGTGGAAGAAGCGTCCGAAGGCCGCCTCGTCGGTCAAGCGCGCGGCGTCGTAGTCGCGCGGGGGCGAAGGCGTCCAGAAGACGGTCAGGAGCGAGGCCAGCGATTGCACGCTCGCCCGGCCGGCCGCTGGCCCTTCCGCGATCGCCGCCCGCAGCCCGTCGGCCAGGCGACGCGTCCGCTGCTCCAATCTGTCGTACGCGTCCGGATCGGCGAGCCCGTCGAGGGCGGCCGAGCCGGCCGCCATCGCCAGCGGGTTCCCCGACAGGGTGCCCGCCTGGTAGACGGGGCCGAGCGGGGCGAGGTGGTCCATGATCTCGGCCCGGCCCCCGAAGGCGGCGAGCGGCAGCCCGCCGCCCAGCACCTTGCCGAAGCACGACAGGTCGGGATTGATGCCGTAGCGACCCTG